>JAURKV010000055.1 GCA_030831585.1 Ramlibacter sp. | reverse complement strand
GCCTTGGCAACCATCGCCGCGGCCGAGCATGTCGGTGTGCCACCCGAGGTAGCCGCAGCGGCGCTGGCTGACTTTCAAAACGTGCGTCGCCGCATGGAAAACCGGGGCACCGTGAACCAGATCACGGTCTTTGACGATTTTGCCCACCACCCCACCGCCATCCGCACCACAGTCGACGGCCTGCGCCGGCAGCTGCCGCCGGGTCAGCGCATCCTGGCGGTGTTCGAACCACGCTCGAATACCATGAAGCTGGGCACGATGAAGTCGCAGCTGCCCTGGAGCCTGGAGCAGGCCGACCTGGCGTTTTGCCATGCCGGCGGCCTGGACTGGGACGCTAGGGAGGCGCTGGCATCCATGGGCCCACGCGCTGAGGTCGCGGCCGACATCGACAGTTTGGTCCGCCTGGTCGCGGCCGCCGCCCGGCCCGGCGACCAGATTCTTTGCATGAGCAACGGCGGATTTGGTGGCATTCACGCCAAGCTGCTCTCGGCCTTGGCGCACTGAGCGCCGCGCGTCATTGACGGGCGCACGCTGAATGCGCCCATCACGGGGCGCTCACCCCCGACTCACCAAGGGCCGCGTCTTCAGGCCCGCCGCTTGCGGACCGCCTCCGACAGGATGGCCAGCACCTGCTGCGAGGGCTCCCAACCCAGACAGGCGTCGGTGATGCTCTTGCCATAGACCAGCTTGTTCACCTCGTCCTTGCCAGGGGTGAACTTCTGGGCGCCGGCCTCCAGATGGCTCTCGACCATCACGCCGAAGATGCTGCGTGAGCCCGCAGCGAGCTGCTGGGCAATGTCCACCGCTACATCGACCTGCTTGTCATGCTGCTTGCTGCTGTTGGCGTGGCTGCAGTCCACCATCAGGCTGGGAGGCAGGCCCGCAGCGGCCAGGTCCTTGCAGGCAGCCGCCACGCTGCTCGCGTCGTAGTTGGGCGCCTTGCCGCCACGCAGGATGACGTGGCAGTCCTTGTTGCCCTGGGTCTGCACGATAGCGACCTGGCCGTTCTTGTGGACGGAGAGGAAGTGGTGGCCACGGGCCGCCGCCTGGATGGCGTCGGTGGCGATGCGGATGTTGCCGTCGGTGCCGTTCTTGAAACCGATCGGCGCCGAGATGCCCGAGGCCAATTCGCGGTGGACCTGGCTCTCCGTGGTGCGTGCGCCAATGGCACCCCAAGAGATGAGGTCACCAATGTACTGGGGCGAAATGGTGTCGAGGAACTCGCTGCCAGCGGGCAGCCCCTGGCGGTTGATTTCGATGAGGAGCTGGCGGGCGATGCGCAGGCCCTCGTCAATGCGGTAGCTCTCGTCGAGGTAGGGGTCGTTGATCAAGCCCTTCCAGCCGACCGTGGTGCGGGGCTTTTCGAAGTAGACCCGCATCACGATCTCAAGCGTGTCGGCGTACTGCTCACGCAAAGGCCTGAGCCGGCGGGCGTAGTCGAGGGCGGCGGCCGGATCATGAATGGAGCAGGGCCCGATGATCACCAGAAGGCGGTCGTCCTTGCCGCTCATGATGTTGTGGATACGACGGCGGGTGTCTGTGATGAGCCGCTCCACCGCCGTACCGGCGATCGGGAAAAAGCGGATGAGGTGTTCGGGCGGTGGGAGCACGGTGATGTCCTTGATGCGCTGGTCGTCGGTCTGGCTGGTCTTGTCGACGGGGTTCGCATACCAGGAGGTATCGGTGGTGGGCTTGGCGGACATCGGGGGGCTCCTGTTCAAGTTGTGATTCGAGAGGGATTGCAAAGGGCGAAAAAAAACCGCCGGTGGGGACCGGCGGTTTTTCGGGATTCTTGAGGGCGTTTTCTTGGGGTGCGCTCAGGTCTCTCGGCCGCCGGTGGGGCTGGAGAAGTACCAAAAGTAGCCAAAAAAGAAAACGCTGTGGCAAGGCATAGGAGGCAATTTAGCACACAAAACGGACGGTCAGACCAGCAGGGGTGTCGCCTGCGCAACCGCCAGTGAGAAAGCCCGACCTTCGGCGAGAACTGAACAACACGGCTTTTGCTCAGGCATAGCGACGCAGCCGCGTTAGGCGGTACCGCCGACGGTCAGTCCGTCGATGCGCAGAGTGGGCTGGCCCACGCCCACCGGCACGCTCTGACCTTCTTTGCCGCAGGTACCGACACCGGAGTCGAGCGCCATGTCGTTGCCGATCATGGACACGCGAGTGAGCGCGTCCGGGCCGTTGCCGACCAGGGTGGCGCCCTTGACCGGGTAGAGGACCTTGCCGTTTTCGACCCAGTAGGCCTCGCTGGCGGAAAAGACGAACTTGCCCGAGGTGATGTCGACCTGGCCGCCGCCGAAGTTGGTGGCGTACAGCCCCTTCTTGATGCTGGCCACGATCTCCTCGGGCGCCTTGTCGCCACTGAGCATGTAGGTGTTGGTCATGCGCGGCATAGGGATGTGCGCATAGCTCTCGCGCCGACCGTTGCCGGTGGCCTTGACACCCATCAGGCGGGCATTGAGCGAATCCTGGATGTAGCCGCGCAGGATGCCGTCCTCAATGAGAACGTTGCGCTGGCTGGCATGGCCCTCGTCGTCGACGTTGAGCGAGCCGCGACGGTCGGCAATGGTGCCGTCGTCGAGCACGGTGACACCCTTGGCGGCCACACGCTGACCGATGCGGCCGGAGAACGCGCTCGAGCCCTTGCGATTGAAGTCACCTTCGAGGCCGTGTCCGATGGCTTCGTGCAGCAAGACGCCGGGCCAGCCGGGGCCGAGCACCACGGTCATCTCGCCAGCCGGGGCCGGACGAGACTCAAGATTGGTCAGGGCGGCCTTGACCGCCTCGTCGACATAGGTGGTGATCCGGGCGTCGTCGAAATAGGCCAGGCCGAAGCGGCCGCCGCCGCCCGCAGAGCCCGACTCACGCCGACCGGCCTGCTCGGCGATGACGGTCACCGACAGCCGCACCAGTGGGCGCACATCGGCGGCGAGGGTGCCGTCCGCGCGCGCCACCATGATCACATCCCACTCGGCAGCGAGACCCGCCATCACCTGCACGATGCGCGGGTCTCGGGCGCGGGCGAGCTTTTCAACCTTGCCCAGAAGCTCGACCTTGGCGGTGCTGTCCAGGGTGGCGATCGGGTCGAGGCCCGCATAGAGCGAGCGGCTCGCGGCCACCTTGCGCGCCGGAGTCTTGACCCTGGCCTTGCCGCCGGCTGCACCGATGGCCCTGACCGTACGGGCGGCGTCGAGCAGGGAGGCCAGGGAGATGTCGTCGGAATAGGCGAAAGCGGTTTTTTCGCCGCTCACCGCGCGCACGCCCACCCCTTGGTCGATGCTGAAGCTGCCAGTCTTGACGATGCCTTCCTCGAGGCTCCAGCCCTCGTTGCGGGTGTACTGGAAATAGAGGTCGGCATCGTCGACCCGGTGCGAGGTGATTTCGCCTAGGGCGCGTGTCAGGTCGGACTCGGTCAGGCCAAAAGGCTCGAGTAGCAGGCGCCGGGCGGTGTCCAGGCGTTCGAGGGTCGGTTCGCGGGAAATCATCGGACGATTATGTCTGCACCAGCCGCTTGCTGCGGGCGATGGACATCAGAATCCCCAGGCCCAGGCCCAAGGTGACCATGGCGGTCCCGCCGTAGCTGATGAAGGGCAGCGGCACCCCCACCACGGGCAATATGCCGCTCACCATGCCCATGTTCACGAAGGCATAGGTGAAAAAAATCATGGTCACCGCGCCCGCCAGCAAGCGGGAGAAGACGGTCGAGGCCTCGGAGGCAATGGTCAGGCCACGGAGCACCAGAGCGACAAAACCCGCGATGAGGAACAGGTTGCCCAGCAGCCCGAACTCCTCGGAGAAGGCGGCGAAGATGAAGTCGGTGGTGCGCTCGGGGATGAACTCCAGGTGGGTCTGCGTCCCCTGCATGAAACCCTTGCCGAAGATACCGCCGGAGCCGATGGCGATCATGCCCTGGAGGATGTGGAAGCCCTTACCCAGCGGGTCTTTGCCGGGGTCGAGCAAGGTACACACCCGCTGCTGCTGGTAGTCATGCAGCAGCGGCCAGTCCACCCCAGGCGCGCACAACTGCGCCTCGAACACCACCAGCAAGATGATGCCGAGCAGACCCAGGAGCACTGGTGGAATGATGAGGCGCCATGACAGGCCCGCAAAAAAGATCACCGAAAGGCCGGCCGCCAGCACCAAGATGGCGGTGCCCAGGTCAGGCTGCTTGACGATCAGGCCCACCGGAATAGCCAAAAGGAGACCCGCGACCAGGAAGTCCAGCGGACGCATCTGACCCTCGCGCTTTTGAAACCACCAGGCCAGCATTAGCGGCACCGCGATCTTGAGGATCTCGCTGGGCTGAATGACGATGCCAACGCTGACCCAACGCTTGGCCCCCTTTTTGGTGATGCCAAACAAGGCCACCGCCACCAGCAAGGCCACGCCCAGGGTGTAGAGCGGTACCGCCAGCGTCATCAGGCGCTGCGGCGGCACCTGGGCGACGACGAACATGACAAAGCCGGCAATCAGCATGTTGCGGCCATGGTCCACGAAGCGTGTGCCGTGGTCGAAGCCGGAGGAATACATGGTCAGCAGGCCGGCACAGGCGAGCATGAAGATGGCGAAGGCCAAGGGTCCGTCAAAACCCCGCACCAAGGGAGCAGCCCTTTGCAGCAGGGAGGGTTTTTCGATGACAGCGGACATGGCCGAGAATTATCGCCGCAGGCGTCAGGAGTCGCCCCGTCCTGTCCAGCCTGCGTGGGACAATCCGGGCATGTTCGTTCTCTATGAAGACGCCGGCAAATTTCACACCGGCCGCGTGCTGTCCGAGGCCGAGGCCTCGGCCCAGGTGGAGCTTGAGACCGGCAAGCGGGTCAAGGTCAAGTCCGCCCACATCCTCTTGCGCTTCGACAAGCCCAACCCCTCCGACCTGCTTGCGGGCGCCCAGCGCGTGGCCGCCGAGATCGAGCTTGCGCTGGCCTGGGAATTCGCGCCCGAAGAAGAGTTCGGTTTTGCCGACCTGGCGCGTGAGTACTTCAGCGCCCAGGCCAGCCTCGAGGAGCAAGCGGCCGCCCTCCTGCGCCTGTTCGAGGCGCCGCACTACTTTCGGCGCGCCGGCAAAGGCCGCTTTCGCAAGGCGCCAGCCGAGATCGTGCAACAGGCCCTGGCCGCCATCGAAAAGAAAAAGCAGGTCCAGGCCCAGATCGATGCCTGGGCCGGCGAGCTGGCCGCCGGCCAATGCCCCGACCCGATACGCGAGCAGCTCTTTCGCATCCTGTTCAAGCCAGACAAGAACTCGCCCGAATACAAGGCGGTGGTCGAGGCCGCGCGCAGCACCCAGCTGGCACCGCTGAACCTGCTGCGGCAAGCAGGCGCCATCGAATCGGCCTACCAGTTTCACTGGAAGCGTTTTCTGTTCGAGCATTTCCCCAAAGGCACCGGCTTTCCGCCCCTGGAGGCGCCCCCGATCACCGACGAACTGCCGCTGGCACCGGTGCCAGCCTGGTCCATCGACGACTCGGCCACCACCGAGATCGACGACGCGCTGTCGGTGCAGGGCCTGGGCTCGGGCACGGTCACCCTGGGCGTGCATATCGCCGCGCCTGGCCTGGCGCTGGCGCCCGCCTCGGCGGTAGACCAGGTAGCGCGCCAGCGCCTGTCCACCGTCTATATGCCGGGGCACAAGATCACCATGCTGCCCGACGCGGTGGTACAGGCCTACACCCTGCAAGAGGGGCGCGACTGCCCGACCGTCTCGCTCTACGTGCGCTTTGACGAGGCCACGCTGGAAATCCAGGGCGCCGACACCCGACTGGAGCGGGTGGCCATTGCCCACAACCTGCGTCACGACAAACTCGACGCCACCATCACCGAGCCCTGGCTGGAGGACCCGAGCAACCCCGAGTACGAGGGGGATCCGGTGCCCGAGCCTGCGGCCTCGCTGCGGCCCGAGCTGTCCTTCCTGTGGCGACTGGCCCGCCATCTGAAGGGCCTGCGCGAGGTCGTGCGGGGCAAGCCCGAAACCTTCAACCGACCGGATTACAACTTCCGTCTGGTCGACACGGCAGGTGATGAACCCTCGGGCCAGGAGCAGGTCGAGATCAGCGTGCGCCGGCGCGGCGCGCCGCTAGACCTGATCGTGGCCGAGGCCATGATTCTTGCGAACAGCCAGTGGGGCCAGTGGCTGGCAGACCTGGGCGTGCCCGCCATCTACCGCAGCCAGGCCAGTTTGGCGCCGGGCGTGAAGGTGCGCATGGGGACCAAGCCGGCGCCCCATGCCGGTATCGGGGTCAAGTGCTATGCCTGGAGCACCTCGCCCCTGCGCCGCTACACCGACCTGGTGAACCAGTGGCAGATCATCGCCGCTGCGCGCCACGGCCGCACCGCCGCCCTGGCGGCGCCCTTCAAGCCCAAGGATGCAGAGCTTTTCTCCATCATCTCCAGCTTCGACGCCGCGTACTCGACCTACAACGCCTACCAGGCCGGAATGGAGCGCTTCTGGACGCTTCGCTACCTGGCGCAGCGGGGCATCCAGGAGCTCGAGGCGACCGTGTTCAAAGAGGGTCTGGTCCGCGCCGACACCCTGCCCCTGGTGCTTCCGGTGATGGGCACGAACGGCCTGCCACGCGGCGCTCGGGTGCGGGTGCGTCTGGGCGAGGTCGACGAGATTGCCCTGGACCTGGGCGGCACGGTGAGCGAGCGGCTCGATGCCGAAGCCCTGCCCACAGGTGCCGAGGATGACAGCGCCGACGATGAGGAGCCAGTGGCCGGCCCCTTGGCGATTGCGGTGGACCTGTCCGAAGCCGACGCTGGCGAGACCCCCAGCAGCGCGCCGGCGGCAGACTGAAACCGGGCGAGGGCAATGGGCCTGCGAGAGCTCGTCAACCGCACGCTGTATCGCCGCAAACGGGGCGAGTCCGGCGAGCTTGGCGGGATCGGGGAATTAGGGGAATTTGGAGAGAGCCGCGGCACCGGGCTGCAGGCGCCGCGCCGGCTGCGCCTCACCACTCTGCAAATCGCCCTGCTCATTTCGGTGGCGGTGCACGTGGCCCTTTTCACCCTGCGCATCGTCGACCCGCAGCGCTTTGACCGCATCTTCCAGGATACGCCCCTCGAGGTGGTGCTGGTCAATGCCCGCAGCAAGGAGCGGGTCGATAAACCGCAGGCCCTGGCCAACGCCTCGCTCGCCGGCGGCGGCGAGGCCGAGCGCGGGCGGGCCACCTCGCCACTGCCGCCCTCGCCCACAGCTCAGGACGGCGATGCGCTGGAAGAAACCCAAAAGCGCGTCGCGGCGATGCAGGCACAGCAGACTGCCCTGCTGGCCCAGGTTCGACAAGCCCTGGCCACCCTGCCCCCGACCGACCCGCGCGTTGAGGCCGACAGCCCACAGGCGCGCGAGCGGGAGCAGCGCCGCCGCCAACTCACACAACTCATGGCGGAGATCGAGCGGCGTATCCAGGAGGAAAACGCCCGTCCCCGCAAACGCTTCGTGAGTCCGGCGACCCGGGAGGCTATCTACGCCACCTATTACGACGCCCTGCGCCGACGGATCGAGGACCGAGGCACGCAAAACTTTCCGACCCAGGCCGGGCAAAAACTCTATGGCGAGCTGACCCTGTTGCTCACGGTCAACCACGACGGACGGGTACTGGGCACGGAGGTGGTCGAGAGTTCGGGTAACCTCAACCTTGACCGGCGGGCGATGGCCATTGCCCGCCTTGCCGGACCCTTTTCCCGCTTCAGTGAGGCCATGCGCCGCCAAGCCGACCAGATCGTGGTGGTCTCGCGCTTTCGCTTCACCCGGGAGGAGACCCTGGAAACCCGCATGAGCGGCCGCTAGGGCGCAGGGCCTGGCCCCAGCCCCTAGCGACCCACCACCCGGGTGTGAACATGGACCCGCTTGGCATGAGTAGGAAGGCATGAAGGCATGAAAGCATTGGGGCGCTGGCTGCTGCTTGTCGTGGTGGGGCTTCTGGGCCTGCAGCTGTTTTTCGTGCTGCGCATCGCCACCATGGCGCTGATCGCGCCCGAGTCCACCGCCTTCCAGCGATCCGAGGCCTGGCGCATTGCCCAGGAGGGTAAAAACGGCCTGCGCTGGCGCCAAGAATGGGTGCCCTATGCGCGCATCTCCGACAACCTCAAGCGTGCGGTGATCGCCTCGGAAGACGACGGCTTCGCCAGCCACGACGGCGTCGACTGGGATGCGATCGAAAAAGCCTGGCAGCGTAATGCGCGGGCTGAGCAGCAAGCGGCGCGGCGGGCGCAGGCCGGTCGCAACGCCAAGCCCCGCATCGTAGGCGGATCGACCATCACCCAGCAACTGGCCAAGAACCTGTTTCTCTCGGGCGAACGAACTCTGGTGCGCAAGGGCCAGGAAATCGTACTGACCTTCGCCCTTGAACAACTGCTGTCCAAGGAGCGCATCCTCGAGATCTATCTCAATAGCGTGGAGTGGGGTGAGGGCGTGTTCGGCGCCGAGGCCGCAGCGCGCCACTACTACCGCAAGAGCGTGTCCCAGCTCTCACCCTTCGAAGCCGCGCGCCTGGCCGTCATGCT
>JAURKV010000054.1 GCA_030831585.1 Ramlibacter sp. | reverse complement strand
TGCGGTGCGGACCGAAGCGGTCAAGGACGGCGATCATTTCATCGTCAACGGCCAGAAGACCTGGACCACCTGGGGCGCCGACGGTACCCACATGTTCATGCTGGTGCGCACCGACAAGATTGTGAAGAAGCAGGCCGGCATCAGTTTCCTGCTCGTGGACCTGAAGACCCCGGGCATCACCGTGCGCCCAATCCGCAACATCGCGGGCGAGTCGGACTTTTGCGAGGTTTTCTTCGACAACGTGCGCGTGCCCGTGGAGAACCTGGTTGGCGGCCTCAACGAGGGCTGGACGGTGGCCAAGGCCCTGCTGGGGTTCGAGCGCCTGTTCACCGGAAGCCCCAAGCACTCGCAGCACACCCTGCGGCAGGTGGAAAAGCTGGCCCGGCAGCGGGGCATGCAGGACGACCCGGCGTTCTTGGTCCGGCTGACCGAGCTACAGCTAGACGCCATCGACCTGGGGGCTGCCTACACCGGATTTGCCGAGCTGGCCAAGCGCGGCGAAGTCATTCCGCCCACCATCTCCACGTTGAAGATCTGGTCAACCGAGACCTATGAGCGCCTGGCCTTGTTACTGATTGAATCGGCGCAAGACTATGGCGCCCTGCGGGACCACTGCCGCAGCGACGAGATTGACCTGCATGTGGTGGCTCCGCTGTTTAACGCCATGGGCGCCAAGATCTTCGCCGGCAGCAATGAGATCCAGCGCAACATCCTGGCCCGCACGGTGCTGGACCTGCCCGCCTGAAACGGACGCCAGATGATCCGCCCCGACAACTTCCCCGAGTTCGGCCCGCCACCCCATGGCGGCCCAGCTGCTTTCCCCCCCTCATCGACCTAAGAAGGAGACAAGCGATGAAAAAGCGTTCCCTGTTTGCGCTGGCCCTGGCCGGTATGTGTGCCGCGGTGGCTCTGCCCGTCCAGGCCCAGAGCAATTGGCCTACCAAGCCGATCAAACTGGTGGTTCCCTTCCCGGCCGGTGGGCCGGTGGACCTGCTGGCGCGCACGATCGCCCCGCGCCTCGGTGAGGTGTTGGGCCAGCCGGTGACCGTCGACAACCGCGCCGGCGCCAGCGGCATCATCGGCATGGACTCGGTCCACCGGGCCGACCCCGACGGCTACACCTTCGGCATGGGCGTTCCGGGCGGCATCACCGTGCTGCCACACCTGCAGAAGGTGCCCTACTCGGTGGACGAGATCAACTACGTCACGATGGTGGCGCGGACTCCCCAGGTGTGCAGCGTGGGCCCCAACGTGCCAGCCAAAACCCTGGCGGAGCTGATCGCTATGGCCAAGAAGGACCCGGGCAAGCTCAATTACGGATCCGCCGGCAACGCGACCAGCCCGCACCTGGGCACCGAACTGCTGGCCCGAGAGGCCGGGATCAAGATGACCCATATCCCGTTCAACGGCGCAGCGCCGGCGATCACCGCCTTGCTGGCTGGCAACATCGACGTGCTTTGCGCCGACCTCCCCCCGGTGATGGCGCAAGTTTCTCGGGGTGTGAAGATCCTCTCGGTCAACAGCCAGCGCCGGTCCGACGCGATCCCCACCGTGCCGACAGCGGCTGAACTGGGTCTGCCCAACGTGGTGGCCGACTCCAACTACGGTTTGATCGCCTCCAAGGGCCTCCCGGCCGCCATCATGAACAAGATGCGCGACGCGATGCATGAGACGCTTCGTACCCCCGCCGTCGCAGCGGCCCTGGCGAGCCAGGGCCTCGCGGCGGCTCCCACGTCCTCCGAAGAGTACCGGCGTCTGATGCAGGCCGAGTCGGTGCGCTGGGGCACCTTGGTCCGCGAGGCCAAGATCTCGATCCAGTAAGCGGCGTTCGCATATGCAAAGGCCCTGGGGTTTGCGCCCCAGGGCCTTTTGCGTGGCGTGGTCTTGGTGCGGACCGGCCGCTCCTCGGGCGACTCAGCGTCCGGTAAAGACAGGCGCGCGCTTTTCGGCAAAGGCGCGCTGGGCTTCCTTGGCGTCTTCGGTCTGGCCGATCTGCGCGGTCATGTCCTGCTCGTAGCGGTAACCATCGCGCAGGCTCATGTCTTCAATCACGTTGAGGGTGTGCTTAATCATCCGGGTTGAGACCGGGCTCTTGGCTGCGATGTTCTCCGCAATTGCCAGCGCGGTGGGCATCAACTCCTCGGGCGTGGTGCAGGCCTCGGCCACGCCTAGGCGCAGCAACTCGGCGCCATCGACACGCATGCCGGTCAGCGCCATCCGGCGCAGACGTGAGTGAGAGAACAGGCGCATCGCGTGGCCGCAGCCGCCCAGCAGGCCCACGTCCACCTCGGGCAGGCCCAGGGTCGCCTTCTCAGAGGCGACGATGATGTCCGCCGAGGCCACCATGGCCAGGCCCGAGCCCAGCGAGGCGCCATTGATCGCCACCACCACCGGTTTGGCGCACTCGCGAATTGCGTGGAAGCACTCGCGGGTACGTCGCGAATGGGCCTGCATGTCGCCCGGGCCCTTGATGTTGTCCTTGCGGCCCTTGAGGTCGGCGCCCGCACAAAACACCTTGCCTGCTCCGGTGAGCACCACCGCGCGTATCTCGGGCGTTTCTGAAATGCGGTCCAGGGCCAGGGTCAGTTCGTCATTGAGCACCCGGGTCAACGCGTTGACCGGCGGGCTGTTCAGAGTGAGGATGGCCACGTGGCCGCGTTGCTCAAAAATCAGTTGGGTGAGGTCGTTCATCGGTCTGCTGGCTCCTGGATCGTTGTTCTGCCCTCGGTGGGAAGGCTCTCAACCCAAAGTGTGACCCAAAAGGATAGAGGGCCCTGGCCAAGGCCATGTCGTATCCGGCAAAGCTGGATTGCGCGGTAGCTTGCCCTCTGAGAGTTTCCGTCTGTGCATAGCAGGACTGCGGGGGCAGGCATAGCCTGCCAGGCGGCTCCCTTCTATGGTTCGGCTATTGGGGCTTCGCCTCGTCATCGGGATGACTTCCATGCGCTTTCGAATTCCTCTGGCCCTTATGGCCTCGGCCGGCATCGGTTTGGTGACGGCTCCAGTCAGTGCCCAGGTGGCACGACCTGCCGAACCTGCCCAAGCTTGCGAGGCGCTCAAGTCGGCGCAATTCGACAAGACCACCATCGACAAGGTCACATTTGTTGCCGCGGGGCAGGTGGCGGAAGGCAGCGTCCTGCCGGCGCATTGCGTGGTGCAGGCGGAAATCGGTGCCCGCACCGGCGTCCAGGGCGTGCGCTACGGCATTCGCTATGAGTTGCGCCTTCCAACGCCTTGGAACGGGAGATTCCAGTTTCAGGGCGGCGGCGGGGTGGACGGCGTCGTTCGCCCCGCCTTTGGCGTGCTGCACCCCGGTGTGACGCCCGCCCTGGCGCAGGGTGCAGCGGTCGCATCGACCGACACCGGGCATCAGGGCTCGAGCACACGCGACGCAAGTTTCGGCCTGGATCCCCAGGCCCGGGTCGACTGGGGCTACAACGCGGTGGAGCAGGTGACCCTGCAGGCCAAGGCACTGGTGCAACGGTTCTACGGCGAGCCCGCGCGCTATGCCTACTTTGTGGGCTGCTCGGGTGGCGGGCGTCAGGGGATGATGGCGGCACAGCGCTATCCGCAGCACTTCGACGGCATCGTCTCAGGGGCGCCCATTCTCGAGCAACACCTGGCCCAGGTGGGTTCGCTGGTGGCCCTGCGGGCCTTTCAGGCGATTGCGCCGCGCAATGCCAAGGGCGAGCCTATCCTGAGCCGCGCCTTGAGTCAGAAAGACCTGCAACTGATTGACAACGCGGTGGTGGCCCAATGCGACGCGCTCGACGGCGCGAAGGACGGAATCATCGAGAACTACGCGGCCTGCAAAGTCGACCTGCGTGCCTTGCAATGCGCCGGCGAAAAGACCGACGCCTGCCTGAGCCGCGCGCAGGTCTCTGCTTTTACTGAGGTCATGGCGGGCCCGCGCAACAGCGCCGGGGTCCAGCTTTATCCTGGCCCGCCCTGGGATGCAGGCATTTCCTCGGCTACCTGGCGTGGCAATTGGCTGGGCACTTCGGAGACCGCAACGCCCAACTCGGCCAAGTACACCAATGAGTCGATCCGCAATGTGTTCATGACCCCGGCAGATCCCACCTTCGACTATTTGACCTTTGATGTGGATCGCGATCCCGCCCGAATGATGGCCTCCGCCGGCATCACCACCACGCGCGGTGTCGACTACGAGGGATTCAAGGCCCGCGGTGGGAAAACCATCGTCTATGTGGGCATGGCCGACTCGCTGGTGAACCCGGCGGGGGTGCGCGATTGGTATGACCGTCTGGTCAAGGCCAATGGGGGGCTGGAGGCGACACAGCGCTTTGCTCGATTTTTCATTGCCCCCGGAGTGGAGCATTGCCGAGGCGGCCGCGGCCTCGACCGCTTCGACCCGGTGACCGCGCTCCAGAACTGGGTCGAGCGGGGCGTCGCCCCGGATACCTTGGCCAGTTCAGGTGCCGCCTTCCCGGGCCGTACACGGATGATTTGCGCATGGCCCAAGATTGCGCGCTACAAGGGCCAGGGCAGCTTTGACGAAGCGGCCAGCTTTGAATGCGCGGTACCTTGAGTTGCGCAGCTCGCGCACAGTCCAGGCCCGGTCACTGCCGCTAGAGGCCATGCCCCGGGACGGGCCTTTCCCGGGCTGCCGAACTGCCCGAGCCATGACAAAGCCGGCATAGCTGCGATGCAGGAGCCGCCCAACTCCTCGGCTTTCTATACTGGCTGCATGTTTCTAGACCCTACTACCCCGAACGCCGTCCGGCCCACGATGTTCCCCTCCCTGGTCACGCCGCGTCCGATCGGCTGGATCAGTACGGTGGACGCACAGGGTCGGGCCAACTTGGCGCCGTACTCCTTTTTCAACCTGGCCTCGTCCACCCCGCCGATGCTGATGCTGTCCATCAACGTCGCGCCAGACCGGGACCAAAAGGACACCCTGGCCAATATCCGTAGCCAGGGGGAGTTCGTCTACAACCTGGCCACCGTGCCCCTGGCACAGCAGATGTCCGATTCGTCCATCACCGCGCCCTTTGGCGTCGACGAGTTTGAGCTGCTCGGGCTGGCCAAGGCCCCTTGCTTGAAGGTGCGGCCGCCGCGGGTCGCCTTGTCGCCGATGGCGATGGAATGCGTGGTCGAGCGCATCGTCGACATCGAGCCGCGAGAAGAGGGCGACACGCTCACCACCGTCGTGCTCGGACGGGTGGTCGGCTTGCATATCGACGATGCCATGCTCGACGACAAGGGCCGCTTCAATTCCGTCGCTGCCCGGCCCCTGGCGCGACTGGGAGGCTTTCAGTACGCCGAGATGCGCGAGACCTTCGAAATTGCCCGCCCCGGGCCCTACACCGGGCGCGCTTGAGATCATGAGCGCCATGAGCGTCGTGCCCACAGGCCAGACCATCGCGCAGAAGATCCTGGCGCGCCACGCAGGCCGCGAGCGGGTCGAGCCCGGCGAGCACCTGACCTGCGTTCCCGACCATGTGGCGACCCAGGAGCTGAACTGGCCGACGATTCGCCGCAACTTGGACCGCATTGGCCCGCCTGGCCTCAAGCGCCCGGACAAGGTCATTGTGGTGATCGACCATACACCCTCGGCCGCCACCGGCTCGCCGCATGCAGCCACCCATTACCTGCTTAAGAGCCTCACCCGCGACCTGCGGATCGGCCATTTTTTTGGCCCCGGCACCGGCTTGCGCCACCTGGTGCTGGTGGAAAAGGGCTTCGCCCGCCCTGGCTCCCTCATCTTCTCGGACGAGGGCAACATTGCCAGCATCGGCGCGGTGGGCGCGCTCAACATCTCGATGTCGCCCGACATCCTGGTGCCCCTGATCAAGGACGAGAACTGGGTCACCGTTCCGCGCACGGTGCGCATCGACCTGGTGGGCCAGATGCCCTTCGGCGTCAACGCCCGCGACATCGTGCAGACCCTGCTGCGTGACTGGGGGCAGGGCCAGTTCCTCCAGTGCTGCGTCGAATATGGCGGGCCGGCGCTATCCAGTCTGTCGATGGACGACCGCCAGACCCTGCTCGCCTCGACCTTCCACAGCATGTCCGACACCGCGGTGATGGAGGTCGATGACCTCGCCCTGGCTTATGTCGACGCGCGCGCCCAGGGGCGGCCCTACGAGGTGGTGCGCCCTGACCCGGACGCGCAGTATCACCTGCGACTCACGCTAGACCTGTCGACGCTCTCGCCCATGGTCACCGTACCGCCCGAGCAGACCGGCGCCACGCCGGTGGAACAGATCGCCGGCTTGCAGGTCGACCAGGCCACCATCGGCTCCTGCGCGGGCAACCGCCTGCAGGACATGCGCGACGCCGCCCTGATCCTGCGCGGTCGCAAGGTGGCGTCACATGTCACGATGTACATCACCCCCGGCAGTGCCGAGGTCTACGCCCAGGCTGCCCGCGAGGGCCTGCTCGAGGTGTTCGCCGAGGCGGGCGCCGCGGTGCTCACGCCCGGTTGCAACACCTGCTGGGGCTATCTGGGTGTGCTGTCTGGCAAGGAGGTGTCCATCACCACCCACCAGTTCAACTATCAAGGCCGTAACGGCAGCGAAGAGGCGCGGGTCTTCCTGGCTTCACCCTTGACGGTGGCCGCCTCGGCGGTCGAGGGCAAGATCGCCGATCCACGGCCCTATTTGCAGCAGGTGGCCTATGACGCCTATCTGGCCGACGGTGCCGATGATGCACATGGCGCGGCGGTAGGCGCCCCACGGCCGGCCCCGAGCGGTCGCCACTGAAGGAGCGACCATGCCGGCGTTTGCAATTGAACCGGACCAACTCATGGCTGGCCGCGTCTGGAAATTTGGCGACCAGGTTTCCGGAGACGATGGAATCATCGACTTCAGCGTGGTGCGCGAGGGCTTTGGTAAGCCGATGGACGAAGCCCTGCTCACGGCCATGTGCTTTCGGCGCATCAACCCGCGCTTCCCGAAGGAGGTGCAGCCGGGTGACCTCGTGGTGGGCGGAGTCAACTTCGCGCACCACAACCATGTGGAGGTCAGTGCGGCCATCCGCTTTTCCGGTATTGCCGCGGTGCTGGTGGAGTCTTGCGAGTCGGGCTTCATCCGTCGCGCCCTGAGCCAGGGTCTGCCGGTGCTCACCGTGCCTGGCATTGCCGCCCGTGTGCAGGACGGCGAGCGCATCTCGGTGAACCTCGCGGCCGGCCGCATCGTTCTGGCCGACGGCAGCGCCCTCGATGCACCACCCTTGTCGCCGCACATGCTGGCGGTGCTGCGGGCCGGCAGCTTGGTGGAGGCCCTGCGGCGCGAGTTTCAGGGCGCCTCGGCCCCGTGAGGCGAAGCGAATACGAAGCGAAAGACGAATCCAACCCCACCCACTCACCGCCGAAAAAACAGGAGACACCCCATGAACTTGCACCCTGCATTGCCCCGCCGTCCCCTCTTGTGGGCCAGCGCCCTGGCTCTGACCGCCTGCATTGCTGCGCCAGTGATGGCGCAGCAATGGCCAGACAAGACCATTCGCTTGGTCCACCCCTATGCGGGTGGTGCGGCCGGTGACGTGCTCACCCGCGAACTGGCGGCGGGTTTACAGCAGGAACTGGGCGGCTCGGTCATCACCGAGAACAAGCCCGGGGGCGGTACGGTGATTGGCTCGGAAACGGTCGCCAAATCGGCACCTGATGGCTACAACGTGTTGATGGCGGGCCCGGCCACGCACGTCATCATGCCGGCCATCCACCCGAAGCTGCCCTACAACGCCGAGAAAGACTTTGACCTGATCGGCATGTGGGCCATCGTGCCCAGCATGATCAGCGTCCATCCCTCCCTGCCGGTGAACAACCTGCGCGAGCTGATCGACTACGCCAAGAAGAACCCCGGCAAGCTCAATTACGCCAGCGCTGGCGTGGGCACCGGCCCGCACCTGGCGGGTGAGACCTTCAAGTCCATGACCCAGACCCAGATGACCCACGTTCCCTACAAGGGCGCGGCGCCGGCGGTCATGGCGCTGCTGGCCGGCGAGGTGCAGGTGGCCTTTGTCAACATCCCGCCGCAGACGGCCCACGTCAAGGCCGGCAAGATCCGGCCGATTGCCGTCATGTCGGCCACCCGCTCCGCGCTGATGCCCGAGGTGCCCACCGCCATCGAGCAAGGGCTGGCGGGGTTCCTCTCCGAGTCCTGGTACGGGGTGGCGGTGCCCGCTGGTACGCCGGCTGCAGTGCGCACCCGGCTTCAACAGGCCATGTTCAAGGCGGGCGCCGATGCCGACCGCAAGGGCCGCCTCATAGGTGCCGGCATCGAGCCCAAGCTGATGACGCCTGCGCAGCTGGCCGAGTACATCAAGGCCGAGGACACTCGCCTGCGGCCTGTGCTCAGGACCCTGGACTTGAAGGTCGAGTAAGCGGTCTTCAGCGCGCTGGGTGTGGCAGGCCCGGGCTTACCTGGGCTTGTGTTCGCTCATTCAGGCTGAATGCCCGCCTTGGTCACCACGTCGCGCCAGCGCTTGGTCTCCGACTCGATGAAGGCGCCAAAGGTGCGCGGATCCATCGGCGTGGTCTCCGCGCCCTCCGAGATCAGCTTGGCCAGTACGTCCTTGTCCTTGAGCACCTCATTGAGCTCGGTGGTGAGACGCTGTGCGATGGCAGGCGGCAGGCCCGCAGGCGCCAGGATGCCGAACCAGGTGCCGGTTTCCATGGCCACGCCCTGTTCGCGTAGGGTGGGCACGTCGGGCAGCAGGGGGTGACGCTTTTCGGAGGCGATGCCCAGGCCCCGTAGCTTGCCATCCTTGATGTGTTGCAGCACCGGGACCATGCTCGGAATGATCACCGAGGTTTCCCCGGCAAGGGTTGCCAGTACTGCTGGGCCACCGCCCTTGTAGGGGATGTGGAGTAGCTTGGCGCCGGTCGCGGCTTCGAACAATTCGGTGACCAGGTGCGGCGCGGAGCCGATACCGAAGGAGGCATAGGGCACCGGGTCCTTGGCGCTGCGCGCCAAAGCAATGAACTGCTGCAAATTTCGTGCAGCAACCCCGGGATGCACGGCAACAATGGCTGGCGCAATGGCCACCATGCCGATGGGTGTGAAGTCTTTGCGGGCGTCGTAGGGCACCTTTTTGAAGAGGCTCTGGTTGGCCGCTATCGAGGTGCTCGTCATGAGTAGGGTGTAGCCATCGGCCGGTGATTTGGCCACTTGGTCGGTACCCAGCATGGAACTGGCCCCCGCCTTGTTCTCCACCACGATCGACTGGCCGAGGCGCTCGCCGAGTTTTTGGCCCACCACGCGCGCGATGAGGTCAACGCCGCCGCCAGGGGCGAAGGGGACGACCAGCTTGATCGGACGGTTCGGGTAGGCGGCTTGTGCCTGTGCAGTGAGCGGCAGGGACAGACCCGCCAGGGCGCCAGCGGCGGCTATGGCGACGACAGCCTGTCGGCGGCGAAGGGAGGAGGGCAGGGGCATCAGGTTCTCCGGGTCTCGTGTTCGTGGGCTTGTGGCAAGTGTTCGTCGGCGCCCGCGCGGGGCGCCGGCACGGCTCTCAGGCCTTGTTCTTGGCGTGCAGGTCGGCCGCGGGCAGGTCAGCCACCGGCACGCCCCTGTCGATGTGCTCGCAGCGCTCGCGCTCGCCATCGGCCTTCTTGCGCGAGCGCTCAAGCACCTCGGCGGCCCGCTCTATCGGCACGAAGCACACGCCGGTGTCATCGGCCACCACCAGGTCGCCGCAGCGCACCCGGATGCCGAAAATTTCGACGTCGCCGTTGATCTCCACCGTCTCGATACGCCACTTGCCGGTGATGGGGGTGATTTCCGAGGCCCACATCGGGTAGTCGACAGCACGTGAGTGCGGAACATCGCGTACGCCGCCGGAGACGATAGACCCCAACTCGCCCTGGCGTTTGCCGGTCTGGGCCGAGATACCGCCCATGTTGGACACGCCGGTCACACCTTCAATCACCAGGATGTCGCCGGGTTGTGCCAAGTTGTGGCCCTCGAACTCGGCCATCTTGTTCACCTTGGCCTTGGCCTGGTCGTACACATGCTCGCGCTGCACCATGTTGCGCACCGTGAGCGCGGGGCCCACGATCACCTTGCCGGCAATGGTGGGTCGCAGGGTGCTGGCGCCCACCGCGCCGACGATGCCCATCTCGTCCATCACGTCGGAAACCACCCCGGTGCAGTCGCCCAGGGCCATGAAGCCCTCAATCAGGCGGGGGTCTGGCCGCGGCACCTCCAGATGGCGGATGCGGTCGGCGGCGATTTTTCCTGTCAGCTTCTTGCTTGTCATGGGCGTCGGATCGGTTGAGTCAGCGGCCATTGTCCCGGCGATGGCGGGCCGGTTCCATTCGGGGTTGTGCGCACGCGCGCCGCTTGACGAAAAGTGGTTGACATGAGTACTGAAGAGCTATAACGTGCACTTTAGTAAGTAATTTGACGGGGTCGCACTCAGTAGTTGCAGTCGGGTGGGCTTCGACGCTTCCAAGGCCAGTCACCCGGAGCCCCAGGAGCGGGTCCATCTCCCCCGGGTGCTATTTCTCCAAGGACCATTCCATGCGACTTTCTTTGACACCTCTTGTGGCGGCGATGTTGTGCCTGTCCAGCGCTGCGCCGGCTTTGGCCGCCACCCCTTTACCCACCGAGCGCGCGGACCGACAGGAACGCTCAGACCGTGCCGATGCCCGCAGCCCCCTGGCCGCCATGGGGGGCAGCACCTTCGACCCCTATAGCCTCACTGGCGCGGTGACCCTCGAGCGTGTGCTTCAAGGGTTGGCGCCGAACGGCGACGTCATGCCTGGCAAGGATTGGGAGGGCGTGGCGCGGGCCACGAACCTTGCGAACGAAGCGAGTCCGTCGGGCGCGTCGTGGGTGGACAGCCTGAAACCTGATCAACTTGCGCATTTGCGTAAGGCACTGAGCCACTCTGGGGTCACCTTCGAGTACCGGGTGATGCAGGCCAAAAAAATTCTTGTTCCCTGTCCTGGGGCAGAGTCCAAGTCTTTCCGAATCGAGGACCCGAGGGCGCCACGGTGCTTCACCTACTCGATGGGCGCGCTGATGGAAGAGCCCACCTACCTTGTAAGCCAGCTGGCCCACAGAGGCCTGAGGAATGCCACCTTCGTGTTGTCGCGTCCTACCGAACTCAGCCAGGCGCGCTTGGCCGAGCCCAGCAAGCCCAGTTGCTCGTCGGAATCGAATCTGGACAGCCGCAAGCTCGAGAAGGCCCGCTTTGGGAACGCCGAGGTCGCGGTATCCGAGGTTCCGTGGCATTTGGGAGGTTCTGTGACCCTCATTCAGGTGAGTGCCCTGGTCGACCAACGTGTGCTGGGACAGGTGCTCGGCAAAGTCCCCGCTAAGGACGCAGAGATGTATGCGAAGGGCTATCTGCCCCATGCGCCCTCATGCATCCGGTCGGCGGTCTGGGAATTTGACTTGCCGTCCGGTGATAAGCGCGCCTCTTCCTTCCCGAAGCGGGGAGACCAGATGCTCCAACCGCTCTCAGCCGAATGAGCCATCCGGTCCCCCCGCTCGCTGCCCGGCCTGACCCTGTCGGTCGGCGACCGGGCACCAGGCGCTGGCGGGGCGGCTCTTTCTTCGGGACCATCGCCGGCCCGTTGTTGGCGGGCCTGATGCTGGTCAGCTTGACGGCCTGCGGAGGGGCCTCGCCTGCTGCCGATGCTGAGGCCAGCGAGTCCGTCGCCGAGGCTCCGCAGGCCCTGGCGCAACTGGCGCTGTTTGAGCAGGTGGCCCAGGCGCAGCTCGAAGTTCAGGCGCGCCGGCAGCCGGCCTACACCGACCCGGCCTCGGGCGCCTCCTGGGACTGGGTGCTGTCGCTCCCCCCCGGCGCCGGGGGTGACGGCTTCAACCTCAGCCTGTCGCCGATGCGAGGGCGGGGCTACGCGGAGCCTGTGCTTCGTCTGGCCGCGCGCGGTGGCCGTGTGACTGACCTGCGGGAGACGCCCCGCCCCGACTGCCGCAGCGATACCCGCTGCGACTTCAGCGGCCCCGGTCGCTTCTCCATGTCACTGCCGCCAGACGCACCCTTGCGCGCGGTGCCCCGTGGGGACGGCGTCGCCCTGGTGGCGCGGGTCATCTCGGTTGACCAAGCCGTGGAGGTGACCCTACGCCTTTCCGCGCAGGGCCGCTCCGACGGCACGCGTCAGATCGTGCTACTGCCCTGAGGGTGGGCTGGGTGTTGCGGCCGGTCTCAGCGATCTTCGACCGACGCGCTCCAGCGGTCATCCCAACCGCGGCGTGCCTCCTCGAGATCCCGGCGGCCCCGCTTGGTGGGGCGTCCCTGTTCAATGGCCAGCGCCGGCTCGCGGGCGTAGCGATTGCGCTCCATCGCCTGCTCACGGGCGGCGAGGCTCTCCGCGGTTTCTTCGTACAGCTGCTGGGCCACCGGCGCCGGACCGCGCATCGCCGAGAGGCCGCGCACGACGACCGTACGCACCATCGCGTCGCGCCGCAGGCCCACCGTGTCGCCGGGTTTCACCTCGCGCGCGGGCTTAACCGATTGGCCATTGACCATCACGCGCCCCAGTGCAATCTCGTCTACCGCCAGAGCCCGCGTTTTGTAAAAACGCGCGGCCCACAGCCATTTGTCGATGCGCTGGCGGTCGGGTGCGGTGCTCATGTGGCGAGGTGGGGTCGAGGTGGGGGTCAGGAGGCAGGCTTGGTGGGCTCATTGTCATGCACCGCCAGCGGCAGCCACACACGCGCCACCAATCCCTGGTGCGCTACGGGGGAAGGCCCCTCCTCCGCCCGAGGGTCCAGGCGGATGCCGCCGCCCAGCGCCCGCACGATCTCCTGACAAATAGCCAGCCCCAGGCCGGAGCCCGAGCGGCTGTCCCCCGCCGAGAAAGGCAGGAACAGCCGCTGGCGCAGTTCATCGGAGATGCCCGGCCCTGTGTCGGCGATCTCCAGCGAGGCCTGCGCCGCCTTGGCCTCGACCCGCACCGACAGGCTGCCGCCCTCAGGCGTGTGGCGGATCGCGTTGTGCAGGAGATTGCGCGCCAGTTCGCTCAGCATCCAGGCGTGGGCGCGCACCGGCGCGGGTTCGGTGTGGATCTCGAAGTCGAGACGTTTGTCGGCCACCAGCGGCGCCATCTCGAGCGCGAGCGCGCGCACGACAGCGGCCCAGTCTTCGACCGCGGGCGCGTCTGGCTGCTCCCTCAGCTGTTCCACCTTGGCCAGCGAGAGCATCTGATTGGCCAGGCCGGTGGCGCGGTCCACCGTGCCAGCAATTTCAAGCAAAGCCTCACGCGGCGCCAGGTCGCCGCGCAGGGCCGATTGGGTTTGCGTCTTGAGCACCGCCAGTGGGGTGCGCAGCTGGTGCGCCGCGTCGCGGACGAAGCGCTTGCGCTGCTCGAGCAGGGCGGAGAGCCGCTGCATCAGCCCGTTGGTGGCTTCCAGCAAGGGCTGCAGCTCGCGCGGCGCGTCCTCACTCGTCAAGGGGGTCAGGTCGCCCTCGGCGCGCGCTTGCAGCGCTTGTGACAGTGAGCGCACCGGCCGGGTGGCGCGTTGCACCACCCACACCACCACCGCGGCGATCACCGCCACCAGCCCGAGCTGGCGCCACAGCGTGTCCAGCAGCACCTCGCGCGCTAGGCGGCGACGCAGTTCCAGGGTCTCGGCGACTTGCACCACGGCCATGCCCCGACCGCTGGCACTGGCCACCGGCTGCAACAGCACCGCGACCCGCACCTCGTCCTCTCGGAATCGCTCGTCGTAGAAATCAACCAAGGCGGCATAGGGCGGCTGCTCGGGCAGGCTGCCGCGCCAGAAGGGCAGGTCGCCAAAGCCCGAGATCAACTCGCCCTGCAAGTTGGAGACGCGATAGAAGAACCGGCTGCGGTTGTCGGCCTCGAAGGCCTCCAGCGCGGAGTAGGGCACCGTGGCCCGCAGCTTGGCCTCGCGGTCGTAGCCGCGCACGTCCAGCTGCTCGCCGATCACCTTGGCCGAGGCGAGCAGCGAGCGGTCATAGGCGGTGTTGGCCGCGGCAAGGGCGCTGCGGTAGAGGGAGACGCCGTTGATCGCCACCAGGGCGATCACCGGCAGGAGGATGCCCAGCAGCAGTTGACGACGGAGCGAGTGAGGACGACGGGGCATCAGGGCAAAGCTGTAACGGCCAAAGGGAGGCGGCATCAGGTGGGCGCACTGGCCTTGAGCAGGTAGCCCAGCCCGCGCAGCGTGACCAGCTCCACGCCCGTGGGGGCGAGCTTTTTGCGCAGGCGATAGACCACCACTTCCACCGCCTCGTGCTGCACATCGCTGGCGCCCGGGAAGACACGCTCGAAAAGCCGCTCCTTGGCCATGGCCTGGCCGGGCCGGGCCATCAGCGCCTGCAGCAGGGCGGCCTCGCGTGGGGTGAGTTCAAGCACCTGACCCTGGTGGTAGAAGGCGCCGCTGTCTCGGTCCCAATCCAGGGCACCCAGGGAGACGATGAGCGGGCCGGCGACGGACGAGCCCGTCGTCGCACCGGCGGCGCCAGGACCGGTCCCCGGCGGGGACACCGCACCCCGACGCCCAAGGGCCTTCAGGCGGGCTTCGAGCTCGTCGAGGTCGAAGGGCTTGGGCAAGTAGTCGTCGGCCCCGGCATTGAGGCCCAGGATGCGGTCGCCCACCGTGCCCCTGGCGGTGAGGATCAACACAGGTTGGGCCAGACCCGCCGTGCGGGCTCGTTCGAGCACCTGCAGGCCATCGAGACCGGGCAGGCTGAGGTCGAGCACCACCACGTCGGGCGGCGCGGCCTGCCATTGGGTCAGGGCCTGCTCGCCGTCCTCGCAGGGCCGCACCTGCCAACCGCGGCGGCCCAGCGCCCGCGCCAGGGTGGCGCGCATCGAGGCGTCGTCTTCGACCAGCAGCAGGTTCATCGGGGCAAGTGGCAGGAAGGTCCGGGGGCGGCTTTGGGGGGGGGGCTGGAGGGGCAGCGCTGGCTGGTCGGCGCAGAAAGGGCCATTTGCGGCAAGCGGCTCGGCCTGAGGTTAGCCGGAGCGGACTCGGTAGTTTCCCTGATGCGCGGGACAGCCGATTGACAGGCTGGCGCTCAAGGATCGTTCTGTCCTCTTTTTCGAACTGGAGACCAGAACACCATGCGTCGCGATACCTTCCTCAAGTCCATGGCCGCCCTGGCCGCTGCGGGCGCCCTGCCGATGACGGCCCAAGCCGCCGCCAACCTCAAGATGATGATCCCCGCCAACCCCGGCGGCGGGTGGGACGCCACGGGCCGTGCCCTGGGCAAGGCCCTGCTGGAGTCCAAGGTGGCCGATAACGTCACTTTCGAGAACAAGGGCGGCGCCGCGGGTGCCCTGGGCTTGGCCCAGTTCGTCAACGCCGCCAAGGGCGATCCGAACGCGATCATGATCATGGGCGCCGTCATGATCGGCGGCATCATCACTGGCAAGCCGCCGGTGAACCTGTCGCAGGCCACCCCCATTGCCCGCATCACCAGCGAGTACAACGTGTTCGTGCTGCCGGCCAACTCGCCCTTCAAGACCATGGCCGACGTCGTCGCCCAGCTCAAGAAGGACCCGGGTAGCGTCAAGTGGGGTGGCGGCTCGCGCGGCTCCACCGAGCACATCGCTGCGGCCCAAATTGCCCGCGCCGTCGGTGTCGACCCCGGCAAGATCAACTATGTCGCTTTCCGTGGAGGCGGTGAGGCCACCGCCGCCATCCTGGGCGGCAACGTCACCGTCGGCGGCAGCGGCTACAGCGAGTTTGCCGAGTACATCAACGCCGGCAAGATGAAGGGCATCGCCGTCACCTCGGGCAAGCGCCTCAAGGGCGTGAGCGTGCCCACCCTCAAGGAGCAGGGCATCGACGTCGAGATCGGCAACTGGCGCGGCGTCTATGGCGCCCCTGGCATCACTGCGGCCCAGCGCAAGGCCCTGACCGACATGGTGCTGGCCGCGCTCAAGACCAAGTCCTGGGCCGAGTCGCTCGCAAAGAACGACTGGACCCCGGCCGTGATGACCGGCCCCGCCTTTGACTCGTTTGTTGACGACGAGTTCGCCAGCCTGCGCGCCACCATGGTCAAGGCCGGCATGATTTGACGGTAAGGATGCGCCAGGGCGGCGCATTTCTTCATTGCCCGGCTCCGGCCGGGCTTTTTTCTTCAACAGCGATGAAACTCTCTTCCATCCCCCTGACCCACGCCGCACTCGGCGCTGGCGTCACTGCCTTGGGTCTGGCTCTGGGCTGGGGCGCACTGTCCATTCCGGGCGAGGCAGGCTACGGCGGCGCCGGCCCCAACTTTCTGCCCTGGGTCGTGGCCACTGTGCTGACCTTGTGCGGCTTGCTCATCGTGCGCGAAGCGCTCACCGGTGGACTGCGTGACCTGCAGGCGCCAACGGGCGCTGAGCGTGCCTGGTGGGTGGGTGGGGTCTGGGTGTCTGCCGGTTTGCTGGCCAACGCGGCGCTGATCGAGCGGGCGGGTTTCATCCTCAGTTGCGCCTTGTGCTACCTGCTCGCGGTGCAGGGCATGCGCCGGGCCCAGGGGCAGGCGGCTAGCCGCCCGGCCGTGCTGGCGGCAGACCTGTTCACCGGTCTGGCCATTGCGGCCCCGGTCTACTGGGCCTTCACCCAATTCCTGGCGATCAATCTGCCGGGTCTCACCTCGACGGGGTGGTTGTGATGGATATCTTCAACGCGCTGCTCCAGGGCTTTGCGACTGCCGTCACGCCCGTCAATCTGCTGTGGGCCCTGGTGGGCTGCGCGCTGGGCACGGCCGTGGGCGTGCTGCCCGGCATCGGCCCGGCGGTGGCCGTGGCGATGCTGCTGCCGATCACCGCCAAGGTGGACATCACTGCCTCGATGATTTTTTTCTCGGGCATCTACTACGGTGCGATGTACGGCGGCTCGACCACTTCCATCTTGCTCAACACGCCAGGCGAGACCGCCTCGATGGTGACCGCCATGGAGGGCAACAAGATGGCCAAGAGCGGCCGCGCCGGCGCGGCTCTGGCCACCGCGGCGATCGGCTCCTTCGTCGCCGGCACGATTGCCACCGTGGTCGTGACCTTGTTCGCACCCTACGTCGCCGACTTTGCAGTCAAGCTGGGGCCGCCCGAGTATTTCCTTTTGATGGCGCTGGCCTTCACCACCGTCTCTGCGGTGCTGGGCCAGAGCACGCTGCGCGGCATGACGGCCCTGTTCATCGGCCTGGCTGTGGGCCTGGTGGGCATGGACCAGAT
>JAURKV010000053.1 GCA_030831585.1 Ramlibacter sp. | reverse complement strand
CTGAAAAGTCACCATGAGGCCTATTTAGCCCGGCCTCCCGCAAGTTGTCAATTAAGGTTGACATCAATAAAATATGACACTTTTGGGGTGACTGGTTCTTGTCAGCCCTGCCCGAAATCGCGCCGGGAGGAGATATTGATGGGCATCTGGAGAAAAACCCCTCAGAATCAGGGGGTCAGCGCATGGGGTCGAGTTGTCGAAGATCAACCGCCCAGTCAGACAAGAGTTAGAAAACAAGAGGGATCATTCCTGCCGAGAGACGGGACATCCGGATCTGCTGCGTGTCAGCCGTGGCAGATCCCTGGCGAGGAGCCAAGAATGACGTCGCACCGAAGTTTGGGGCCCACTCCCGGCCGTCCGCTTTCTGGCGGGCCACAGGAGAGCCCCGACGCGAGCGCCAGCCAGGGTCCGGAAGGGCACCGGGCATTGCTTGCGGATGCGCTCGAGCATTCTGTGATCCCACGCCTCCTACAAGCTCACAGCCATTCCGATGACGATGGCGATGCGCCCGATTTCGCCGACCAGACGGGCCGTCCGATTTCCCGGGACGATGTCCGCGAGCTGGTTCGCCAGCTCCTGCTGCCCGACGACCTGCCCGCCCGGGCCGCGGTCAAAGCGTTCCGGATGCGGGGTGTGCCCCGCACCCTCCTTTGCACGGACCTCATGGTCCCTGCAGCCCGTCTCCTGGGCGAGCTGTGGGAGCAGGACCTTTGCACATTTGTAGATGTCACTGTGGCTGTGGGCAGACTGCAACAGGCCTTGCGCGACATGAGCGCGGGCCTGGCCTTCCGCCCGGCCGACAGCGAATCAGTCCGCAGGGTGCTCCTGGTGCCGGCGCCCGGTGAGCAGCACACCTTCGGTCTGGTCATGGTCTCGGAGTTTTTCCGGGAGGCCGGCTGGGAGGTGACGGGCGGGCCCCACCCCCAGCTCGACCCAGTCGCCCAAGTGCGTAGGGATTGGGTGGATGTGGTGGGGTTTACCCTTGCTGGAGAAATCCATTCGGCATCGCTCACGGCGGCCATCGCCGCTGTGCGCAAGGCCTCTCTCAACCCACGGGTAGGCATCATCGTGGGGGGGCCGCTATTTCTGCTCAACCCCGGCCTAGCGCGCGAGGTCGGCGCCGATGCCCTGGCCATTGATGGTAGCTTGGCTCCCTCGATCGCCGACAAGCTCATAGAAACTCGCGCGAAAACCTGCTGAACAGGCACAATGTCGCATGGCGTCAAGTGGCGCTAGGTGAGAACGCCCATGCCCCTTGACACACAGAACTTCGAACTTGGCCGCCTGCAATCGGTCGGTTCGCTTCTGTCGGGGCTTGACCCGGACACCGTCGGCCAGCTGATCACCGCGCCAGCGGATGTGGTGCTGGTCATAGATCCTCAGGGCATCATCCGGGACCTGAGCCTCAACTCCGAAGAGCTGGTCAATCTGGGTTTTCGCGAGTGGATAGGCCGGCCTTGGGCGGGTCTGGTCACTACCGAAAGCCGGCCCAAGATTGAGGCCATGCTGGGCGAAGCCCTTGCCGGGCAGCGCCCGGCGCCCCGCCAAGTCAACCATACAGGGCTCGCTGCGGGGTTGGATTTGCCCGTGAGTTATCGGGTGGTTCCAGTACAGCCGGTGGGTCAGCTCCAGCCCAGCTTGTTGGTGGCCTTCGGCCGTGATCTCCGCGGTGAAATGCAGCTGCAGCAGCGCCTGGTGTCTGCCCAGGTTTCCATGGAGCGCGACTATTGGCGGCTGCGCCATGTCGAAACCCGCTACCGCCTGCTTTTTCAGCAAGCGGCCGAGCCCGTGGTCATCCTCGATGCCGGAACGGGTCGGCTGGACGAAGCCAACCCGGCCGCTCAGAACCTCTTCGGTGATTCGATACGCAAGGCCGCCTGGACGCTGGCCGATGGCCTCGTGCCAGCCAGTGCCGCGGCGCTTCGCGACACCCTGACCCGCTTGCGGGCCAACGGCCGCACCGACCCCCTCGTCGTGCAACTCGCGGGCAGCGGCCATGACTATCGTCTCGTTGCCTCCCTGTTGCGGCAGGAGGACAGCACCCACTTTCTGGTGCGTCTTTCGCCGCTCAACGAAGCGGCGGCGGGCCCGGCCGACAGCGTCCCTCATTTGGTGGAACTGCTCCAGCAGGCCCCCGATGCCTTCGTGATCACCGACCTGGAAGGACGGGTGCAGCGCTCCAACCGGGCCTTTCTGGAGCTGAGCCAGAGCGCCAGCGAGGAGGCGGTCCGTGGCGAGATGCTGGACCGCTGGCTGGGCCGCAGTACCGTCGACCTCAACGTCCTGGTGGCCAACCTGCGCCAGCACGGCAGCCTGCGTCTCTTTGCGACCCAGTTGCGCGGTGAACTGGGCAGCGTGACCGAGGTGGAAATCTCGGCTGTGGCGGCGCTGACCCTGAAGCCGCCCTGCCTGGGCTTTACCATCCGCGACGTCAGCCGTCGGCTGCTGGCCGACGGCATTTCCCAGCGCGAGCTGCCCCATTCGGCAGACCAGATGACCGAGCTGGTCGGACGCATGCCGCTCAAGGACATCGTGCGCGATACCACCGACTTGATCGAGCAGCTTTGTATTGAGTCGGCTCTCAAGCTCACCAACGGCAACCGCGCCTCGGCGGCCGAGATGTTGGGGCTTTCGCGCCAGAGTCTCTACGTCAAGCTGCGCCGCTTCGGCATGGGCGAGGGCGGCGAGGACTGAGCCTGCGGGCCGCCACCTCGGCGGTCATGTCACCGGGGCTGTGCTCTGGCCCTCCAGCGGCCACGCCGGCGTGCGTCTGTTGGGCCCGGCCGCCGATCAGTTGGTGCGCCCCGCGGTCACCGACATCGAATTCCAATAGAAGCCTTCGAGCTCCTGCTGTAAGGTCACGAGCCGGCCGTTGAGTGCAGTCTGCGCCGCCAGGTCTCGCCCGATGATGAGCAGCGGACCCGTAGGGCCCAGCCGTAACCCTGCAAACCGCATCGCGATTGGGTGACCATCATGGGCCAGGACGTTGATTTCGCTGGCGCGTCCCTGCTCCCCACCCAAGCTTCGCGCCAGGAGGCGCTCGGCCTTGGACCGAGTGCAGGGCGAGACCATCGCCAACCAAGGCTCACCCACCCAGGCCTGGGCCCAGCCCCCTTCTTCGGGCTCCTCGCCCTGCGCCGCAGCCAGCACCCAGCCCTGGGCGTCCATGACCAGCGCCAAGTCACCGGCGAGGGAGGCGAAGGCCCGGGCCATCGGCTGTGCCTGGTTCCAGGCCAGGGTCCAGGTAGGCGTTTGCGCTTCCGCCCCCGATGGTCGGGCCTCGGTCCTCACTGCCAGCGTCTGGCTAGCCAGGAAAAAAACATCCCTTTTTTTAAACCGTTCATTCGAACCCCTGCAATTTATTTCTTAATGTTTAACATTCTACGCGTGTAAATTTGGATTGACACAAACATTAGTAAATAAAAAAATAGGCGAATGTCGCTCCCTGCGCTTTCGGCTATCACTGAGCTCTTCAAGCCTGTCACCTGGTTCCCTCCGATGTGGGCGTTTGCCTGCGGTGTCGTCGCCTCGGGGGTGTCGCTCGACGGTCGCTGGCTGTTGGCGGCAGTGGGGATCGCCCTGGCCGGCCCCTTCGTCTGCGCCACCAGTCAGGCGGTGAATGACTGGTTTGACCGCCATGTGGACGCGATCAACGAGCCCCATCGCCCCATCCCTTCCGGTCGAATGCCCGGGCGTTGGGGCCTGTATATCGCGGTGCTGTGGACGCTGGTGTCACTTTTGGTGGCTGTAGCGCTGGGGCCCTGGGGCTTCGGCGCGGCCGCCTTGGGCCTGCTGCTGGCCTGGGCCTACAGCGCGCCGCCTCTGCGCCTGAAACAAAACGGCTGGTGGGGCAATGCCGCCTGCGGCTTCAGCTACGAGGGCATCGCCTGGGCCACCGGTGCGGCCGTCATGGCAGGTGGCAGCCTGCCTGAGGCCCGCTCTCTGACATTCGCGGTTCTCTACAGCATCGGCACCCACGGCATCATGACCCTCAACGACTTCAAGTCGGTGGAGGGAGACCGGCGCATGGGCATTCGCTCGCTGCCGGTACAACTGGGCGAGCAGCGGGCCGGCCAGGCGGCTTGCTGGACGATGGCCCTCGCTCAAGTGGGTGTGATCGCATTGCTGATGGCGTGGCAGCTGCCCTTGCATGCGCTGGCGATCCTCGTCCTGCTGGGGGGGCAGCTCTTGATGATGAAACGCTTCCTGGCCGATGTGCGCGGTCGCGCCCTCTGGTACAGCGGCTTTGGCGTGCCCCTCTTCGTCGCCGGCATGATGGTGGCGGCCTTCGCCCTCCGGGTGAGCACAGGGGGGGCCGCATGACGCCGCTGGGCTGGCCTGGCATCGTGCGACTCGGGCTGGTTCAGGCCTGTCTGGGCGCGATCGTGGTGCTCACCACGTCCACCCTCAATCGGGTCATGGTGGTCGAGCTTGCCTTGCCGGCCTTGATTCCGGGCCTGCTGGTGGGGATTCACTATGCGGTGCAGGCGACCCGACCGCGGATGGGCTGGGGCTCGGACCGCGGCGGCCGGCGAACGCCCTGGATTGTCGGCGGTATGGCGGTGCTGGCGGTCGGCGGCGTGCTGGCGGCGCTGGCGGTCGGTTGGATGGCGCAGAGCCAGAATCAGGTTCACTGGGCCGGACTCACCCTGGCCGCCTTGGCCTTTGTCCTGATCGGCCTGGGCGTAAGCGCCAGCGGTACTTCTTTGCTGGTGCTGCTCGCCAAGCGGGTTGCTGCGCCACGTCGGGCGGCGGCCGCGACCTGCGTCTGGATCATGATGATTGCCGGCTTCGCGCTCACGGCTGGCGGCGCTGGCAGTCTGCTTGACCCCTTCTCGCCGGCGCGCCTGCTGGCGGTGACTGGCGGCGTGTCGGTTCTTGCGTTGCTGGTCACCTTGCTGGCGGTGCGGGGTCTGGAGTCGCAGTCTTCTGACGCGCCAGCGTCGGCGGAGCAGCCGGCCGCGCCAGTCCCCTTTTTCGAGGCCCTGCGCGAAGTCTGGGGCGAGGACACGGCGCGCCGCTTCACCGTCTTTGTCTTCATTTCCATGCTGGCCTACAGCGCCCAGGACCTGATCCTCGAGCCTTTCGCCGGCGCAGTGTTTGGCTTCAGCCCGGGCGAGTCGACCCGCCTGGCTGGCGTACAGCACGGCGGCGTCCTCGTCGGCATGCTGATGGTGGCCCTGGCCGGCTTCGTGTCGCGGCGCACCGGCCAGCCCGCCCTGGCCTCGCTGCGTGGCTGGACCCTGGGCGGTTGCCTGGCATCGGCCCTGGCCTTGGTCGGTCTGGCCCTGGCCGGTTGGACCGGGGCCCAGGACTGGCCGCTGCGCGAGAACGTGTTTCTTCTCGGTGTTGCCAACGGCGCCTTCTCCATTGGCGCTATCGGTTCGATGATGCAACTGGCAGCCCAAGGGCGCGAATCCCGCGAGGGCCTGCGCGTCGGTCTGTGGGGGGCCGCCCAGGGCATTGCCTTCGGCCTCGGCGGCTTGGCCGGCACCGCCGCCAGTGACCTGGCCCATGCCCTGATCGTCGCCTCGGGAAGCGCCTACGCCAGCGTGTTTGCTGTTGAAGGCGTCCTGTTTCTGGTTGCCGCCGTTTTGGGCGCCCGCATCGCCACGCCGACGTCCGCGTCTGAGCGTACGGCTGTGGCCGGCGCCGACACCTCTTGCGTATTCGTGCCCACCTCGCCCGATGGCCCCGGTTCTGCCGGGAGTGGCTTGCCGCTCGCAGCCAGCGCGCTCAAGGCGCGATGAAGGCATCATGACCCCGCCACCCTTTAGGAGATGCTCGCTATGAATTCCACTTTCGATGCTGTCGTCGTCGGAGGCGGCCCGGCTGGCGCTACCGCGGCCCAAACCTTGGCCGAGCGCGGCTACCAGGTGCTGCTACTCGATCGGGCGGGCCGCATCAAGCCTTGCGGCGGCGCCATCCCGCCGCGGGCGATCCGTGACTTCGATATCCCTGATGAACTGCTTGTGGCCAAGGCCCGGTCGGCGCGCATGGTGGCGCCCTCGGGTCACCGTGTCGATATCCCGATCGACAACGGCTTCGTCGGCATGGTCGATCGCGAGGTCTTCGACGAGTGGCTACGTGAGCGCGCAGCGGCGCGCGGTGCCCAACGCCACGACGGGACCTTCGATCGTCTCTCGCGCGATCCCGACGGCCTTAGCGTGGTGCACTTCACCCACCGGATCGACGGCGCGGAAGTCCAGGCTCGGGTGCGTACCCGTGCAGTTATTGGTGCCGACGGCGCGCGTTCCCGTGTGGCCACCCAGGCGGTGCGCGGTGACGAGCCCGCCCCCTGCGTTTTTGCTTATCACGAGATCGTGCGCCGTCCGGCGGTGGCGCCCGAGGGCTACGATCCGGCGCGCTGTGACGTGGTGTACGACGCGCGCTGCTCGCCTGATTTTTATGGCTGGGTGTTCCCCCACGGAGACACGCTGAGCATCGGCACCGGCAGCGCCGACAAGGGCTTTTCCCTTCGCGCCGCTACCGCCCGCCTGCGGGCCGACAGCGGCATGGCCAACGCAGAGACCGTGCGCCGTGAAGGCGCGCCGCTGCCGATGCGGCCCTTGCGCAAGTGGGACAACGGGCGCGACGTGGTGCTCGCCGGCGACGCCGCTGGCGTGGTGGCCCCGGCCTCGGGCGAGGGCATCTACTACGCAATGCTCGGCGGTCAGCTGGCCGCCGAGGCCGCTGTCGAGTTGCTGCGTACGGGCGACGGCAAGGTGCTGGCCCAGGCGCGCAAGCGCTTCATGAAGGCCCACGGCACCGTATTCCGGGTGCTGGGCATCATGCAGTGGTTCTGGTATCGCAATGACCGCCTGCGCGAGCGCTTCGTCAAGATCTGCGAGGATGTGGACGTCCAGCGTCTGACCTTCGAGAGCTACATGAACAAGGAACTCGTCCGGCGCAAGCCGATGGCGCATGTGCGCATTTTCTTCAAGGATCTCGCCCACCTGCTGGGCCTGGCGCGGGTATGAGCGTTCAGCTGACCGCGGGGGCTGCGTGAGCGATTCCTCTGCGCCCAGCTCTGTTGGGCGGCGTGGGTTGCCCTTGCTGTGCGGCGCCGCCTGTGCCCTGCTCGTGGCCGCGATCGGTGGCGCCCTCACAGACATCGGTCCCTGGTACCAGGGCCTGGCCAAGCCCGCTTTCCAACCTCCTGACTGGGCCTTTGGCCCGGCCTGGACCCTGATCTTTGCGCTGTGCGTGCTGGCAGGGGCCGATGCCTGGATGCGCGCCCCCAGCCTGCAGGTGCGGACCCTGGTGGTGGCATTGTTTGCGCTGAACGCCGCACTCAATATTGGCTGGAGCCTGCTGTTTTTCCGTATGCGCCGCCCAGATTGGGCGCTCTACGAGGTCGGCATGCTTTGGCTGTCTATCCTCGTTCTGATCACGGTCTGCGGACGATTCGCGCCACGCGTGCGCTGGTACCTGTTGCCCTACCTAGTTTGGGTCAGCTTTGCCACCGCGGTCAATGCCGTGGTGGTGCGCCTGAACGCTCCTTTCGCCTGAGGCCGGCTGGGTATCGCCGACAATCAGGGGTCAAGCTTCCCTGCCACAGCCGCTCCCGTTGTCCTCCTCCGCCCCATCCGATCCTAGCCCCGCCTCCGACCTGGCCATGACCGGTCCGGAGCGGCGCGCCAGTCTCTCACTTGCCTTCATCTATGCGATGCGCATGCTGGGGCTGTTCCTGGTGCTGCCGGTGTTCGCCCTTGAGGCCCCGCGCTACCCGGGCGGTGACGATCCCGCCTTGGTCGGTTTGGCCATGGGCATCTACGGCCTCACCCAAGGCCTTTTGCAGCTGCCTTTCGGCATGGCCTCTGACCGCCTCGGGCGCAAGCGGGTCATCGTCTTTGGCCTGCTGGTCTTCGCCGCCGGCAGCGCCTTGGCGGCCTCGGCCGACACGCTGGCCGGCCTGCTCGTCGGCCGCTGCCTGCAGGGTGCGGGCGCGGTTTCGGCGGTCGTCACCGCCTTGCTGGCCGACCTGACCCGCGACCACGTGCGCACCAAGTCCATGGCCTTGGTGGGCGCCAGCATCGGTCTGATGTTCGCCCTCTCCCTGGTGATGGCGCCGGCACTGTCCGCCCGCTTCGGGCTCGGCGGTCTGTTCGCACTCACCGCCGCCCTGGCGCTGATGGCCATCGCCATCGTTGTGTGGGTGGTGCCACCGGAGCCGACCCGCAAGCCTGCGCCGGCCCGCGGCAGCCTGCGCGCGGTGTTGGCGCATGTCCCCACGCTGCGGCTGAACGTCGGTGTTTTCATCCTGCATGCCGTGCTGCTGGCCATGTGGGTGGCGGTGCCGCGCATGCTGGTGGACGTCGGCTTGGCCCAGGCTGACCACTGGTGGATCTACCTGCCCACCATTGGAGCGTCCTTCTTCGTCATGTCAGCCACCTTGTTCCCGCTGGAGCGGCGGGGCTACCTGCGGGCGGTTTTCCTGGCGGCGGTTGCCCTGATTGCCGGGGTGCAGCTGGCCCTGGCCGGCGTGGCGGCTCTGCAGGTGCGCGATCCCGGGGTGGTGGGCCTGGGCGTGATGGGTGCGCTTCTTTTCCTGTTCTTTTGTGGCTCTAACATCCTCGAGGCCTGCCAGCCCAGTATCGCTTCGCGCGCGGCCCCTCCAGAGGCGCGCGGTGCGGCCCTGGGCTTTTACAACACGCTGCAGTCGCTGGGCTTTTTCGCCGGTGGGGCGGCTGGCGGGGCCCTGCTCAAAGCCGGCGGTTCGGTCACCCTATTCCTGGCTTGCGGCGCTGCGGTCCTGGCCTGGCTGATGGTGGCTTGGCCCATGGAGGCCCAGGCGGCCCCGGCCCACGCCACCCGGCCCGAGACCACATAATCACGCCATTCTTGGAGGAACCTTCACCATGGCATCCGTCAACAAAGTTATCCTCGTCGGCAACTGCGGCCGCGACCCCGAAATCCGCTACCTGCCCTCGGGCCAGGCCGTGGCCAATGTGAGCATTGCCACCTCCAGCCGCCGCAAGGACCGTAACACCGGCGAGACGGTGGAAGACACCCAGTGGCACCGCGTCACTTTTTACGACCGCCTGGCCGAGATCGCCGGCGAGTACGTGAAGAAGGGGCGTCCGATCTATGTGGAGGGCCGGCTCAAGTACGGCACCTATACCGACAAGACCACTGGCGTCGAAAAGAACACCGTCGACATCATCGCCACCGAATTACAGCTGCTGGGCGGCCGCGAAGGCATGGGTGGCGGTGGCGGTGGGGGTGAGGAAGATGGAGGCGGTGTCCCGCGTCGGGCTGCCCCGCCTCAGAGACCAGCCACCGCGCAGCAGCGCGCACCGGCTGCCGCCAAGCCCGCGGGCGGCTCGGGCTTCGAGGACTTGGACGACGACATCCCGTTCTGAGCGACTCGGTCTTTTCTAGGCTAGCGGGCGTCCCCGCTGCGGTTCGCGCAGGGTCACGGCCCTGCTCTTTGAAATGAAGGCCCCCGCGGGCCTAGCCTTTTTGGAATAGGCCGTCCTATGCGGTCGGCGTAAAGTTCGGCTATGCCGGCGATCACGCCTCTCCCCACGATGGTCTATGTCGTCGACGACGATGCGTCGATGCGGGATGCTCTTACCCTATCCCTGCGCGCCGCCGGCCATCGCGTGCTGGCCCTTGCCAGCCCCGACGGGCTGCTGCGGCACGGCCCTCTCGACGTGCCGGCCGTCATTCTTCTGGATGTACGCCTGGATCATCAGTCTGGTGTCGATGCGCATGCCCGTATGCAATCCCTAGGTCTGCGAACGCCCGTTATCTACATGAGCGGTGAGAGTCGATCGGACGAAATCGTCCGGGGGTTTCGTCAGGGCGCCTTGGATTTTCTGCTCAAGCCTTTCGATACCACTGAGCTCCTGGCGGCGGTTCACAAGGGCCTAGCGCAGGATCGGGCTCGACAAGAGCGTGAGTCCCGCGCTGCACGGCTTCACCAGCGTCTGGCGCTGCTCACTCCGAGGGAGCGGGAGGTTTGCCGGCTGATGGTTCGCGGGCTTCCGAACCGGGAGATTGCCGCGTTGCACGGCACCGCCCCGGGAACCGTCAAGCTGCAGCGGGCGAGCGTACTTGAAAAGCTTCAGATTGGCGCCATGAGCGAGCTGGCGGCGCTGTTTGAGGGTGAAGACTTCGACGCGGTATTCGCCAGCCTGTCATGAGCCTTGATTTCGACATCCGCACAGCCTATGTGCTGCTCGGTGTTCTCAGTCTGGGCGGCGCAGTTGGTGTCCATGCGTCTTTGCGCGAACGGGGCCGTCCTCGTCACCGGGCCTGGGTTGTCGGTGCCGCCTGTTTCGGCGGTGCCCTGACGTTGGTGGCCTTGCGCGGTGTCATACCAGAGCTCGTCACCTTCGAAATCTCCCATCTGCTTTTCGTGTCGGCATTTGTGCTTCAGATCAGTGCAATTCGGGCCGAGCTCGGGCAGGGGTGGCGGGCGAGAGCGATGGGCCTGATCGTTCTTGGATCCGTCTTGCTCTACACAGCCCTCACCACGCTGGACCGGGGCTGGGGGCTGATGTACAACGCGGTCGTGATCATGGCGGGTTCGCTGGTGATCGTCGGGTCGGCCCTGGCCCTCTGGCGCCAGGCGCTGCAGTTGCCGGCCTTGGTCATCGCCTCAGGCTTTGGCCTGCTTTCCGCCACGCTCCTGGCTCGTATCCTGAGCCTGCTTCAAACCTCCCTGGGGAGCGGCGGTCCCTTTGAGCCAGGTGTTACCCAAGTTGTTTTGATGATGGGTGGCTTATTTGCCATCATCTTGGGGAACCTGGGTTACCTTGGGCTGCAGTTCCTGCGCATGGCTGCGGAGCGCGTCGAATCCGAGCGGACGGCGGCGATGGAGGTTGAGCGAAGCCGTCAAAACCGTGAGCGCGCTGCAGCCTTGAACCAATTGCTTGAGGAGCGCAACCAGTTGATTCAGCGGCTTGCTCGCAGCGAAGCCGCCAGTGATCTTGCCCTCTTTGCCACCACGCTTCCCCACGAGTTGAGCCAGCCGCTTTGCGCCGCGAAGCTCAGCCTCGATGGCTTGCGTCGTGCACTTGAGAAGGTGGCTGACCCCTCCCTCGTCGCCATGGTCCGGTCCATCGAGACAAGCAACGATCGTGTGTTAGACCTGCTTCAGCAACTGCGCATCCTGCTGCAGACCCAGGAGCCTACCGCCGCGGAGGTTCTCGACCTGCGAGCCCTGGTGGTCCGCACTCTTCCCATTTTGGAGGGGTCATTCCGTGAGCGCCAAATCCTCCTGCTCTCCTGCCTGCCCGATTTACCGTTGGAAGTTCGCGCGAGCGCGCACCAGTTACAACAACTGCTCCTGATCCTGTGCGCCCATGTCTTGGACGACCTGCGTCGGCAGCCGACCCCTCCGGGCCGAGAGGCTTGGGTGCGGGTGACCCTCTCCGGCGATAGCGGGCAGGTAAGGCTACATGTCGAGGACAGCGGCGAGGAGGGCCGTGCCCCGGAGGAGCAACCTCTGGTCCGCGGTGCCGTAAGACGAGGCGAGGGGGTTGACCGCCTGGGGATCGGCTTTGCGATTGCTCAGCGTGTGGCTCAAGCCCATCACGGGGAGCTCAGCGTGGAGAGCGGTAAGTTCGGCGGTACGGCATTCCTGCTCAAATTGCCGACCGCTGAGGTGATGCGCGAGGCCAGTGAAACCAAGGTAGCCTTGGCTGGCGCTCAGGCTTCGGCCTGACCTGCCAGGGGCGAGGCCGCTCCCGCGCCCTGCTCCCCAGTGACCTCGGCGCTGGCAATCACGCCCCCGCCTAGGCAGAGGTCCCCGTCATAGACCACCGCGGATTGGCCCGGGGTCACCGCCCATTGGGGCGTGTCGAAGTGCAGCCGGAGGCCGCCACCAGGCAAGATTTCGAGCGCGCAGGTCGCGTCGGATTGGCGGTAACGGGTTTTGGCCGCATAACATCCCGGCGCCGGGGGGCGGCCGGCGGCCCAGCTTAGGTCCTCGGCCCGCAGCGCGGGCGAGAGCAGCCACGGGTGATCATGGCCCTGCACCACCCACAGGGTGTTCTTTTCGATGTCCTTGCGCGCCACGAACCAGGGCGCGTGCTCGCCGCCGCCTTTTTGCGCGCCGCGCGCCTTCACCCCGCCGATGCCCAGGCCCTGGCGCTGGCCCAGTGTGTAGAAGGAAAGGCCCTGGTGCTGGCCCAGGGTGCGGCCCCCGGGCGCCTTGATCGGGCCCGGCGCCTTGCTCAGATAGCGCCCGAGAAACTCGCGGAAGGGCCGCTCGCCAATAAAGCAGATGCCAGTGGAATCTTTCTTTTTGGCGTTGGGCAGGCCGATCTCTTCGGCGATGCGACGGACCTCGGTCTTGTGCAATTCGCCCACTGGAAAAAGCGTCTTGGCCAGTTGCGCCTGGTTCAGGCGGTGCAGGAAGTAGCTTTGGTCCTTGGCCGGGTCCAGCCCCTTGAGCAGTTCCACCCCGGCGCCGCCATCGCGTACCCGGGCGTAGTGACCGGTGGCGATTTTTTCAGCGCCCAAGCGCATGGCGTGGTCTAAAAAGGCCTTGAACTTGATCTCGGCGTTACACAGGACATCGGGGTTGGGTGTGCGCCCGGCCTGGTACTCGCGCAGGAACTCGGCGAAGACCCGGTCTTTGTACTCGGCGGCGAAGTTCACATGCTCGATCTCGATGCCCAGCACGTCTGCCACTGCGGCGGCGTCGACGAAGTCCTCGTTCGAGGCGCAGTATTCGCTGTCGTCGTCGTCTTCCCAGTTCTTCATGAAGATGGCGACCACCTCGTGGCCCTGCTGTTTGAGCAGGTAGGCCGTGACCGCGGAGTCCACGCCGCCGCTCAAGCCCACCACGATCCGCTGCTTCTTCGCCATCCGTGCGATTATCCCAGCCGACCACTTGCTCAGGTCGGTCCGGATTGCCCATGGAACTCAGACAACTTCGCTATTTCGTCCGCGTCGTCGAGCTAGGCAGCTTCAGCCGCGCCGCGGCCGACCTGTCCCTGGTGCCCTCGGCCCTGAGCCAGCAGATCAGCCGGCTCGAAAGCGAGTTGGCGACCCGGCTCCTGCAGCGCGGCGCTCAGGGTGTAGCGCCGACCGAGGCCGGGCTTGCATTTTTCCAGCAGGCCCAGTTGGCGCTGCGCCATTCGGAGCAGGCGGCCCGGGCCGCGCAACAGGCGCGCCTCACGGGCACGGTGAGCGTCGGTCTGGCGCCCACCACCGCGGCGGTGCTGGGGCTGCCGCTGATGCGGGCCATGCGGGAGCGCTATCCCGACGTGCGCCTGCACATGGTCGAAAGCCTCTCGGGCCACCTGTCGGCCATGCTCAACTCGCGCGCTCTGGACCTAGCGGTCCTCTTTGACACCGACCGTGCCCAGCGCTGGAGCGTGATGCCGCTCATGACCGAGCGGCTCTACCTCATTCAATCGCCGAATGCCCTGGCCCGACCCGCGTCCGCGCGGATCGCAATGACTGCCTTGAAGGGCGTGCCGCTGATCCTGCCCACGGGGCCCCATGGCCTGCGCAGCACCCTGGACGCCGCTTTTGACCGCGCCAAGGTCCGTCCGCAGCTGGTGGCCGAGATCGACTCCCTGGCCATGCTGATGGACGCCGTTGACCACGGCCTGGGCGCCACGGTGCAGCCCTGGGCGGCGGTGGGGCGCTTTCCCGATGCGGCCACGCGCTTTGCCCTTAGCGAGATCAGTGACGCCGGGGCCCGGCGGGCCAACGCCTTGTGCAGCCTTTCCGACGACGAGCTCTCGCCCGCCGCCCTGGCCGCGCGGGTGGTGCTGGCCGATTGCCTGCGGGCGCTGGTGACCGAGGGCCGCTGGCGCGGCGCGCGCCTGGTCGCTGCGGCGGGGTGATCTGGGCGGGGGGTGACCCGGTGCTGCGGTGACCGGGGTATCACGATTCGTGAAACCCCCCTGTCCCGTGCCGACTTCCCCCGCCTGCCTGCCTGCCCTACAGTCGGGTCATGATTGATGTACTGGTCATTGGGGGTGGCAATGCCGCCCTGTGCGCCGCGCTGACCGCCCGCGAAGGCGGTGCCAGTGTGATGCTGCTCGAATCGGCCCCACCCGAATGGCGCGGGGGCAACTCCATCCACACCCGCAACATCCGCTGCATGCACGATGCGCCGCAGGACGTGCTGGAGGACGCCTACCCCGAGGAGGAGTTCTGGCAAGACCTGCTCAAGGTGACCGGGGGTATCACCGACGAACACTTGGCGCGTACGGTGATCCGCGACAGCAGCTTTTGCCGCACCTGGATGCGCAAGCACGGGGTGCACTTTCAGCCTTCGCTGGCGGGCACCCTGCACCTGTCCCGGACCAACGCCTTCTTCATGGGCGGCGGCAAGGCCTTGGTCAACGCCTACTACCGTAGCTGCGAGCGTCTGGGTATCGCGGTCCGCTACAACGCGCCGGTCGACCGCCTGGAAGTTGAGAACGGCCGCTTTATTGCCGCCTGGGTCAAGGGCGAGCGCATCGCCGCCCGCGCCTGCGTGCTGGCCTGTGGTGGCTTCGAGTCCAACCGCGAGTGGCTGCGCGAGGCCTGGGGCCAGAACGAGCGCGGCGAGTGGCCCTCGGACAACTTCTTGATTCGTGGCACGCGCTTCAACCAGGGCGTGCTGCTCAAGGACATGATGGCCCACGGTGCCGACATCATTGGCGACCCCTCGCAGTCGCACTGTGTGGCCATCGACGCCCGCGCCCCGGCCTATGACGGTGGCATCTGCACCCGTGTCGATGCGGTGTCCCTGGGGGTGATGGTCAACCGCGACGCGCAGCGCTTCTACGACGAGGGTGAAGATTTCTGGCCCAAGCGCTACGCCATCTGGGGCCGGCTGGTCGCCCAGCAGCCTGGGCAAATTGGCTACTGCATCATCGACAGCAAGGCGGTCGGCCGCTTCATGCCACCGGTGTTTCCTGGCGTGAAGGCCAACTCCCTGCCGGAGCTGGCCCGAGGGCTGGGCCTGCCAGAAGAGGCCTTTATGGCCACGCTCAATGCCTACAACGCGGCCTGCCGCATCGGTACCTTTGACCACACGGTGCTGGACGACTGCCACACCGAGGGCGTGACACCGGCCAAGACGCACTGGGCCCGGCCGATCGATACCGGTCCGTTCTACGGCTACGCGCTGCGGCCTGGCATCACATTCACCTACCTGGGCCTCAAGTCCAACGACCGTGCCCAGGTGTATTTCAAGGGCCAGCCCAGTGACAACCTGTTTGCCGCGGGCGAAATCTCGGCCGGTAACGTGCTGGGCAAGGGCTACACCGCAGGTGTGGGTATGACCATTGGCACGGCCTTCGGCCGGATTGCCGGCTTCCAGGCTGCCGCCGCCATCCAGGGCCGGGTCGTTCCGGCCGCTTATGTAGAGGAGGGCGAACATGCAGTCGCTTGACCAACTGGTGCGTGACGCCAGCGAGCTGGCCACCGGTCGCTCGGTGCCAATGACCCCGGCCGAGACCGAGGTGGCCCGGCAGATGCAAATCTGCAACGCCTGCCGCTACTGCGAGGGCTTTTGCGCTGTCTTTCCGGCCATGACCCGGCGCCTGGAGTTCGGCGCCGCCGACATCCACTACCTGGCCAACCTGTGCCACAACTGCGGCGCCTGCCTGCACGCGTGCCAGTACGCGCCCCCGCACGAATTCGCGGTGGCGGTGCCTCAAGCCCTGGCCAAGGTGCGCGCCGATACCTACGCCCAGTACGCTTGGCCGCCCGCCTTCGGCGCGCTCTATCGCAAGAACGGCCTCACGGTTGCCCTGGCACTGTCGGCAGCTCTGGCGCTGTTCCTGGTGCTGGCCGTGGCCAGCCAAGGCAGCCTTTGGCACGCCCCGCTGGCGGGGAACTTCTATGCGGTCTTCCCGCACAACACCCTGGTGGCGATGTTCGGCAGCGTGTTCGGTTTGGCGCTGTTAGCCTTGGGCATTGGCGTGGCGCGCTTCTGGCGCGACGTGCAGCCCGCACAGGAGGTGCCCGCCCCTGGTGCCGCCACCGAGGCGGCGCGGGCTGCGCTCACGCTCAAGTACCTGGACGGCGGCCACGGCGAGGGTTGTCACGACGAGGACGACCGCGCTACCCACGCGCGCCGGCGCTGGCACCACTTCACCTTCTATGGCTTCATGCTGTGCCTGGCGTCCACCAGCGTGGCCACGCTGTACCACTACGTACTCGGCTGGAAGGCCCCGTACCCGGTCACCAGCCTGCCGGTGATTCTGGGCACGCTCGGCGGCATTGGACTCATCGTCGGGCCGATTGGCCTCATGCGCTTGAACCTGCGCCGGCCGGCGCTGCATGGCGACCGCGCGCAGCGGCCCATGGACCACGCCTTCATCGTGCTGCTGCTCCTGGTGAGCGTGACCGGACTGGCGCTGCTGGTGGGCCGTGAGACAGGCGCGATGGCCCTGCTGCTGGCGATTCACCTCGGCACAGTGATGGCGCTGTTCATCACCTTGCCCTACGGAAAGTTTGCCCACGGCATGTACCGCGTGGCGGCTTTGCTGAAGTTCGCGATCGAGAAGCGGCAGCCCAATCGATTGGCGCTGGGTGCCGACTGATCGTCAGCTGAGTGCCGGCTGAGCGCGGCCTCGCACCCGCCGGAAACCTCGTACTTCATCGCGCCGGCTGGCCGCCGGTGCCGTGCTTCACGGCGGCGCGTTGCCCCCATAAAGCCAGGAGATCTCGGACGCTGCCTGCACCACGAGGCGGGCGAACTCCCGCTCGCGCGATTGCATGCGCACCATGGGGCCAGCGACCGAGAGGCAGTAGTGGCCCTCGTCGTCCAGGCCGCGGATGGGGGCCGACACTGCCGCGACGCCCAGGACACGCTCGCCATGCGATACCGCATAGCCCTGCTGACGGATCTGCTCGAGTTCCGCCCGAACCTGGGCCTCGGTCATTTTGCCCAGCTTGGCCATTTCGG
>JAURKV010000052.1 GCA_030831585.1 Ramlibacter sp. | reverse complement strand
CAGTTTCTGCGTCAACAGGGCCCTTTGGCGCTGGCCGTGCTGACCGGCTTCGGTGGAGTGATCCTGATTCTGCAGCCCTCGATGGCGACCGATCAATCGCTAGGCGCGATCCTCGGTCTGATATCAGGCGTGTCAGCAGCCCTGGCCTATGTGCAGGTCGGGGCAATGACAAAGCTTGGCGAACCCGAAACCCGCATCGTGCTTTTTTTCGGCTTGGGGTCGACCGTGGCAGGCCTGATCGGCATGGCCATCGAGGGCGTCTCTGCGTGGCAATGGCAGCAAGCGGCTTGGTTGCTTCCCATCGGGCTGTTCGCCACTTTGGGACAACTGTGCATGACCTACGCCTATGGCAGCGGGGCGGCGCTGGTGGTGGCCTGCCTGCAGTACTTCGGCATCGTGTTTGGCGCAATCTTCAGCCTGATCCTATTCGGAGATGCCATCCCGACCGCGGGATGGGTCGGGATGGGGCTCATTCTGGTCAGCGGGGTCGCCGCCACGGTCCTGCGGGCACGCCCGACGCCCGGCGCGCCAGCGAAAAAAACCTGATCTGACACCCGGTCGCCAGTTCAGCGAACCAGATAAAGCTTGCGCAGTTGCCTGCGCTCAGCCTCGCCAACGCCAAGTTCGCGGTCAAGGAAGCGGTCGATCGACCCGTGGTCGGTGTCGATCGCATCGTAGGCGGCCTGGAGGAAAGCGGACTCGACACCACGAAGGACCTGAGCCACCACCGGATCGAGCGTACCGTTGGGGACTGTGGGCGGGCGCAAGCGCTGGTTGGTCAGAAGGTAGTCGTCCAGAATCTGTTCACGCGACGCGCCCATCACGTGAAGAAACAGGGCGGCAGCCAAGCCGGTCCGGTCTTTTCCCGCGGTGCAGTGAAACACCGTGGGCTCGGCCGATTCGAGCAAATGACCAAAAAACTCGGCAAAGCGATAACTGGCCCCGCGAACAAAACCGCGATAGGTGTCCTGCATGTGGTGCTGGACCTCAGCGGCTGTAGGCCGATGGCCGGAAGCGATCAGGTCCGACAGCACCTGCACGATGCTCGGCTCGATGGTGAGCGCATGGACAGTCGCGTCCGGAAGTGCGCAGGCGGCAGACTGACGCTCCTCAACCCCCCGAAAATCGATGACCCGGCGCAGGCCGATTGCCTGCAACGCATGAATATCGTCTGGGCTGAGGTTACCAAGGTGGTCCGATCGAAAAACCAGGCCGGGACGCATCGGAACCATCGGGTGGACCCGCTCGGCAAGGTCACGGAAATTACTGGCGCCCGCCAGAACGGGGATGCGGGGTGCGTTGAGGGTGGGCATGGCAACCCCCATTTTGGCCGAGCCGGCTGGCTCGGTCCAACTGGGGAATGCCCGTGCAGCCTGGCAGCGCCGGACAACATCCTGCGCCGCCAAGGGCCAACCGGCGCCCGCCTGAGGCAGGCGCCGGCTACCGGAGGTGATCAACGGCCGTATGGCGCCATGGAGCCGCCGCCTGTGCCGGGATTGATCTGATTACCCGGCTTGTCACCCGCGCCCATGCGCTGCTGCTGCGTCCGTGTGGACGCCGCAGCATCGCTACCGGCCTGCGGCAGGTTCTGGGCAGCAGCCAGATGCTGCTGGAGCATGGGGAGAGTCTTGTCGACCCAAGCTCTGAGTTGGGGCTCCTTCGCATCCTTGCTGGCTTTTTCGAAGTGCTTGATCTCTTGCTCATGCTGCTTGATGCCGATTTCGCGCACAAACTCCCGGTCGAACTCTGCACCGCTGCGTTTGGCGAGTTTCTCCACCTCGTTGCGCATGCCGCGCGGCAGGGAAGAGGGCAACTCAATTCCCAGGCTGGAGGCGAGCTGGGCGAGCTCGCTGTTGGCGCTGGCTTGGTGCTCGATCAGGGTGGCGGCATAGTCCTTGACAGCCTTGTCGGCGCCCCGATTTGCAACCATCTGTGCGGCCTGCACCTGCATCTGGCCGGCGCTCGCGGCCTCCTCCATGAACTTGCGGTCCCAGCGCACGACGCGCGATTTTTCCGACGCGGCGCGGGCGCCGGACTGGGTGACAGCCGCCCCCTGACCCGAGGACGAGGTGCCTGCACCACTACCACCGCTGGTTACGCCCTGAGACCAGGCAGTGGACATGGAGGCGGCGAGCACGCCCGCGAGTGCGAAGGCTGGCCAGCCGCTACGCAGGTGCCGAGGGGATTTCATCGACGGGGTCGAAACATTTCTAAGGTTCATGGGGCCTCCAGAGATTGCGGGTCGCAGGTTGTGCCTGCGAAACAGGAACTGACCGTCGCAGAGCGACCGGCCTTGCCGAAGCAGGCGTCACCATAGGGGCGTCTTCTGGGAGGGCGCGTCGGACAAGCACCTCCGCAGGGGGGCGAGCGACCTGAACCAGCGTAGGACTGGACCGGGCCTACAGCAACGTCAGGGCTTAGCGTCGCCCACGCGCTGGCAGGCTGGGCCTACCGCCCGGACGGGGTTCTTGTGCCGGGATCAGTGAAGGTGCGAGAAAGCGCTGGCTGCGCCCACCAAGGCAATGCCAGCGCCCAGCCAGATGACTTGCAGCGTTGCGGCGCGGGCACCCTGGTGCTTCTGCAGCTGGGGAATCAGGTCAGCCAGCGCGACATACATGAAGCTGCTGCTGGCGAGGGTGAGGAAGTACGGGAGGAAGCCCGCCAGGTGGGCCACCAGCCACCAGCCGATGAGCCCGCCCAGGACGGTCACCGCACCGGCCATCGACACCTTGACCAGGGCCGCGCGCCGGCTGCCGCTGTTTTGGGCCAGAACCAGCAAGTCTCCGATATGGTGCGGCACCTCGTGAGCCAGGACCGATACCGCGGCGACCACACCTAAGCGAAGGTCGGCGGCAAAGGCAGAGGCAATGAGCACGCCGTCACCGAAGCAGTGGATGCTGTCTCCCGTCAACAGGCTCCATCCACCCGCTGGCTGGCCCTGGCGCCTGGCATGGCCAGCGTGCGCACTGTGCTGGTGGTGATCCGCATGCCCATGGTGAGGCGCATGGCCGTGATGCCCCTCAGGTTCAGGGCTAGAGCCCTCTCCAGTATGGTCATGGTGGTGTTCATGACCGTGGTGCCACAGCTCGGCTTTGTCCAGCAGAAAGAAGAACACCAGCCCCGCCAGCAAAACGAGAAAGAGGATGTGCGCACCGGCGCTCTGCTCGAAGGCCTCCGGCAGCAAGTGCATAAAGGCCGTGGCCAGCAAGGCGCCAGCAGCCAGGCTCAGAAGATGCTGGGCGTCGAAGCCCGTCTGCCCTGCACCGGCCTTGCGCACGCCCAGTTCAATGAGCGCTGCCGCGATCCAAACGCTGCCGATACCGGCGCAAAGGGTCGCAAGAAGAGTAGCGAGAAGTGTCATGCTTTTTGTTCTAGGTGCCAGCGTTCACGGCGGCCAGCGAAAACAGGGCACGCCCTCGGGCGCGGCACCATGGCCGATCCCCCCATTGTGCCGCGCGGCGCCAGACTGGTCTCCCAGCCCCTGGTTCGAAGCAACACCACCCCAGGAAACATAATGCGCAAACACTTTGTTACCCCCAGACCCATGCGCCCCGCGCAGAAAGGATGATCTCCCATGCCCACGCTCCGCGTCGAAATGATGGAAGGCCGCACCCCCGAGCAAAAAAAAGCTTTGGTGCAGGCCCTGACTCAAGCCGTGGTCGACACGCTCGGCAGCAATCCCGAGTCGGTCGACATCCTGCTCTACGACATCAAGCGCCAGGACTGGGCCACCGGAGGTGTGCAATGGTCCGAGAAAACCTGACCCACAAAGGTCCGATCCACGGTCGGAGTGCTTGGCTGCTGGCCTGCAGCGCAGCACTGATGCTGCCCGCCTGCAGCGCGCCGCCAGCGGTGCCGAAAGAGGCTGTGGCGACAGCGCCGACGCCGGTCGAGCCGGCCGCAGGCTGCAACGCCCGTCCGGTGCAAGACCTGGTAGGTCAGCACGCCTCAGCGCTGATCGCCGAGGGAGCGCGGCAGCGGGCCGGGGCGGTTCGGGTACGAATGATCGGTCACGACCAAATGGTGACCAGGGAGTACGACCCCGGTCGTCTGAACCTGCAGCTCGACCCTCAGGGCCGGGTAGCCCGGGTTTATTGCGGCTGAAGCAATCGAGATCAGGCGACGGAGTGAGGCAAAGGGATTCGAAGAAGGGGATCAACGGCAGGAATGGGCGGCGGGTTGGAAGACACTCAGTGCGCCCTCTCTCTGTGCTCCGTATCTCAATATGCTGTCTCTCAATTTGCCTTCTCTCAATGCGCCTTTTCCCAATTCGGCCCAACCCCCAGCTCTGCGAGTAGCGGCACACGCAATTCGGCGACCCCCGCCATCAGCCGAGGCACCTCCACGCGCAGCCAGTCGACCTCGCCCTCGGGCAACTCGAACACCAGCTCGTCGTGCACCTGCATGATCATGCGGGCGGCACGGCCGCTGTCGTCCAGCGCTTTCTGCACAGCCACCATGGCCAGTTTGATCAAATCGGCCGCGGTGCCCTGCATAGGGGCGTTGATCGCAGCACGCTCGGCGGCGCTGCGGCGCGGACCGTTGGGCGAGTTGATCTCGGGCAGGTAGAGGCGCCGGCCGAACACGGTCTCGACATAGCCGCGGCTCTTGGCCGCCATGCGGGTCTCGTCCATATAGGTCTTCACACCCGGGTACCGTTGGAAATAGCGCTCGATGTAGTTCTTGGCCGCCGTGTTGTCGATGCCCAGCGCCTTGGCCAGGCCGTAGCTGCTCATGCCGTAGATCAGACCGAAGTTGATGACCTTGGCATAGCGACGCTGCTCCGTCGAGACCTGCTCCGGGGTGACACCAAAAACTTCGGCGGCGGTCGCGCGGTGCACGTCTTGCCCCAATTGAAAGGCCCGAATCAGGGCTTCGTCTTCACTCAGATGGGCCATGATGCGCAGCTCGATCTGGCTGTAGTCGGCGCTGGCAATGACATGCCCCGGCGCGGCCACGAAGGCCTCGCGCACCCGGCGGCCCTCCACGGTGCGTACCGGAATGTTCTGAAGATTGGGATCGTTGCTCGACAGCCGACCTGTCACCGCCACCGCCTGCGCGTAGTGGGTGTGCACCCGCCCGGTCTCCGGGTCAGACATCTGAGCCAGCTTGTCGGTGTAAGTACTTTTGAGTTTGGAGAGGCCGCGCCACTCCAGCAGCTTGGCCGGCAGCGGGAAATCTTCGGCCAGCTTCTCCAGCACCTCTTCGTCGGTGCTCGGCGCACCCGTGGCGGTCTTTTTGACCACTGGCAACCCGAGTTTGCCGAAGAAGATCTCGCCAATCTGCTTCGGGCTCCCCAAGTTGAAGGGTTGGCCAGCCAGCGTATGCGCCTCCTGCTCCAACTCGAGGATGCGCCGGCCGAGTTCGGCGCTCTGGTGGGCCAGTTGCTCGCCGTCGATGCGGACGCCGTTGCGCTCGACCCGAAACAGTACCTCGCTGGTGGCCATCTCCAGCTCGTAGATGAAGCGTAGGCGTTCGTCTGCCTGCAAGCGTGGCCAGAGGGTGCGGTGAACATCCAGGGTCTGGTCCGAGTCCTCGCAGGAGTACTCGGCCGCCCGGTCGATGGCCACCTGAGCAAAGGGGATCTGGTGCGCGCCCTTGCCCGCCAGGTCCTCATAGGTGATACCGCTGCGGGCCAGGTGACGCTCGGCCAGGCTGGCCAGACCATGGGGCTTGTGCACCTCGAGCACATAGCTTTGCAGCATGGTGTCGTGCACATAGCCACGCACCTCGATGCCGTGATTGGCGAACACATGCCGGTCGTACTTCACGTGCTGACCCAGCTTGTGGCGAGAGCCGTCCTCCAGCCAGGGCTTGAGGCGGGCCAACACCTCGTCCATAGGCAACTGCGCGGGTGCGTCCGCATAGGCATGCGCCAGGGGCACATAGGCCGCCTGGCCCGGCTCGGTGCTGAAGGACAGACCGACGATGCGTGCCTGCATCTCGTTCAGTGAGGTGGTTTCGGTATCGACAGCAACCAGGTCGGCAGCCTGGAGCCTGGCGAACCAGATGTCGAACTGCGCCCAGCAGAGGACGGTGTCGTATTGCAAGGGGCCGGTGTGGCCCTGGGCCTGCGGGCCATCGGCAGGCGGGTCGAACAAGCCGCCCTGCCCAGCGGTGCTCGACGTTGGATGGGACGCGCCCTTGCTGCGCGACTTACCCTCCGCAGGCGCTGAGCCCTCCTCCATTGCCCGCACCAGGCCCTTGAACCCGTAGCGAGCGTAAAAGTCCTTGAGCTTGTCGTCCTGCGGCGAGCCGATGGCGATGGCACCCAGGGCTGGGAGACCTGGGATGTGCTCGCCCAAATCGCAGTTGCGGCGGATGGTGACCAGGGCCCGGCCGGTGGGCAGCCAGGCCAGGGATTGGCGCAGGTTCTCACCCACCGCACCCTTGACCTCGGCGGCCTTTTCAATGAGCGCATCCAGGGAACCGTACTCGGTAAGCAACTTGACCGCCGTCTTGGGGCCAACCTTGGGCACGCCGGGAACGTTGTCCACCGTGTCACCCACCAGGGTCTGGTAGTCCACCATCAGCCGAGGCGGCACGCCGAATTCCGCCTCGACACCGGCCAGGTCCCGGCGGCGGTCGTTCATGGTGTCGATGACCACCACTTGCTCGCTGACCAGTTGGCTCAGGTCCTTGTCGCCGGAGGAGATGACCGTCTGCAGGCCCTGCTGGGTGGCCATATCCGACAAGGTACCGATCACATCGTCGGCCTCCACGCCGGGAACAGCCAGCACCTTCCAGCCCAGAAGCCCTACTACCTCGTGAATCGGTTCGATCTGCGCGCGCAGGTCGTCGGGCATGGGCGAGCGGTGCGCCTTGTAATCGGGATACAGGTCGTCGCGGAAGGTCTTGCCCGGCGCATCGAACACACAAACCGCGTAGTCGGCCCGCACGTCCTTGCGCAGCTTTTGCATCATGTTGATCACCCCGCGGATCGCGCCGGTGGCCGCGCTCGTTGGGTCGCCTGGCACAGCGCGCAGGTCGGGCATGGCGTGGAAGGCGCGATACAGATAGCTAGAACCATCCACCAGCAGCAGCGTGGGCGTGGCGGGCGGGCTATCCGCGGGGTCCTGGGTCGTGGTGTTCTCGGGGGCCTGAGGCTCGGTCATAGACACGATTGTGCCTGCCGGCTGGCTCCCTGGCGGCCTCCTACAATCGGGGGCAATCGGCGGCTCTCCCCGCCAAGTCTCTCCACAGACCGTCGGGCCTGCGTCGGCCCGCGTTCCCCGAAGCACCGAACCCCCTGCCCATGGCTGTTTTCACCGAAGTCTCACCTGAAGCGGCAGGCGCACTGCTGCAGGAACTGAACCTGGGCCAGTTAGCCGAGTTGCGCGGCATCCAGGGCGGGATCGAGAACACCAACTATTTCGTCACCAGCGAGCACGACGGCGAGCAGCAGCGGTGGGTTCTAACCCTGTTCGAGCGCCTCGGCGCCGAGCAGCTGCCCTTTTACCTGTACCTGATGAAGCACCTGGCGCAGCGCGGCGTTCCGGTGCCCGACCCACAAGGCAATCGAAACGGGGACATCCTGCTGTCGGTCTGCGGCAAACCCGCGGCACTGGTCAACCGCCTGGAGGGCCGCAGCGAGCTCGCACCAGGCCCTGCGCACTGCGCCGCAGTAGGCGACATGCTGGCCCGCATGCACCTGGCCGGACGCGACTACCCCCGCAGCCAGCCCAATCTGCGAGGCCTGCCCTGGTGGAACGAAACAGTGCCGGTGGTGCTACCGTTTCTCGACCCGGACCAGGCGGCGCTGCTGCAGTCGGAGTTGGCCTACCAGAACCATGTGGCTGGCCAATCGGCCTACACCGCCCTGCCTCGCGGTCCGGTGCATGCCGACCTGTTCCGGGACAACGTCATGTTCGCCGAGCCCCAAGGTCCGGCCGATCCTCACCCAGCGCGCCTGACCGGCTTCTTCGACTTCTACTTTGCCGGCGTCGACACCTGGCTGTTCGACCTGGCGGTGTGCGTCAACGACTGGTGCATCGACCTGGCCGACGGCAGGCACGAGGCGGAACGGGCCACCGCGATGCTGGCGGCCTACCAGGGCGTGCGACCGCTGCAGGCAGCCGAACGCAGGCTGCTGCCAGCCATGCTGCGGGCTGGCGCCCTTCGCTTCTGGATTTCGCGCCTGTGGGATTTCCACCTGCCGCGCGAGGCCAGCCTGCTCAAGGCCCACGACCCGGGCCACTTCGAGCGGGTGCTGCGCCAGCGGGTAGCCCATCCGGTTCACCTCTGAAAAGTCAGAGAAACCGCACCAGAACGCCCCGTCGGGGTAAATTCCGCTGATGAAGCTGAACATCGTCCCGCCTCGCACTGGACTGGTCTGGGTCCGCACAGGGTTGCGTACCTACTTCCGTCAGCCCCTTGCCCTGACCGGACTGTTTTTCATGTACACGACCGTGGTGCTGCTGCTGGCCATCGTGCCCGGCATCGGGGTCGTGGCCGGCGGGATGCTGGTTCCTGCCGCCACGCTGGGGCTGATGGCGGCCACGGCTGAGGCGGAAAAGGGGCGGTTTCCGTTGCCCTCGGTGCTGCTCAGCGCCTTCCGGGCGGGCAAACAACGGCTGCGCGCGATGCTGGTACTGGGCGCGATCTACGCCGCTGGCTCGCTGCTGGCAACCGGGCTGGCCACACTGCTCGCGGGCAGCAGCGCGCCGCCGCCTGCCGACGGCCAAGCCATGGCACTGGACGCGGCAACTGGCCTGGCCCTTTTGTTCCATCTGCCGCTTTTTGTGGTGTTCTGGCACGCACCGGCGCTGGTCCACTGGCACGGGATCTCGCCAACCAAAAGCCTGTTTTTCAGCGCGGTAGCGGTGCTGCGCAACCTGGGGGCCCACCTGCTGTTCGCAGCGGGCTGGATCACCCTGTTTCTGGTGGCGGGCAGCGTCTTCGGGGTGCTCGGCGCCGCGGTGGGTGGTGCCGGCGGCGTACAGGCCATGGTGTTGCCCCTGGCCCTGGTGCTGGCCTCGATGTTCTCCAGCTCGATCTACTTCACCTTCCGCGACTGCTTCCAGGCCGACGCAGACGAAGCCGCAAGCGAAGCAAACCCGAGCGAACCGCCCGCGCCGGGGCAGTGACCAGCCCCCCTGCCGTTTTGGCCAAAGTACGGGCCAGCGCAGAGGCCCGAATTGCAAGCGGCCCCGGGAGCCTCAGGTCACCGGCGTGAGCTTGGCCACTGACAGCGCCAGCCACTTCACCCCGTGGCGGCCAAACTTCACCTGCGCCCGGGCATCGTCGCCTGCGCCCTCGAGCGCCAGCAAGGCCCCCTCGCCGAACTTATTGTGAAAGACCTGCATCCCGACGCGCAGGCCGTGTGCAGGTTCGGCCTTGCGCACCGGCACCGGCGGGCTGGCGAATCGGCTGCTGTCGGCGTCGCGCGTGCCGGCCTGGGCACCGCCCTGCCAGCTGCGGCCCTCGCCACCACCGGCATAGCCCCCGCCATAGCCTCCTCCGTAACTGCCACGCTGACCCAAGCCACCCCCAAAGCCACTGCCCTGACCCAAGCCAGCGCCGGCAAAGCCCTGGTGCTTGGGCGTGAGCCACTTGAGGGCGTGCTCGGGCAGCTCGTCAAAAAATCGGCTGCGTACGTTGTAGCGGGTCTGCCCGTGCAGCAAACGGGTCTGTGAGTAGCTCAGATAGAGACGCTTGCGGGCACGGGTGATGGCCACATACATCAGGCGCCGCTCTTCCTCTAGGCCCTCGTGGTCGGCCATCGAGCGCTCGCTCGGAAACAAGCCCTCTTCCAGCCCAGAGACAAAAACGCAGTCGAACTCTAGGCCCTTAGCGGCGTGGACCGTCATCAGCTGCACCGCGTCCTGTCCAGCCTGGGCCTGGTTGTCACCGGCCTCGAGGGCCGCGTGGGTGAGGAAAGCGGCCAGAGGCGAGAGGGTCTCGCCGGTTTCGGCATCGGGGGCGAGCGGATCGCTACTGCCCGGCGACCCACCGGTGGACTGGCCCGCCAAAGGCAAATCCAGCAGAGGCGCCGAAGGGTCCAAGCCCTGACTGACAGGCGACTGGGCCAGGCTGCCGGCACCGCGGTGCTCGTCCAATGGCAGCGCCACCGCGTCCCGGCCGAAACCCTCCTGGGTGACAAAGCTCTCGGCAGCGCTGGCCAGCTCTTCCAGGTTCTCCACCCGGTCAGCGCCTTCGCGCTCGTTGCGGTAATGGTCGACCAGACCTGAGTGCTCGAGCACCAGTTCGATGATTTCACGCAAAGCCAGGCCTTGGGTCTGCTCGCGTAGAACGTCGATTTTGGCGACAAAGGCGCCCAGATTGGTTCCGGCCTTGCCGGTGGTGGCGCTCACCGCATCATGCAACGAGCAACCCGCGCCGCGGGCGGCGTCTTGCAGCTGCTCGATGCTGCGTGCGCCAATGCCACGCGGCGGAAAGTTGACCACCCGCAGGAAAGAGGTGTCGTCGTTCGGGTTCTCCAGCAGGCGCAGGTAGGCCAGCGCGTGCTTGATCTCGGCGCGTTCGAAAAATCGCAGGCCGCCGTAGACCCGGTAGGGCACGCCGGCATTGAACAGCGCGGTCTCGATCACCCGGCTCTGGGCGTTGCTGCGGTAAAGCACTGCAATCTCCTGGCGGGCGACGCCCTCGCTGCGCTCGAGTTGGCGCGCCTCTTCCACGATCCACTGGGCTTCAGACAGGTCGCTGGGAGCCTCTTGAATGCGCACCGGCTCGCCGGGGCCCTGCTCGGTACGCAGGTTCTTGCCCAGGCGGCCCTTGTTGTGGGCAATCAGCGCGTTGGCCGAGTCGAGGATATTGCTGTAGCTCCGGTAGTTCTGCTCGAGCTTGATCTGGTGCTTGACCGCGAACTCGCGCACGAAGTCGGCCATATTGCCCACCCGCGCGCCGCGGAAGGCGTAGATGCTCTGGTCGTCATCGCCCACCGCTAACACCGCATTGCCCTGGCCGGAGAACATCTTGAGCCAGGCGTATTGCAATCGGTTGGTATCCTGGAACTCGTCGACTAGGATGTGCCGGAAGCGCCGCTGGTAGTGCGAGCGCACCGGCTCGTTGTCCCGCATCAGTTCGTAGCTGCGAAGTATCAGCTCGCCAAAGTCAACCACGCCCTCGCGCTGACACTGGTCCTCATAGAGCTGGTAAATCTCGACCCGCCGGCGGTCCTCGTCGCTGCGAACCTGCACGTCGGCCGGGCGCTCGCCCTCCTCCTTGCAGCCGCTGATGAAGTACTGCACCTCCTTGGGGGGAAAGCGCTCGTCATCGACGCCATGCTGCTTCATGAGCCGCTTGATCGCCGACAGCTGGTCTTGCGTGTCCAGAATCTGGAAGGTGGCCGGCAGATTGGCCACCTGGTGGTGAGCCCGCAGGAAGCGGTTACACAGCCCGTGGAAGGTGCCGATCCACATCCCGCGCACATTGACCGGGAGCATGCCGCCCAAACGGGTCATCATCTCCTTGGCTGCCTTGTTGGTGAAGGTCACCGCCATCACGCCGCCGGGAGAGACCTGCCCGGTGGACAAGAGCCAGGCGATCCGAGTGGTGAGCACCCGGGTCTTACCCGATCCAGCACCGGCGAGGATGAGGGCGTGTTCCGCCGGCAAGGCGACAGCGGCGCGCTGCTCGGGGTTGAGGGCGCGCAGCAGGGGGGATTCGCTGGCGGACGCAGCCGAAGATTCGAACTCTGGAAACATGCCGCATTGTAGGGAGCCGGGCCGGGCCGACACCGCTAAAATCGGCCACCGGGCCCAAGCATTGAGGCCCGGTTTCCATTTCTGGATGCCGGGCCGACATCCAAGCGCTCTCCCTGTTTTTCAACAGTCTTCTGGAGCCCTGGCATGGAAATCTTCGACTACGACAACATCCTCTTGCTACCGCGCAAGTGCCGTGTGGAAAGCCGCTCGGAATGCGACGCCAGCGTTCAGCTGGGCGCGCGTAAATTCCGCATCCCGGTCGTCCCGGCCAATATGAAAACCGTGGTGGACGAAAAAATCTGCCTGTGGATGGCGCAAAACGACTACTTCTACGTGATGCACCGCTTCGACCTGGACAACCTGGCCTTCGTGCGGTCCATGAAAGCCCACGGCGCCTATGCCTCCATCTCGCTGGGCGTGAAGCAAGCCGACTACGACACGGTAGACCAATTGGTCGCCGAAGGCCTGGTGCCCGACTACATCACCATCGACATCGCGCACGGCCATGCGGACACTGTGCAGCGCATGATCGGCTACCTCAAGGACAAGCTGCCGGCCTCCTTCGTCATTGCCGGCAACGTGGGCACGCCCGAGGCCATCATCGACCTCGAGAACTGGGGCGCCGACGCCACCAAGGTCGGCATCGGCCCGGGCAAGGTCTGCATCACCCGCATGAAGACCGGCTTCGGCACCGGTGGCTGGCAGCTGTCGGCGCTCAAGTGGTGCGCGCGCGTGGCGACCAAGCCCATCATCGCCGACGGCGGCATCCGCGAGCACGGCGATATTGCCAAGAGCATCCGTTTTGGTGCCACGCTGGTCATGATCGGCTCCATGCTGGCCGGCCATGAGGAGTCACCGGGTCAGACCGTCGAAGTCGACGGCAAGTTGT
>JAURKV010000051.1 GCA_030831585.1 Ramlibacter sp. | reverse complement strand
GGCGCGCGGGACACGCTGGTGCGTCGCTTCAGCGCACTGGTGGAGCGACATTACGCCTCGCCCCAGCCACTGGAGTTCTATGCGGGACAGCTGGGGGTGACACCAGACCACCTTAGCCGCAGTTGCCGGGCGGTGACGCGCAAGTCCGCGCTACAGCTGCTCCATGACAGGCGCATGCTGGAGGCACGCCGCCTGCTGGCCTACACACCGATGCCGGTGGTGGAGGTGGCGGGCCAGACCGGCTTCGAGGATCCGGCCTACTTCAGCCGGTTCTTCCGGCGCGAAGTGGGGCACTCGCCCTCCGAGTACCGGACGCTGGTGGCGACCGGGGTGCGCGGGGGCATGCCGGCCACGACCTGAGACCGCCGCTCACTCGGGCGGGATACCCAACGCCTTGACCAGGGTGGCCCAGCGCTCGCGCTCGCCTTTCATGAAGGTATCGAACTCTGCCACGGTCATCCGCGGCTCGACAAAGGAGCCCATGCCGAGCATGCGCTTGGCGATCTCGGGCTGGCGCAGAAGCGCCTCGAGGTCCCGATTCACCCGGGCCACCACATCCGTCGGCGTGCCCGAGGGCGCGAAAAGCCCATTCCAGCCGGTGTATTCGAAACCGGCAAAGGTCTCGGACAACGCCGGCGTGTTGGGCAGTTCAGTCATGCGCCTGCCGGTGCTCACCGCCAGCGCCCGCAGCTGCCCGCTCTCGAGGTAGCTGTCTAGCGCCGCATGGGGCATGACCACCAGCTGCACCCGGCCGCTGATCACGTCCTGGATGGCGGCACCCGGTCGGGTTCCGTAAGGGATATTGTTGAGCTGGATGCCGGCCATGCTGGCCACGATGTCGGCCAGCATGCCGGAGAAAGTCTTGGGGCCATCGGTGGCGATGGCCACCTGATTCGGCGCAGCCTTGGCGCGGGCGATCACCTCGGCCAGATCCCTCGCCGGGTAGTTGGCCGCGGCGGCGAAAATGAAGGGGCTGCGACCGACCAGCCGCACCGGGGTGAAGTCCTTCACCGGGTCATAGGGCAGCGACTTGAAGGTGTAGGCGTTGGTCACCATAGCCGCGGTGGTGGCGAAGAAGAAGTTGTGGCCATCGGCAGGGGACCGGGCCGCGGCCTGAGCGCCCACGACGTTGGCGCCGCCGGGGCGGTTTTCGATCGTGATCGGGTGCGCCATCTGGCGAGATAGCTGGTCGGCAACGAAGCGGGCCAGGATGTCGGGGCCCGAGCCGGCCGGGGCGGAGAGAATCCAGCGCACCGGCCGCTGGGGCCATGCCGGCTGGGCCTGTGCAAGCGAGCCCCAGCCGGCGGCCAGAGTGGCCGTGGTAGCGAAGGTGAATTGGCGGCGTTTCATGGTTGTCTCCTCGTTCTCGATCTTGAAGTGGATTGGGAAGGTGGCCTCGCTGGCAACAGGATCATGCTGGCACGGGCTCGGCCAGTCCCAGGGCCTGGGCAGCCTCGTCAAGTAGCGCCGGAATGCCTGCGACATCAGCGGCGACGCCAAATACATAGTTGTCGGGCCGTACCAGCGCGGCCTGGCAGCCGTGACGGGCGAACCAGGCGGCGACCACGCCTTCGGCTTCCGCCACGCCACCGGGCCCCAGGGCCAGCGGCGTCACGAAGGCCGGGGCGGACACGCCGGCTGGGCCGGCATGGACCAGACGCCAGCCATGACCCGCCACGTCGTCCATCCGGCGTCGGCCAGTGGCCGCCTGCAGCCAGGGCTGGGGGAAGAGCGTGCCGCGTGCCGGATGCTCACGCCCGGACAGCAGCCCGCAGCTGAGGCACGGCAGCACGTCTTGGCGAGGCGTGTCCTTGACGACGCCCCCGCATTCGGCCAGCAGGTGGGCGTCGCGCGCACGAGCCTTGGCTGGGTCACGCTCGCAGATCGTCGCGCCGATCGCCTTGAGCCGGGTGGTGAGTTCGCGTACATGTGCCTTGCGCTCGGTACCGTAGCTGTCCAGGAGCGCCTCGGAGGCGGCGCCTGTGACATCGCCACGCAGGACCGCCTGAAGTTTCCAGGCGAGGTTGCTCACATCCCGCACGCCCTGGCACATGCCCTGGCCCAGGAAGGGCGGCTGCATGTGGGCGGCGTCACCGGCCAGGAACACCCGACCTTCGCGCCAGCGACTTGCTACCAGCGCGTGGAATCGGTAGCTCGATTGGCGCCACAGCTCTCCGTCGCCCGGGGTGATCCAGCGTGCGAGTAGCGCCCAGGTTCCCTCGGGCGTTGCGGCCTGCCGCGGGTCTTCGCCGGCTTTGAGCGAGATCTCCCAGCGCCGATGGTTACCAGGACCAATCACCAAGGTACAGGGGCGATCGGGCTCGCAGTACTGCACGCTGGTAGTGGGCAATTTGGCCAGGCCCTGCGGGTTGACACGCACGTCGACCACCAGCCAGGGCTCATCGAAGTCAAGGTCTTCCAGCGGCAGGTCCAGCAGCCCGCGCAGGGTGCTGGCACCGCCGTCACAGGCCAGCACGTAACGCGCGCGGACCTGCGCCGATCCCGGGCCTTCACCGCGGCGCAGGGTGAGCGTGGCCCCCTGTGCGTCCTGCGCCAGGCCGATCACCTCCACGCCTAAATCTGTGGTGACGTTGGACATCTGGGCCACCCGATCACGCAGCGCGCGCTCCACCGGCGGCTGGGTGAAGACCATCGAGGGGGTGTAGCCCTGGGGGTAAGGCGGCGCAATCATGGTCATGCGACGAATCAGCTGGCCGTCCATGCCGTAGAACACCGAGTCGGTGAAGGGCTCGCAGAAGGGAGCGATGGCCTCGACGACGCCCAGCTGCTGAAACACCCGCAGGATCTCGTGGTCGAGCGCGATCGCACGTGGGATCTCATAAACGTCAGGTAAGCGGTCGCAGGCGTAGACCTTCAGTCCGGCCTGGCCTAGCAGCCCGGCGGCCACGGCGCCCGCAGGGCCGAAGCCGGCAATAGCGACGTCGTACACGGGCTCACTCATAGGGGCTCACTCAGACCGGCTCGGCAGCGATGGGATTGGACAGCAGGCCTACGCCCTCGATCTCGACGTCGATGGTGTCGCCAGCCTTCATCCACACTGGCGGGGTGCGCGCCTGGCCGACACCGGCGGGCGTGCCCATCACGATCACATCACCGGGCTCCAGTGTGAGCACTTCGGCGAGCAGGGCAATCGTCTCGGCGACATTGAAGATCATGTCGTCGGTATTGGCGTCCTGCATCACCTGGCCATTGAGGCGACTCTGAATGCGCAGGCTGGTCGCACCAGGGGCCAGTTCATCGGCGGTGACGAGCACCGGGCCGAAGCCACCGCTGCGGTCAAAATTCTTGCCGATAGTCCATTGCGGCGTGCGCTTTTGGAAGTCGCGCACGCTCATGTCGTTGAAGCAGGTGTAGCCAAAGACGTACTGCAGCGCATCGGCCTGCTTCACGTGGCGCGGCACGGTGCGGCCGATCACCAGGGCCAGCTCGGCCTCGTAGTCGAACTTGGTAGAGGCCTTGGGCGCCCAGGCCTCTTCGCCATGGGCAACCAGGGACGAAGCAGCGCGAAAGAAGAACCAGGGGTAGTCGGGCTTGTCGCGGCCGCCCTCTTTGGCATGGTCGAAATAGTTCAGGCCCAGGCAAATGATCTTGCCTGGCTCGGGCACCAGCGGCGCCAGCGTAACGCTGGTCAGGCTGTGGCGTGCGGCCTGCGAGGCGATAGCGGCGCGGGCGGCTGCAGGCAGATCGATACCCGCCTTGAGCGCCGCACGCAGGTCCGCAGGCACGCGGGCGTCGGCGTCATGCAGGTCAACGAAGTGGGCGCCGTCGAGGGCTGCCAGGCGGGGTACGCCATCGCGTAAGTAGGTGGTGAACTTCATGGGGATGCTCGGAGGAGGTGTGTCTCGAAAAGTGAATGGAAAGGGAAGCTGAAAAAGAAGGGGGAAGGCGAGGGTCAGGAGTCGGCGATGGCATCAGGTCGGCACGAACAGCACGCGGCGCTGGGCCTCCTTGAGTTGTGGGCTGGGCGGCTGCGAAATACCCCATTGGTCGACTCGGCCAGGCGGCCACTTCCAGTCGGCAGGGCCACGGGCGATGTAGCTGTCGTCGACCTGCTGCACGTCGGCGGTGTATTCGATGACGATGCCGAAGGGATCGATGAAGTAATTGAACAGGTTGTCGCCGGGGCCGTGACGACCCGGGCCCCACTGAATTGGATGGCCGGCGTCCCGCATGCGTCCGCCGCCGCGCATCACGCCGTCCAGGTCGGGCATGAGAAAAGCAATGTGGTTGAGCGCGTCGTTGTCGGCAACGCCCACCGCCAGCGAGTGGTGGTCGGAGTTGCAGTTCATGAAGGCAATGGCTACCGTGCGGTCGGCCAGGCGAAAGCCAAAGGCTTCGGTGAGGAAGGCCTGGGTCTCGTCGACGGCATGGCTGTTGAGCACTACATGGGTCAGGCGCACCGGTCGGTCACGCTGCGTGGCCTGCGGCGCATGCCGCAGATCGCCGTGCACCACCTGGAACAACCGACCATGCGGATCGCGCAAGGTCAGGCCCGTGCCGCCAGCGGGGTTCTTGGACAGCGGACCGATGGGCGAGACGATCGTGGCACCAGCCTGCACCGCTGCCTCCGCCACCGCCTCGAGCGACTCGGTGCTGTGCGCACGCAGCGTCACCTGGCGGATCTGTGGCACAGGCCCGCCGGCATACAGGGCCAGCAGGTGGTGGTCACTGCCGGTGCCGCGCAGGTAGACCGAGGCCTCCTTGCGATGGGCTACTTCCAAGTGCCAGACCTCGGTGTAGAAAGCCTCGGCCTGAGCCAGGTCGGGCACGTTCAGGGCGACGCTTCGCAAGCCCTCGATCCAGGGGGAGCTCATCGTGAACCTCCGATCTGGGCGGAGGACGACAAGCCGAGGAAGCGCTCGGCGTTGTGGCTGATCAGGTTCATGGAAGTGGCCTCGTCGAATGCCGCCTGGACGATACGGTCGAGCGGCTGGCGGTCGTGGAAGTTGAAGGGGTAGTCGGTGCCAATCATCAGCTGCGTCGCGCCGAAGCTGCTCACCAGGTGGCGCAGGGTCGGTGTGTCGAATACCAAGGTGTCATAGAACAGACGCGCCGCCTGCTCGCGCGGCGAGGCGCTGATGCTGTCTTTGAGGGCTGGAAAGGTGTGCCAGCCCTGCTCCAGGCGCGGCAGCAGCGAGGCCAGGGTGCCGCCACCATGGCTGAAGGCAATGCGCAGGCCTGGTCGGCGCTGCGGCAAATTGGCGGTGATGACCGAAGCCGCGGCCAGGCCCACGTCGCCCGGGTACGCCAGCACCTGCTGCAGTGGCGCCGGGCCGACCAGACGCTCCATGCCGGCGGGCCGCAGGGCGTGCACGAACACGCAGGCGCCAAGGGCCTCACAGGCCTCGAAGAAGGGATCGAACCTCGGGTGGCCCACCGGATCGCCGTTGATGTTGCTGCCCAGCTCCACGCCGGGGAAACCGAGCGTCTTGACCACATATTCCAATTCGCGCAGGGCCAGGTCCATGTCCTGCAGCGGAACCGCGCCCAGTCCGAGGATCCGCCCACCGCTTTCGGCCACCATGGCGGCGATCTGGTCGTTGGTGTAACGAAGCAGTTGCTGTGCGTCGGCTGGCGCCATCCAGTAGGACAGCAGCTCCGGCATCGGCGAGACCAACTGGAGCCTCAGCCCCATGGCCTCAAAGTCGGCCAGGCGCTTGGCGGCATCCCAGCATCTGTCAGACACGGTGCGGTACACCTTGCCTGCGATCATCACGTGGCGGTGGCAGGCCTCGGCCGCTGCCATGGAGGGCCATTCGGCAGGCAGGCGGCTGCCCAGGTAGGCCGGAAAGTGCTCCGGCACCACATGGGCATGGGTATCAATGCCACAGCCGCAGCCAGGCAAGTGTTGTAAGTCGCTCAAGGCTTGTCTCCGACCCCGATGCTAGAGGACGACAGACCATTCGGGAACGGAATCAGCCGAATTGGCAAAATCCACCGTATGGATATTCGATCTGTCGACCTGAACCTCCTCGTCGCGTTCGATGCGCTGGCACGCCACCGCAGCGTCAACCGGGCCGCCGAAGCCTTGGGCCTGAGCCAGCCAGCCACCAGCGCCGCCCTTGCCCGCCTACGGGCGCTGTTTGACGACGCCCTGTTTGTGCGTACCGGCGCCCGCATGGAGCCGACCCCGCGCGCCCTGGAACTGGGCCCACTGGTGCACGAGGTGGTGGAGTCCATCCAGACGCGCATCCTGCAGCAAACGGCCTTCGAGCCGGCACGCGACGGGCGGCGCTTCACCATCTTGACCCCCGACATCGGTGAGGTGGCCTTCCTGCCCCATGTGCTGCGACGGCTTCGCAGCGAAGCGCCCCTGGTGGGCCTGCGTACCCGCTCCATGCCGCCCAAGGACGCCGCCGAGGCCTTGGCCTCGGGCGAGGCTGAACTGGCAGTGGGCTTTTTCCCCGATCTACACAAGGCCGGGTTCTTCCAGCAGGCGCTGTTTCGGACCTCGTACACCTGCATTGTTTGCGCGGGTCACCCGGCCGTCGGCCAGCGGCTAACGCGGCGCCAGTACCTGGACGCGCGTCATGTGGTGGTGCGCCCTGACGGACGCGAGCATATGCTAGACCGGTTCCTGGAAGAAAAGGGCTGGCAGCGCCAGGTCGCGCTGGAACTGTCGCACTTCATGAGTCTGCTAGCCCTCCTGCCCGGCTCCGATCTGGTGGCCACAGTGCCCGACGACATCGTCACCGTGCTCGAACGGCACATCGCCATTCGCCGGGTCGAGCTCCCGCTGCGCCCACCCCATGCCGACGTGCAACTTCTATGGCACCGACGCATGCAAAACGACCCCGCCAACCGTTGGCTGCGGGGCGTCTTCCACGAGATGAACCGACGCGGGAAGAACGAGCCCTTGCGGGTTTGATCGCAGGCAGGCTTGTACCGTCGCGGGATCAGCCAGCGGTGAGACCCGCGGCCTCCACCCCGGCAATGCAGATCAGCTCGTCCTCGTCGCCGGTGCCGCCGCTGGCGCCGACCGCGCCGATGACTTCGCCACTGGCCGCCTTGATCAAGACCGCGCCGGTCTGCGGCAGAAACTTACCCTCCGCGGTGGCCGCCAGGGAGACAAAGAAGTTGGGGTTGTCCTTGGCTCGCTGCCCCAGGACGCGGCTGGAGCAGCCCATCCCGACGGCGCCCCAAGCCTTTGCACGGGCGATCTCAAAGCGGAACATGCTGGCGCCATCTTCACTGGCGAAGGCCTTCAGATGCCCTGCACCGTCGAGTACTGCGATACCCATGGGCTTGTAACCCTGTGCCTTGGACTTGGCCAGGGCAGCCTCGATGATGGTTTGTGCCTGGGCGAGCGTGAGGTGGGACATGAAAACTCCTAGTCTGGTAACGGCCGAGCAAATTGGGACTGATGCTGGCGGGGGATGATAGTCGGCGTGCGGCGCCCACATCGCCCTCGCCCACATCGCCCTCGCCCTCCTCTGCGCGCTTCCCCAGTCGCTCGGCTGTCGATTTCAGCAATATGCCTCGACCGTGCCCTTCGGAATGAAACCCCCAGCAAAAGTCTTTTGCAGTGACCTGCAGCCGGGGCACTCAGCCCCTGAAGTCGGCGCGGTGGTCCTGCGCCCACTCTGAAAAATCCCGCCCGGGCCGGCCCAGGACCTGCGCTAGCTGCGGCGAGACTGCCGGAGGCTGGTCCACGCATTTGCGCAGGTAGTCCAGCAGGCGGCGCGCGGCCTGCTCGGGCATGCGCGCACGCCAGTGGGCCAGGGCTTCGTCCTCGGACAGAACACCCAGTTGCAGCGGCCGTCCGATCGCCAGGGCGATGGCCTCCACCTGTTCGGCCTGCGAGACCTGCTCTGGGCCGGTGAGCCACCACGCTTGGCCCACGTGGGCATGCGACATCAGCGCCTGCGCGGCGACCTCGGCCAGGTCCTGCTCGTGAATCGGGACCCGGCGCGACTGCGGGTGCGCCACCCGCACCAGCCCCTCCGTCCGCACCAAGGGCGCCCAGTCCAGCGCATTGGCGGCAAACGTGTCTGGGCGCAGCACCACCGCAGGCAGGCCGCTGTCGGCCAGCGCCCGCTCGGCTGCCAGGTGCCGGGCGGCGATCGGGTTCTCAAGCGGGTCGGCCTTTTGCGTGACGATGGACGAAAGCAGCACCCCGCGTTGCACGCCGGCCTGGCGCGCCCTCGCCGCCAGATCGCCCGGCCCTTCCATCGGCGTGAACAGGAAGACGGCCTCGACGCCGGCCAGAGCTGCGTCCAAGACCTGAGGACGGGCCAGGTCACCGTCAACAGGCTGCACCCCGGCCGGCCAGACGGCTTCGCTGGCGCGTCGGGCCAGTGCGCGCACCGGCAAGCCCCGGGCTGCCAGATCGGCTACCACAGCGCGGCCCACCCGGCCGGTGGCACCTGTTACCAGGAACATACCCACGCGCTAACGATTCAGCGGCATAGCACGAAACCGAGCGCGGACTCCACGCCCCGTGGCGAGCCGCGCCAGGCCACCATGCCGTCCGGTCGCACCAGCACGGTGTCGTGACCCTCGGCGCCGAGGGGTGCGACGCTGGCAACCTGCCAGGCTTTGATCGGCACACCAAAAGAATCTGCCGCCGCCTGGGCCGCAGCATGGCCCTCGGCCGAAGCGGAGAAGGCCATGAACCAGGGCCCCAGCAGCTTGCGGGGCTGGAGCGGGCCTTCGAGGCCGACCAGCTCGGCATAGGGCACGCGAGCGCCCGGCCGGCCGCTCGGGTGGTCGGGGCTTTCGAACTCATCGGTCGGCGCTGCAGGGTCGGGCACAAATGCACCCTGCTTGCAGGCGTAGCCGAACATCATGGTGGCGTGGTCCATCGGCCGCCCCAGTACCTCGGCGACGCCCTCCAAGCGACGGTGCTCGGCCAGGTTGGCGGCCTGCCAGGTGCACACCACCTCGGCATAGGGACGGCGCTCGGTGTCGAAGCTTTCCAGGAGCCGGGGCCCGGCCTGGCCCTTGAGCACGGCGGCCAGCTTCCAGGCCAGGTAGTAGCCGTCTTGCACCGCGGTGTTGCCACCCTGCCCCCCGGTAGGCGGCATGACATGCGCGGAGTCCCCCACCAG
>JAURKV010000050.1 GCA_030831585.1 Ramlibacter sp. | reverse complement strand
GCTGTTCGCCTGGTGGTTCGGGACGGGCGCCATCCTTTGGCTGGTGCGCCGGCCCGTGCGCAGTTTCCGTTGGCGCATGGCGGGCATGAGTGTTCTGGGTATCGGCAGCCTCTGGGGCGCCCACCACAGCATGCACGCCCCCGATGTCGCCAACGCTTACTTGGGCTTTGCCAGCGTCATCGTCATGTGGGGTTGGCACGAGCTGGCCTTTCTCAGTGGCTGGATCACCGGGCCGCGGCGCGAGCCGCTCACGCCCGGTGCGCCTGGCATCGTGCGTTTTCGCGAATCCCTGCAGGCCATCTTGCATCACGAGTTCGCGCTGCTCGCCAACTTTGGCGTGCTGCTTTTGATGCAGCAGGGGCAGCCCAATCATGTGGCCATCTGCACTTTCGCCTTGCTCTGGTGCATGCGCCTGTCGGCCAAACTCAATCTTTACTTCGGCGTTCCGGAGGTCGGCGAGCAGTACCTGCCAGACCATCTGAAATACCTGGGCAGCTACTTCCGTCGTGGCCGGGTGAGCCTGTTCTTCTGGGGCTCTATCGCCGTGGCGAGCGGAAGCTGGCTGTGGCTGGTCGGCCAGGCACGCAGTGGCGCAGTCGAGGTCACCACCGGCTGGGTGCTGCTGGCGGCCCTGCTGGGCCTGGCCATCGTGGAGCACCTGATCATGATGTTCCCACTGCCGTTGCAAAAGCTGTGGGGCTGGGCAATGGGAACTCCGGCGGCGGCAGCTGCGCCGGCTGTCGCAGCTGCCGCCGTGCCAGCCATGCCGGGCGCCAGCGGAGATCGTCCATGAACGCATTTCGCGCCGCCGAGGAACGTGACACGCCACCACGTGTTGGCCCGGGTGCCCCCACGGCAGTCGTGATCGGCAGTGGCTTCGGCGGCCTGGCCGCGGCCATCCGCCTGTCTTGCAGCGGCTGGAACGTACGCATTTTGGAAAAGCAGGACGCCCCGGGGGGCCGCGCCTGTATGTTCCGGCAGGACGGTTTCAGCTTCGATGCCGGTCCGACCATCATCACCGCACCCTTTCTTCTCGAGGAACTCTGGGCGCTGTGTGGACGCCGTATGGACGCGCATATCGACCTGCGGCAGATGGCGCCCTTCTATCGCATCCGTTTCGACGACGGAACGCATTTCGACTACAGCGGCGACACCGCAGCCATGGAGGCCGAGGTCGCCCGTTTCTCGCCCGAAGATGTACCGGGCTTTCGCCGCCTGATGCAGGCCGCCGATCGAGCCCGCGTGCTGGGGTTCGAGGGCATGGGTGCCACCGCCTTCGATTCGATTCGGCATTTGATCGCGGCCATCCCTGACTTCCTGCGCATGCAGGCCTGGCGCAGCCTGCACAGCTTGGTGGCCAAGTACCTCAAGCACCCCAAGCTGCGGATCGTGATGAGCTTCCATCCGCTGCTGATCGGAGGCAATCCTTTCTCTGTCACCTGCGCCTACACCCTGATCCATGCACTGGAAAAGCAGTGGGGCGTGCACTCGGCCATGGGCGGTACCGGTGCCATCATCGACGGCCTGGTGGACCTTTTGTCCGAGCGTGGCGTGCATGTCGAGTGCATGCGCCCGGTGACCCGCATCCGTGTGGAGCAAGGCCGCGCGCGTGGCGTGGAGCTGGCCACAGGCGAATTCATCCCGGCCGATATCGTGGTGAGCAACGGCGACTCGGCCTGGACCTACAAAAACCTGGTGGCGCCGCAGCACCGTCGCCATTGGACCGACCGTCGGATTGCGCGTGGGCGCTACTCGATGGGTCTTTTCGTTTGGTACTTCGGCGTCCGCGGGCAATACACGGACGTGCCTCACCACATGATGGTCCTCGGGCCCCGCTACCGCGAGTTACTGGCAGACATCTTCAAGCGCAAGCACCTCTCGAAGGACTTCAGCCTGTACCTGCATCGGCCCACTGCCACCGACGCCTCGCTCGCGCCAGTGGGTTGCGACACCTTCTATGCCCTCTCGCCGGTGCCCCACCTGGATTCCGGGACCGACTGGTCGGAGCATGCAGAAACCTACCGCCGCGCGATTTGTAGCGCGCTGGAGGAGACCGTGCTGCCAGGTCTGTCACAGCGGGTCGTCACCTCGAGGGTGGTCACGCCACTGGATTTCCAGGACCGCCTGTGGTCCTACAAGGGGGCAGGCTTCGGTCTGGAGCCACTGCTGCTGCAAAGCGCCTGGTTCCGGCCCCACAACCGCAGCGAAGACGTCAACGGCCTGTACATGGTCGGCGCCAGCACCCACCCTGGCGCAGGTGTGCCCGGGGTGCTGATGTCGGCGAAGGCGCTGATGTCGGTGCTGCCTTCAGTCGAGGCCTACCATGCCCAGTGAACGCCACACCCACGGGGGCGCAGGCGAAGGGCCCCTCACGCAAGCCGCTGTACCGGAGGCGACGCACCACCTGGCCGACGCCGACCTTGAAGCTTGCGCCCGCATGATGCAGGGCGGCTCGCGCACCTTTTTCGCCGCCAGCCGACTGTTGCCGCCTCGGGTGCAGGCCGGCGCGATCGCGCTCTATGCCTTCTGCCGTGTGGCCGACGATCTGGTCGATCAGCCTGGGGGTGGCCCGGCGGCCGTGCAAATCCTGCGACAGCGTCTGAACCAGATCTACGCGGGTACGCCCTCCGACTGCCTGGAGGACCATGCCCTGGCGCTGCTGGTGCAACAGACCGATCTCCCCCGTCACCTGCTCGACGCGCTGGTCGAGGGCTTTGCCTGGGATGCCGCCGGTCGGTGCTATGACACCGTGGAATCGGTCCATGCCTACGGCGCTCGGGTCGCTGGCACCGTCGGCGCGATGATGGCCTGGGTGATGGGTGCCCGCTCGGCGAGCACGCTGGCGCGGGCCTGCGAGCTGGGCGTGGCGATGCAACTGACCAACATCGCGCGCGATGTCGGCGAGGATGCGCGCAATGGCCGGCTCTACCTGCCTCGTAACTGGCTGCGGGAAGCCGGACTGGACCCGGAGGCCTGGCTGCGCGCGCCGACGTTCTCCCCAGCCATCGGCGCGGTGGTGGCGCGCCTACTGCAGGAGGCCGATCGGCTCTACACCGGCGCCCAGCCAGGCATCGGCGCCTTACCGTCCGACTGCCGCGCGGCCATCCTGGCGGCCAGCCAAATCTACGCAGAAATCGGGCACCAGCTGCGACGCGAAGGCGGCGACAGCATCAAGCAACGAACCGTCGTGGGCACGGCACGCAAGCTAGTGCTGCTAGCCGGTGCCTGGACCCAGGCGGGATGGATTCGCGCGGAGGTCAATCCGGCCCCGCCATTGCCAGCGATTGAATTCCTGATTGAAGGCTGCGAGGCCCACCTCCGGCATATCCAACCTGGCGCGACGGCCCTCACCAGTGGTTTTCCCAACCGCCCCCTGACGCAGCGGGTGGAGTGGGTATTGGGCCTGCTCGAGCGCCGCGAGCGCGAACGGCGCGAACACCCGGCTCGCAGGCGCATGCGTGGCGCAGGCCTGCCGACTGCCGCGCGACCTGCCCCCTAAGAGCGCCGCGCGCGCCAGCGAAACCGCGTAGCGAGCAGAGGGCCGCTACATGAACCAAGGCAAGAACTCGGGCCCTCGCTCGGGGCCGAGCCCATTTACTTCTTTGGTCGGTTAAACCAGTTGGCCAGCATGAACAGGCCAAACACCACGAACATCAGAATCAGGATATGGTGGATTTGCATCGTCTCGTCTCCAAGGTAAATCAAGGGGTCGCCGCCGATACACCGGGGCGGCGCAGCATCGGGACCATGAGGGCCAGCGTCACCACCAGCAGCATCAATTCAAGCAGATACACCGCCTCGTAGCCGGCGAGGGAACCCCAGCGGGATGCAAACAGGTCACGCAGAACCCCGCCGGCACCAATCGCCAGGCCTGCGGCTGTGGCCTGCACCGCACCCCAAGCACCGAGGGCGAGCCCGGCTTGGCCCGCGGGTGCCATCTGCATCGTGGAAGTGAGTGTGCCATGGCCGAAAAGCCCCCCGCCCAGGCCGATCAGGAAAGTGCCCACCACGAACAGCACGGGCTGCTGCAAAGGCGCGCAGGCAATCACGGCCAGGAAGGCTGGCAGGCCCACCAAGGCACCGGCGCTGGCCATGCGCCAAGGGTCAGCTCCGCGGGCCAAGACCCGGGAGGCCCAGGCAAAGCCGATCAGCCCTCCCATGGCCAGCGTGGCTGTCAACCAAGTGGTCTGGCCCACGCCCAGGCCCAGCCACTCGCCGCCATAGGGCTCGAGCAGCACATCTTCCATATTGAATGCCAATGTGCCAACGCCGACAGCGGCCAGTTTGCGCAGGGCCTGCGGCCGCTGCCGCAGCGCTTCCCAGGCCTGGCGAAAGCTCGGGTCATCGGCCTGCCGGGGGCGCGGACGCCGCAGACGGCTTCGGCTCTCCTGCTTCCAGATCGCCAGCACATTGAGCACCACGGTCGCTACCGCCGCCGCCTGTATGACCTGGATCAGCCGACCGGGGGTGTACTCGGACAGGAACTCTCCGAAGATCACCGCACTGCCGATGGTTCCCACCAGCAGCATGGTGTACATGAAGCCCACCACCTTGGGATGGTCCTTCGACGGCGCTAGGTCGGTCGCCAGGGCCAGGCCCGCGGTCTGCACAGTGTGCAGGCCGGCGCCCACCAGCAAGAAGGCGATGGCGGCGGCCCCATGCCCCACCCAGGGCGGCACGCTGGCGGAGGCACCGGCTCGGGCCAGCACCAGAAGTGCGAAGGGCATCACGCACAGACCGCCGAACTGAAGCAGGGTACCCATCCAGACATAGGGCACGCGACGCCACCCGAGTTCACTGCGGTGGTGGTCTGAGCGAAAGCCGATCAGCGCGCGCAGCGGGGCAAAAAGAATGGGCAATGCGACCATGATCGCCACCAAGGCGGCGGGCACGCCCATTTCAATGATCATCACCCGATTGAGGGTGCCCACCAGCAGGGTGAGCGCCATGCCCACCGACACCTGGAACAGCGAGAGGCGCAGCAGTCGGGACAGCGGCAGGTCTTCCGAGGCTGCGTCGGCAAAGGGAAGAAAGCGCGGGCCCAGCGTGGCGAGCCAGCTAGCACGACGACCGACATTCGACCCCGCTGTGGCGGCCGAGTCGCCTGGGGGTTTTGAAATGCTCATGGCCCGATAACGCCTTGGGCAAGAAGAGAGAAAGGAAAGAGGCCGGCAGCAAACGCCACCGGCCTCGCCATCAAGGCGATGGTTACTTCTTGGCGGCCGCTGGTGGCGCTTCGGCCGCGGCAGTTGCCACGACTTTCTGACCACCGTTCAGGAAGTTCTTCACCCAGGTCGTGTTCAACGTCAGCGCCAGGTGGACACTGAACGACGCAACAGCGACGGCGGCGATGAAGATGGGGATGCCCACCGAAGGCTTGACCACGCACCACATTTTTCCGTAGATCATGGACTGGCCTCCTTACTTCATCCAAGGGGAATAGATATAGGCCAGCAAGTGCGCGAAGGCCGCGATCATGCCGAATATCTGGGTCCCCTGAATGAGGTTGCGGTGGATCTCCTCCGATTCGCCCTCGGTCAAGCCGGTGGGCCACACTTTGTCTTTGTCGGACATCATGTTTCTCCTTGGAAGATTTATCGCTCGTGCAGAACCCGCACGCGGGTGGCCGCCAACCGGAATGGTCGAAGGCTGCTGTCATTTTATGTTGACACATCTAATAGTCAATATGAATTGACAGCCCTGTAACCTTCTATTCACTAGGGGATTTCCCGAGTGCTGTCCCGGCAGAGCGACACAGCGCATCGATCCCCGCCCCACCCTCACCCCCGCCGGGGCATGCGAAAAGGCAGCATGCCCTGAACCACCGGCGAAACCAGGCGCGGGACGTTCAGGGTTTCGTGGAAGCTGGTCACCGTCTCACCCAGCAATTCGCTGCGAAGCACCGACCGCTGGTAGAAGGGCGTGTCCTCCAGCTGGTGCAGCACTTGCACCGGGCCCGGCGCACGCATACGGCGCGCGACCCGCCATCCGGTGGGTCGCATCGGCTGGCGCGGGGGCGCTTCAAAGGGCGTGACGCTACCGTCGCGCCCGAACCGGAGGGCCAGCAGGTGATCGCTGCCATCGTGGTTCTGCACGTCATAGAGCACCGCGGTGCTGCCATCGCGCAAAGTGCTGCGCGACCAATCCCACTCGCGGCAGGCTTTGGCAATGGGCTCCTCGCCCTCGTTCGAGTCCAGGTAAGCCTGCCCCTGCCAGCGCTGGCGCGGCGCGTCCAGGTCGACCTCGACACGGGCCGAGGGCGCGATCGGGCCCCAGCGGTGCCGGCCGACCGGATCGATGCGCGTGGTGAACGGAAACAGCCGGCCCGGGTGCAGCACCACCCGCCCGCGGACCCGTTGCGGAATAGGGACACCCACCTCGTCGATGTCAATGGTCAGGCTGCTGCCGTCCCAGTGCAGCGCGCTTGGGCCGATACGGAAATGGTGCGCGTCTCGCTCGCACCAGCGTGCGCCGCGCTCGGTCATCGTCCACCGACGCTGCGGCCCGTACAGGGCGACGTTGAGGCAACAGAAGTTGTCGGCAGGCGCGGGGCCGCGGCGCTGCGCCCAGGCGTAGTAGGGGGAGAAGACGCTGCCAACGAAAGCGATGAGCGTGAGGCCGAAACGGCCATCGTCGCTCAGCGCATCGACATACCACCAGAGGTAGCCACCGGACGCCACCGGCTGGTCGAAGCGAGGCTGCCCATCAGGGCCGCGGCCGCCAGCTGCCCGGACATCGCTGCCATTGGCACGCCAGGGCCCGGATGCACGCTGCCCCCCGCCAGAAACAAGCCTGGCACCGGGCTGGTCGAGGGCGACCTGGCGAACGCCGACATCCAGCCGTGGGTGGCCTGGCCATAGAGTGCGCCCCCGGTCGCCGGAAACAGCTGGTCGAAATCCTCGGGCGAGGTGCGCACCACCTGGTGCGGCTGCGGCGAGAGTGCCAGGCCGCAGCGATGAAGCAGGGAAAAAGTCGTGGATTCGCATTCGGCCAGAGCCTCCGAGGTAATCAGGCCACGCCCGCCAATGGCCGGGGCATTCACCAGGCACAGCAGCCGCTGGGCGCCGGCCTGCGGGCCGTCCTGCCCGCGGTCTTGGGCGCAGACATAGACGGTGGGCCGCCGGGGCAAGCGGCCGGCCTCGAAAATATCGCTGAACTCGCTGCGGTAGTCGCTGCGAAAGAAGACGTTGTGGCGGTCGAGCGCGAGGCCCTCGGTCGGCGCGTGAATGGACCAAGTCAGCGCAGACAGCGAGCGCTGACCGACTGCTGGGGCGGCGCGGCGCACCGGGTCGCCCAAGAGCCCACTTGCGAGCGCGGCGATGTCGCCATTGAACACTACCCGGTCAGCGGGCAGGCGCTCGCCGCCCTCGAGCAGCACGCCGCTGGCGCGCCCTCCTGTGAGCTCAATGCGCTCGCAGCGGGCGCCCCACCGGAACTGCGCGCCACGCTCGCGCGCCAGGCGCGCCATCATCTGTGCCAGCGCGTGCATCCCGCCGTCGACCGACCAGACGCCGTCCATCTCGACCTGCGCGATCAGCATGAGGGTCGCCGGCGCCTCCCAGGGCGAGGAGCCGCAGTAGGTGGCATAGCGACCAAACAACTGCTGCAGGCGTGGGTCCCTGAAGTGGTGGCCCAGCGAATTCCACAGGGATTTCATCGGGCCCAAGCGACTCAGTACCGACAGACCGCGCAGGCCCAGGTCACCGACCATGCGGGTCATCGTCGGCGAGGTGGAGCGGATGAAGGGCCCCTCCAGCGTGTCATAGACCTCTCGCGCTTGCGCGCAAAAAGCCCGGAAGCGCTCTGCCTCGGCGAGTCCCGCAAAGCGGGCCACTGCGTCGAACGCGGCGGCGGGGTCTGCGAACAAGTCGAGCTCGCCGCCTTCGTCCCAGAAATGGCGGGCCAGCAGCGGCAGCGGCCGTGTGACCAGCTCGCGGTCCAGGCGGGTGCCGACGGCGTCGAGGATGCCGTCGAAGATCCACTTCATCGTAAACACCGTGGGGCCGCTGTCGATCGGGGCGCCGTCGACCATCACGCGGCGGATCTTTCCGCCGGGCTCACTGGCGGCATCCACCACCGTGACTTGCAAGCCGCGATGCGCCAACAGCAGGGCGCTGGTAAGTCCAGCGATCCCGGCGCCCACGACGACGACGCGATCAGCCGACATGCACCCCTCCCGGCATGGGCCAGGCGCCCGCCGACGCCAGCACCCGCATGCGGACGAACAGCGACTCCGAAAAATGGCCCTCTCGCCAGGCGAACTGCGCGGCGCGGCCGTGGGCGCCACCGCGTGCATAGCCCTCCATCGACGGGGTGTCACGCCAGACGCTGAAGGTGCACTGGCGCAGCAGCGGCGCCTCACCGAGCCCAATGGCCAGCTCGCAACCTGGCGACTCGGCCAGCGCACGCTCGGTGCCCGGCGCACGGCGCCAGAACGACATGGCCTTGTGCGGACGGATGCTGGCCCGGGTGAGCACCGCCACCGGCGCGTCAGCCCCTTCGGCTTGCAGCATCGCGCCGGTCCCCGATGGCGCCAGCATGCCCGGGTTGACGAGTGCGGCCGCGGGCGTTGCCGCCCAGGCGCAGCCGTCCCAGCTGCCGCGGGCGGCACTGACCGCCATCAGGCCACTCCACCATTGGCGCGCACGTTCGCGGTACGCATCGGTCAGCGGGCTGGCGAGAAAGGACTGGGCTTGGGACAACTCGTCGAAGACGCACAGCAGCCCTTGATGGGTGGCGCTGGGCCGGATACGGAAGCCGCCGCCCTCGCCGCTGCCCATGACCTTGGCAAAGCGCAGACCCGGCAAGTCACGCAGTGCCGAGGGGCCCTGGGCCAGACGCAACCAAGCCCAGGCGCGATGCCGGGGCAGGTGATCGACGAGCAATACGGCAAGCACACCGGCCACTTCGCGAGTGGCGGCTTCGCCCGCGCTGGGGGTTGCGCCGACACTGGTCAACGCAGACCCCGCGACGCTTAGCGGGCCGGCTTGGCCGTGGCCTTGCCAGCGGCCGGCGCGGAGGCCGCCAGGGCAGCGACCACCGCAGGGACAGCGGTGCCGGCCTTAGACAGCTCGGGGAAGTCCTTGAGCATGGACTGCCCGTTCAGAGGCTTGTAGGCACCCTGGTGGCAGGTGGCGCAGTTGGCTTTGGCGACATCGCCCATCTCGCCCTTGCGGTGCGCCGGGAAGACCGGGGTGAGCGGCTCCATGTAGGCCGTGTTGAGGTCGCGCACCATGCGGATACCATGCCAGGCGGTCACACGTTGGGGGGGGCCGCCCTCCCACTTGGCAAAGTTCTGCGTGTTGTGGCAGTAGGTGCAGTTCACGCCCAAGCTGGCCGACATATGCGTCATCAGGCTGTAGGTCCACTCGGCCTGCTTGATGGACTGCCGGTTGCCCGTCGGCAATGCGGTGGTGCCACCGACCCGGATAGGCAGATCACCCAGCAGGTACGGGGTGAACGGGTCACTGGGCAAGGAGGCGAGCTTGACCGAGGCGGCCGGCTCGTTCTGGCCAGCGCGGTCGCCGATGAAGTCGGCGCCTGCAAGCGTCGTATCGGGCTTGAACCACACAGCGGCGGGCACCGGTTGGCCACGGTGGCAGGTCCAGCAGGTCACGCCGGTGTCGGCCACGTGGGACTTCCAGTCCTCGTTCACGTGCTGCGTCATCTGGATCATGCGCCGCGCCACCACCTTGGTGTACTTGCTGTCTTCAGCGAAGTTGGCCAGGTTGTGGCAGTAGCCGCAGCCTTCCTCGGGGGCGATCCAGGTGGTCATGGAGGCCATCAAGCGGGTGAACTGGGCGGCGCTGAGGTCGCCGAGCACCTGCACGTTTTTGTACACCTGCTTGGCCTTGGGGCCATCGGCCGGCACCGCGGGAAGGGCCACAGGCACCTCGTTGGCCTCGATGCGGGCGGGAATGGTGCTGGGATTGACCACCTGCACCATGCCGGTACCGCGATAGCCGTGCTGGACCGACTCCATCGGGGGCCGCTCGCAGGCGGCCAGGAGCAGGACGGAGGCAGCGGCCAGCAGGCGCGCGCCATAACGCATCAGCGTGTGGGTTCGGGTCATGGCGTGGCTCACGGCTTGACTCCCAGGGAGGGATCGGAGACGGCAGGGAAGACGTCCGGATACATCGGTGCAACCCCGTGCTTGATGGCCCACAGGTACCAGTTGTCGACGACGGTGCCGGTCAGCAAGATGCCGATGCCACCGGTGAGCGGGCACAGCACTGCGAACCACCAGGCCCAGCGGTGAATGGACTCCATCGTGGCGTTGAAGCCCATGGTCCAGCGCCAGAACAGGGCGGCGCGCTCCGAGGCAGTACCGCGGTCGACGATCTGCTCGATCTCACGCTCGCCACCGTATCGGCCGACCGCCAAGATGGTGGCGCCGTGCATCGCGAACAGCAGGGCCGAGCCATAGAGGAACACGATCGAGAGCGCGTGGAAGGGGTTGTAGAACAGGTTGCCGTAACGCAGCGAGAAAGCGGCTGTCCAATCGAGGTGCGGGAAGATGCCGTAGGGCACCGCCTCGCTCCAGGAGCCCATGAGAATGGGACGGAACAGGCCCAGCACCAAGAACAGCCAAATCGCTGCAGCGAAGGCCCATGGAATATGGGTACCCATGCCCAGCTCGCGGGCACGCCGGTAGGTACGCGCCCACCAAAGCATGACCGAGGCCAGCAGGAAGAGACTGGCGATCATGTACCAGCCGCCCTGGTTCATCGGCGGCAGCGACAGACCGTACTGGGGCGGCGGCGGCTCCAGCGCCAGCCAGAACAGCTGGCGCACGAACTGCACCGGGTCCCAGCCGACCTGGGCCAGCATGTTGAAGCCGATGATGTTGAAAGCCAGCGTACCCAAAATAATGGACGCCAGTCCCAGGCCGCCCAGATAGATCGGACCGAGCTGGGCGTTGCCCAGCTTGCCGGCCCAGTAATTGATCCAGGGTTGTCCGGTGCGGGGACTGTTGCCGTGCCCCAGGGGCACGCCCATGTGCAGCGGCCCGGTGGCCTGCACGGTGGTAAAGAGGTTCTGGTATTGAGCCATCAGAAAATCCCTCGGTTTATTGGAGCGGCCACTGCGACCAGATCGGCAGGTTCAGCCACCAGCCCCACCACTCGGGCCAGCCGCGGCTCCAGAAAGGACCGCTGATCACAATGCACAGGGCGGAGAAAAGACCAGACGCCAGCGCCAGGAACAGGCCCAGGCGGTGAATGCCTAGGGTGCCCACGGAGTAGCCGACGATGTCGCGGAAGTAGGTGTCCTCGTGCTCGGGGGTCTTGACCACCTGGCCCTTGGGCGGGTTGGTCGATGACAGCACCAAGGCGCCGTGCAACGAGAGGGCCAGGGTCGTGGTGAAGAAAAAGCTCACCGCGATCATGTGCGCCGGGTTGTAGTGGAAATGCAGGTACTGGTAACCGACGTTCGACACCCAGTCGAGGTGACTGAAGATGCCGTAGGGGAAGCCATGGCCCCAGGCGCCCATCAGCACCGGGCGCACAACGACCAGGGTCACATAGGCAATGATGGCCACGCTGAACGCTGCGGGCACGTGATAGCCCATGCCCAGCTTGCGGCAGATCTCGACCTCGCGCAGGGCCCAGGAGCCAAATGCGCCGATTGCGCAAATGGTGATCAACTGCCACAGGCCACCCTCCATGAGCGGCGCGGCGCGCAGGCCATAGGACAGATCCGGTGGTGCGATACTGATCTGCCAGAGGTTCCAGGTGGGCCCTTGCGAGGCGCCCCACAGAATCAGCGCCGTGCCAAGCAGGGCGAAGAACATCGTGGTGATGCCAAAGAAGCCAACGTAAAACGGGCCCATCCAGAAATCGAACAGGTCTCCGCCAAGCAGGGTCCCGCCGCGGACTCGGTATTTCTTCTCAAAACTGAGCATAGCCATAGGGCTCTCCTGCCTCAGGGAAATGGAAACAATTCGGGGCGTACGCCGCGGGGGCTGTGCCAGATCACCACGTCTGGAGACAGCTCCCGGGGGCTATCGCCGGATCAGGACGACTTGGGCGTAGCTGCCGGCAGCGGGGCGTTTTGCGCCGCTGCGGCCGGGGCCTTCTTGGCACCGTCAAGCCAGTTGAACTTGTTCGTGCTGAGCAGAATGAGATGGATCATTGCTGCCAGACCGAACAGGAAAATGCCCTGCACGACCATCGCGCGAAGGGGGTCATAAAGACGCCAGACTCTCCACATGGTGTAACTCCTAGGAAATATGAGACAAGAGGGTGTAGACCGCGGCCCGGGTCCCTGAGAACACGTTGTCCATGTTCTCTGCGCCCGGCAGCCAGCCTTTCCAGTGCAGCCCGACCAACTGGCCGAGCAGCGCCACGGAAAAGAGCACCACGAAGCAGGGAACGAAAACAATCAGCAGGCTGCGGTCCACCGAGGGGGCGGGCGTCCTGCGTGCGTGAGCGAAGGGTTGGGTCATGATCGACTCCTTGATTTAGCTAGCGGTTCGAATCAGCTGAACCAGGGCCGCCAGGCCCAGACCAGGGCATGGGCGATCACGGCGACAGCCGCGAATCCCACAAATCCTTGGGTCCAGTACTGATGGAACTCCTGAGCCTCTTCGTCGGTCAGGCCGGAAATAGATGTCCGATTCGACATGCGACTGCTCCTTTTAGAAAAAGGCCTCACGGCCTGCGCTGCGCCCAACCCGCGCAACCTGGGTGGCCGTGGCGGGATGCCACGACATGCCTTGCATTCCTGTCCTGCTGACGGTGCGGCTCATGTCGCCACCTCCGCCGCCAGGCTCGAGCCCCAACCCAGCGACACGCCGGCGCGCTCCACGTGGGCGGGCTCTACACGCTCGCTGCCCTGGTCGCGCGCACCGCGCTCGGCCTCGTCACGCAGCCGCTTGGCGGCCGAAATCTGCACCAGCACCGGCTGGCTGGCCACCAGGCGATGCAGCAGCGTCTGTGCGCTTTCGTCCCAGGGCACATCGGGCGCGCCGGCGATGCCGCGCGCCAGCGTGGCATCGACACGGTCCATGTCTGTGGCCAGCGGCAGGATGTGGAACAGCGCGTCGAACAGGGCGTTGCAGACCTCCTGCACCAGGTAGGTCGCGCCGCTGTAGCCCATGAAAGGGGTGCCGGTGTGGCGGCGGATGATCGCGCCAGGGAAGGAAGCCGGGATGAACGCTGGCCGCATCGGGCTGGCGCCGCCGGCCTCGGCCAAGTACATGCGTTCGTTGAAGCTGCCAAAAAGAATCAAAGGCGGCTTGCTATGCACCAACTCGCGCACGCGGGCGTTGTCGGTTTTCTCGCCGGGCTTGCGTGCCACATGGAAGCGGCAAGGCAGGCCCATTTCCTCCTCGAGGAAGTTGCGGATACCGCGGGTGTAGGTCTCGGTCGCGACCACGGCAAAGCTGGCGGTGGAGAAAAAATCCTGCGTCACCGAGCGCCACAAGTCCCAGAGAGGTTTGAGGGTCGTGTGTCTTTCGCGTTCGATGAAGGGCTCGGGATCCAAGTTCAGCAGCTCACCGAGCTTGCGCAGGAAAAGTGTTGTCGAGTGCAGCCCGATGGGCGCCTGCAGGTAGGGGCGGTCTAGGAGCTCGCACAGGCCGCGACCGAATTCGCGGTACATGCAGATGTTGACGTCGGCCTCCACCAAGCGCGAGACCTCGGCCAAGTGGCTGCCCAGGGGAAAGACCAGGTTGATGTCAGCGCCGATGCCTTGCACCAGCCGGCGAATCTCGGCGATGTCGCTGGGGCTGTTGAAGGTGCCGTAGCAGGGGCCGATGATGTTGACCCGCGGCTTCTCGCCTTCCTTGCGCTCACGCGGCGGGACCTTCTTCATGCCGTACTCGGTCCACAGCCAGCTCATGGCGCGGTTGGCGCACTGCCACTGGTCTTCGTCGATGGTGCGCG
>JAURKV010000049.1 GCA_030831585.1 Ramlibacter sp. | reverse complement strand
GCAGGCGGTCGCGCAGTGCGGTAAAGGCCGCCAGCACGCCCGAGGCATTCAGCAGCTGGTTGGCGCCGCGCAGCGCGGGATAGCCCAAGCCCGCGTAGCGGCGGCCGCGACCAGCCCAGCCCCACTGCTGCTTGTCACCCGAGAAGTTGAAGTCACGACCGAGCAGCCACAGGTCACAGCCCAGGCCCTCAGCGATGGTGACCACCGATTGCGGAGGTACCGGGTCGCTCACCACCACCGGCCGGCCGGCCCGCATCACACCCGCCTTTTCCCGGCCGATCGACTCACGGTCTGGGCCCAGGTAGTCCTGGTGGTCGAGGTCGATGCTGGTGATGATGGAGCAGTCGGCGTCGATCAGGTTCACTGCGTCCAGCCGGCCACCCAAACCGACCTCCAAAATAGCCAGCTCCAGGCCACTGGAGGCCATCAGGCCGAGGATAGCCAGGGTGGTGAACTCGAAATAGGTCAGGGACACCCCCTGGCGGGCCTGCTCCACCCGCTCGAAATGCGGCAGCAGCGCCGCCTCGGTGGCAATCTCGCCGCCCAGGCGGCAGCGCTCCTCGAAGTGCACTAGGTGGGGCGAGGTGTACACCCCGCAGCGCCAGCCCGACTCGAGGGCGATGGCCTCGAGCATGGCGCAGGTCGAGCCCTTGCCGTTGGTACCGGCCACGGTAATCACCGGGCAGTCAAAGCCCAGGCCCATGCGGTCGGCCACCGCGCGCACGCGGTCCAGCCCCAACTCCATCGTTTTGGGATGCAGGCGCTCGCAGTGCGCCAGCCAGTCTTGCAGGGTATCCATGGGGGGTGATTGTCGGCCCTCGAAGGGCGTCTGCGCAGCGACCAGGGCCAACAAGCCCTGGGCGGGGAGGGCCGGGGGCGCGTTGGACCTAAGATGCGCCCATGGTCATCGTCTACGGCATTCCCAACTGCGACACCGTCAAGAAGGCACGCGCCTGGCTCACCGAGCAGGGCGTCGACTACCGCTTCCACGACTTCAAGAAGGAAGGCGTCCCGCCCGAGCGCCTCGACGCCTGGTTCCGGGCCGCTGGCTGGGAGCTCTTGCTCAACCGGAAGGGTACGACCTGGCGCAAGCTGGACAGTGCCGCCCAACTGGCCGCCCAGGACGCCGCCGGTGCGCGGGCGCTGATGCTCCGAGAGGCCAGCGTCGTCAAACGACCCGTGGTGGAGTGGGGTCCGGGCGCCGGCGCCATCACCGTGGGCTTTGACGCACAAGCCTGGCTGGCACGCGTGGGGCGGGGCTGATGGGGCCGGCCGACTGAACGCCATCGCCAGGCTTTACCGTGGGTTTACCCGCGCCGCATCGGGCCTGCCGTCAACCCGGTCGGGGTCGAGACCGTTGAAGCTGCGGACCCCTTCACCTCCACCAGGAACCCGTCCATGAACAAGTCACCTCTCCTCGCCCTGGCTGCAGTCGGCCTCACACTGGCCAGCCCCCTTCTTCACGCTCAAGAAGTGGCACGCGTTCTCTCCACCGTCGCCATCGTCCAGCAGATCGCGGTACCCCGCCAGGTTTGCACCACGCAGCAGGTGTCCGTCGATCAACCCAAGTCCGGCGCAGGGGCCGTTTTGGGTGCGGTCGCCGGGGGCGCGATCGGCAACCAGTTTGGCGGCGGTGACGGCCGCGCCCTGGCCACCCTCGCCGGCGTGGTCGGCGGCGCCATGCTGGGAAACCGGATCGAGGGTCAACCCGGGCCCCGCATCCAAGAGCAGACCGTCTGCAGCAACCAGACCGTCTATGAAAGCCGTACCGTGGGCTACGACGTCACCTACGAGTACGCTGGCCGCCAGTACCGGGTGCAAACCCCGCAGGACCCGGGCCCCAACCTGCGGGTGCAGGTCAGCCCCCTCGTGCCGCCCATGCCCTCCACCAGCCCAGGCACGCTGCCCATGTCGATTCCGGCTCGGCCGATCAGCGCGGTGCCGGCGGGCGTGGTGCTCGCCAGCTACCCCACCGCCGCGCTGCCCCCGCCCATGGCCTACCCGGTACCGCCCGCCCACGGCTGGCACCGGCATAACGGCAACTGGCGCTGAGCGAGCTTGAGGGGCCCGGCCAGTCCCCCCGGCCCGGCCCTCTGGCCCGTCACCTCTAAAATGTGCGGTTTACCGCTGCGCGCGCCTGAGGTGCGTGCGGTCCATTAACGGACACATCTATGAGCACCACCCACATCGACGGCGTGACCGTCAACACCCAGGCCAGCGTCTACTTCGACGGCAAGTGCGTGAGCCACGGCATCACCTTCCCCGACGGCACCAAGAAGTCAGTCGGTGTCGTACTGCCCTCCACCCTCACCTTCGGTACCGGCGCCCCCGAGATCATGGAATGCGTGGCGGGCCGCTGTGAGTGGCGCATGGCCGGCGAGTCCGACTGGAAGTCCTCTGGCCCTGGCGAGAAGTTTTCTGTTCCGGGCAATTCCAAGTTCGAGATCCGGGTGACCGAGCCCTACCACTACATCTGCCACTTCGTCTGATCGCCGGGACACCCGCATCATGTCGCCCATTCTTGAAGACGTCCCCATCGGCCAGAAGGTCGGCATTGCCTTCTCCGGCGGCCTCGACACCTCCGCGGCCCTGCTCTGGATGAAGCAAAAGGGCGCCCTGCCCTACGCCTACACCGCCAACCTTGGCCAGCCCGACGAGCCCGACTACGACGAAATTCCGCGCAAGGCCAGCGCGTATGGCGCGGAAAAAGCCCGCCTGATCGACTGCCGCTTGCAGCTCGCCCACGAAGGCCTGGCCGCCATCCAAAGCGGCGCTTTCCACATCAGCACCGGTGGCATCACCTACTTCAACACCACCCCCCTGGGCCGCGCCGTGACCGGCACCATGCTGGTGGCCGCGATGAAGGAAGACGACGTCAACATCTGGGGCGACGGCTCAACCTTCAAGGGCAACGACATCGAGCGCTTCTACCGCTACGGTCTGCTCACCAACCCCAGCTTGAAGATTTACAAGCCTTGGCTGGACCAACTGTTCATCGACGAACTCGGTGGCCGCGCTGAAATGAGCGCCT
>JAURKV010000048.1 GCA_030831585.1 Ramlibacter sp. | reverse complement strand
CTGGGGGAGGCCCCGCCCTCCGAGACAAGCCCGTGGCCGCGTGCCAGCGTGTCTGGCGCGCTCATTCCGGGCTGGGAAAGTGATGCCAATTCCGACCTTCAACTGATTGCGGATCCGCAGTCCGTGTTTGTCGACGGCCTGGCTGGGGATCATCGGTTCACCTTTGCCCAGCCCGTTCTCCCTGGCCAGGCCCTGGGCAGTTACCCCAAGGACGTGCGCGCTGTCGCCACCCGCGCCGAGGCCTGGTTGCGGGACACTGGCCTGGCCGACGAAGCCCGTGTGGGCATCGAGCTCGAGTTCCACCTCTTCAAGGGCATCCGCTTTGCGACCTCGATGCACCAGAACCTGGTCGAGATCCAAAGTCAAGATGGGTGGGACAACAACGCCGCCGAGTTCGGAACGGGGTATCGGGTCGGACACCGCTCGATGCAGTACCACCTGGGGCCCACGGACGCCTTCGCACCGCTGCGCGAGGCGATCGGCCGGCGTATCGCTGCGCTGGGTATTGGCGCCACCCACCACGGACATGAGGCCGGTCCCAGTCAGCAGGAGATCGCGCTGGCACCGGTCGGCCTGCGCCAGGCGGCCGACCAGATCCAACTGGTCAAGCACATGGTCCGCACAGAGGCCATCGCCGGCGGCATGACAGCCACCTTTATGCCGCGGCCCCAGGCCTACGCCGAGTCCAATGGCATGCACATCAACTTCTCGCTCTGGCGCGATGGGCGCAACGTCTTTTTTGACGCCGATGCGCCCTCTGGGCAAATGCGACTCAGCCGAACCGCTCTGGGGTTCATTGCGGGTGTGCTGCGCCATCTGCGGCCGCTCAATGCCCTGACCAACCCCACTGTCAACAGCTACAAGCGCCTCAATCACTTCTACTCGCTGATGCGCCCTGCCGGCTGGGGCCTTCACAACCGTACCTGCGCAATCCGCGTGCCCCACTTCGACGGGCCGCAGGATTGCCGCCTTGAAATCCGGTTTCCCGACGCCTCGGCCAACCCCTACCTGGCCTTGGCGGCGCTGCTGTGCGCAGGGGTCGATGGCATCCGCCAGGAACTCGCTCCGCCAGAGGCAGAGTCCTCGGCGCCCAAGTGGTACGAGGCGCCATTTCATGCTGGCCACTGCCACCCCCAGGCCATGGCCCCCGACCTCCGGGTGGCGCTGGAGACCCTGGTCAATGGCCATGGCTTTCTCACCGGCTCCGGCGTTTTTCAGCAAGCCCTTCTGGATGCACTGGTGCAGGACGCAAGTTTTTTTTGGCACTGGGCTGCCACCACACCAGCGCCGCAGGAATACCAGGTTTTTTTCGGACATTGACCGCTGCTGCCGTTGGAGCAGCCATTCCAGGCTTGCGCATGTCGCGCAAGGACGTGCCCTGCGGCACGTTTGACTTCGAAAGGGAGATTTCTGATGAGTGTTCAGCAGATTGAATTCGGAAAAGTCGTTTACGAGTCCCCGATGCCAGCCAGCCCGCAGGGCGGTGGCGGTGATGGCGGCGGTGACTCTGCCGCCGCCGGCTGTGGCGGTTGTGGCGGCAGTGGCAGTGGGAGCGGCGGGTGCGGTGGCAGCGGCAGTGGCGGCTGCGGCGCGAACGACGCCTGATGAACCCAGCCGGGCGCGGGTCTTCTGGCCTGCGCCCGGCAAAGGCGTCACATGAACAATTTTCGCGTCCACCCCTTTCATCTCCAGGACCGACCCGATGGCCCTCTGCTGGTGACTTCGCGCCGAATCATTGAACTCGCGTCCGCTCCCCTGGCCTCCTTCCTCCGCTGGCTGGCCGACGATTCCGCGGGCGGTACCCGCCCCCACATCGTCCGAGCGCGCCTGGAGGCGCAGCTGCTGTCCCAAGGTCTGCCGGTCGACAGCGCCCTGGCCTTCCTCACTTCACACGGTGTGCTCCAGGATTTGGGCTTGCTGGGGACGCGGCTGTCCTGTTTGACCGTATTTTCAAGGGGGGAGCCTATCGCGACGGAGTTTGAGTCGCAGTGCCGCGAGGTGCTGCCCCTGATGCTTCGGCACCTTTCCCTGCCGTCCGACCTCAACGCCACCAGCACGCCACCGCCTCACGAGGGGGGCGGTCCCGAACTGTGCCTGCTGCTGCTGGAAGACTACGACGAGCCCACGGCGCAGGCCTTCCACCGTTGTCTGCGCCAGATTCCCGAGGCGGCAGGCCTCGTCGTCTGGTTTCGACTGCGCGCCTTGTGCATCAGCACGCTCTACGTCCCTTCGCAAGGAACCCCCTGCCACTTCTGTGACATGGGTTGGGAGGGGCGGGCCCGCGCCAAGACGCCTGGCACCCATGCCTTGGCCAAACTGCTTGGGGGTTTCGAGGGCAGCAATTCCCGAGCACCGGGCGCGCGTCTTCTGCGGCCTGCCGACCGCACGGTCGCCGCTGCCTATCTGGTTCATCTGATCGAGAGCCTCACCGCCTTGTCACCGCAGCCCTTGCTCCAGGATGCAGTCACCGTGCGCCGTGAGTTGCTGATCGACGGACTCACCATGACCCAGCAGGCTTCGGCCCACTGGCCAGGATGTGATTGCCAGTTTCAGTTGCTGTCGGAGCAGTCCGCATGAATCCACGGCCGGCATTGGCGCACCAGCGCTACTCTGAGTTGGCGGACGAAGCTGTTTGTCTGGACGTGCTGGCATTCAATGCGCACGCCCATTACGCGCTGTTGCCACAACTGGGGCATGCCGTACGACTGACCCACCTTTCCGATACGCACCTCGCGAACCTCGTCTTCCGTGAGTCAGACGTGGCCGGTTGCGGAGAGCGCATCCGCATCGATACCGTGGTCGGGGAGGGCGTGGCATGGCGTCAGCCCTCGCCTGCGCGCTTCGACCCAGCACCGCTCGGGTTCGCGGATGTCTTGGACCTGCTGGCCCGCACCCTGGTTTCGCAGCCATCGCAGCCCGGGGCTGCGCGCATGCCCTACCCCTCAGGCGGTGCCCTTTATCCGGTGCTTCCCTTTGTCTGCCGGACCTCGCATGCAGTCGCAGACTGGCCTGTGGGACAGGATGTTTTCCAGGTCCTTCCCTTCAGCCGAAGCCTGAGTCCGCTGCCGGTGCGCGCCGATGCCTCCGCGCTCCTGGCGGCGCTCTCCGGGGACGCCGCTGGCAGCTTGGGCCAGCCCGCCTTCGCCCTTCTCTACGCGGTGCATCTGGACAAAGCCCTCTTCAAGTACCGCTACCGCGGATTTCGACTTGCCCAGATGGAGGTGGGCTCCATGTACCAGCGTGTCACCGAGCAGGCCCAGTCCGTGGGGCTGGCCAGTCGGGTGTGGGCTGGCTTCAGTGACTGCCGCGTGGCGTCCCGCCTGGGGATCGATGCCACACAGCTGCTGCCCATGGTGGTCCAGTTTCTGGGGCAGCCGGCCAAGCCATGCTGAGCACACCATGCTGAGATTCCCCGGTGATGGATGGAGCCAGCCGGCCCGGGTGGTGCTCGACGCCACCCTGGGCACACGCAGGCCGCGCTATGCCTGGGCCACGAGTCGAACGGGTGCCAGCGCCAGCGGCTCGGGCCTGGCTGCCGACAGTCTGGTCCGCACGCTGGGCGAGTATTTTGAGCGGCGGCATTTCTATCACGAGGTGCGCGGACAAGCGCAGGGAACGCTGGACGCTTGCCGCCAGAACGAGCCTGGCGAGAGCCTGGTCGATGATTTGCACCACGCCCTGGCGCAGACCTGCCAGCCCGATCACCTCAGCCTTTTGCGGCAGCATGCATTCCGTCTCAGCCCTGTCGTCCTGCTGCCGGAGTGGCGCGCGGTGTCGGCGCCCACCGTGCTGTTTTCTGTCGGCGGGCCGGGCCTGGAGGAGGACTCCCCCTACCTGCCCAACCGGGACACGACCGGCTGTGCCGCTCACTTCGATTTGGCCTGTGCCTTGCAGGGTGCGATGCGGGAGTTCGTGGAGAGACAGTATTTGCTGCGCTATTGGCTGGTGGGCGCAGGTGGCCGCGATGTCACGCTGGCTGCACGGGCCGGCCTGTGTCCGCTGGGTAGCCTGCTGGCCCAGCATCTCGGCCAGCGCGGAGAGCTGCGTTTCATCGAGCTGTCCTTGGGTGAGGTCGCGGCGGCCATCGTGCTGGCGGTTTATCGCGGCGAGCCGGATGGGCCAGTCCGTTATTGCGTCGGTTTGTCCTGTACCGCTGATATTGGCTCTGCCGCCGATCGGGCGCTGCGAGAGCTTTGGCAAAGCCATGTGTTCTTGACCAATATGGCCGAACCCGGCGCCGAGGCTCTGGTGCACGACCGCTATCACCGCTATTTCATCGAGTGCAACACCATGGAAACGGCGCGCGAACTCCTGGCTGGAGCGCAGTACGCCGACGCCGACGCCAAGGCCATCGCCCGCTTGGGTGCCCCCGAGGTTGGCACCTGCTCTCCCAGCGACGAGGCGTTCGCCGCCTCAGTCCACTGCCGCTTTGGTCCCTTGCTGGCCTATATCGCGCAGACCACCGTGCTCCATCGACGGATCTGGTGCGTGCGCGTGCTGAGCCCGCGGGCCTTCCTCCATCTGGACAACGCTTCTCACTTCAACCTCGACTGCGCCTTCTCGCGTGGCTTCGCCGCCCTGATCCGTCCGGAGCGCCTGGCCAGGATGGTGCCCTTTCCCTGAGCGCCCATTCGTCCCACCCCGATGACCCGCTGGAATGAGAACCTGGTGCCCCGCACGGCTGGCGGCCTCTCGGTCGTCGCGGCAGGCCCGCAAGACCTCCCCTGCGTGAGCCGGCTCTTTACGCGCTACCTGCCGACGACTGCTTTCAGTGAACACGGCCCGGACGCGGCGCGCCTACAGGCCTGGCTGCACGAGATTCTGAGCTCGCACCTGTGGCTGGTGCTGCTGCTTCGATCGCCCCAGTGCGATGCCGATGGCGAGGGCGAGGGCGAGGGCGAGGGCCGGGATCAGGTGCAGGGCTTCGCGCTGGCGCAATACGGGGGCTATGAGGTCGACCCAGAGCAGAGAATCTTGCGCTGCCGGCACCTGTATGTCGATCCTTCGGTGGCCTGCTCTTTGCGGTCTGCCAGCGCCCTGCTCGTCGACGCCCTGGTCGAGGCCGCCCGGCGCAGCCCGCAACTGGTCGACGTTTTCCTGATCACCTTTGGCGCCCAGCGGCTCGATGCCTTGCGCCGCGCCTGCGAGCGGCGGGGTTTTCGCAGGATCGGGACGCAGCATCTCGGTTTGTGCACGCAGGCGCTTTGCCTGCCGAACGGTCCGCGTCCGCCACCCCGTGCTGCAGAACTGCCTGCGGGTCTGCGTCCGATTGCATCACGCCAGGAAGTCGAGGCCGGACTCTATCGGCAGTTGCGGCGTCAGGCCGAGGCCTTCTTCCGTGAAAGCGGCCGCACGGGTCTGGGGCCGATCGAACTCGACCTTGATCGCCTGATCGCGCAGGCGCTCAGACCCGATCCCGGTGGGCGCCCCGCCGCCTTGCTGGCCCTGCGAGACGGCCAACTGGCCGGCTTCATTGCAGCCGCCCCCGCATGGCTGGCGCCTTTGGAGTGGCGTTTGTTGCAAAGCAGCTTCTTCTACGTGGACCCCGCTCATCGCGGCGGCCGGGTGGGGCTGTCGCTGTTCGAGGGCCTGTCGCGCCTGGCCGCCAGCCACGGATTCGAAGGCGTGTACCTCGGGACCTCGGGCGAAATCCAGACACCGCGGACTTGTCGCTTGCTGGCGCTGCGCGGATACCGCCATCAGGGGGATGTGCTGGCGCTACGCCTGCGGGCTTCGGCGGACGCGCAAGCCGCATGAAGCGTCCCTCCGGCCTGCTGCACCTGGTCTGGATCAGCCTGGCGCTGATGCTGGCTGGTCTGGTCGCGGGTGCGGCTTGGCTGCCCATCGACCAGGTGGTCCGTGCGCCCGGGGTGGTCTTGGCTACCGAACTGGCCAGCCCGCAATGGGCGCCCTTGGCCGGTCGCATCGCGCAGGTGCATGTCAAGGACGGCGACCGTGTCCGGCGTGGCGAGCGGCTCGTCACCATCGCGCCAGAGCCTTCTCTGCCTGCGCTGGAAGAGGCCCGGCTTCGCTGGGTGCGCGCGGCCGCGCTTCATCGCGCGTATGCCGGCGCCGCCGACCGGCAGCCGGGGGCGGCGACGCAGGAGGCGGCAGAGCACGATGACGAAGCCATCGCCTTGGCCGTTGCACGCAGCGTCGAGGCGGAGCGCGCGCAGCGCCACGCGCAGCGGCTGGCGCAGGAGCGCGACGTGGCGGAGGCGCAGGCAAGCCTGGCGGTCGAGGAGGCTGGGCGCAGGCGCGCATTGGCCCTGCTACCCCTGGCCCGGGAGAAGGTGGTCAGGCATGAGAAGTTGGCGCTCGAGGGCTTTCTCTCCGAGACGGCACTGCTGACGCTGCGGCAGGAGCTGGTCGAGTCGCAGGAGCAGGTCGCACTGGCGGAGGCCCGCGTGCTGCGCGCCGCCGAAGACCTGGCCCGACGCCGTGCGACCCAGGCCTTGCTGCTGGCAGACCAGCGCCGCACCTGGGCCGGACGCAGCGAGGAGGCTCAGCAGTCCTACCTGCTTGCGCGGCGTGAGTGGTTGCGGCTGCGACAGCTTCATGCCGGCGGCGCAGTCGAGGCGCCCATCGACGGTGTGATCGAGCAGATGTCGCCGCAGCTGGCGGGTAACCTCCTTCGCGCGGGCGATCGGCTGATGGCAATTGCGCCAGACGCGGCGCGCTACGAAATCCAACTGCGGGTGCGCAACGAAGACTTTCCCTTTGTCCAGGTTGGGCAGGCGGTGGAGGTGAAGTTCGATGCCTTTCCCTACACCGTCCATGGCACCTGGCCCGCGCAGGTGCTGCGCTTGATCCGCGAGCCCCTGCCTTCCCCCGAGGGCATCGCCGACTACACCGTGGTGGCGGCGTTTTCTCAGGCTGCCGATCCCACGGGCTTGGCCGCTGGCCTGCCCCCGCTGCGCACCGGCATGAAGGTGCAGGCCGATGTCGTCGTCGGCCGCAGGCTACCGCTGGAGATTTGGCTAGACCCCTTTATCCGTCTGGGGCGCGAGGCGCTGCGGGAGCATCGGTGATCGCCAGCGGACAGCCCCCTGATCCTGGTCTGGTCGGCTGGCAGCGCGAGCGCCTGGCCTGCACCGTGCTGGCCACCTTGTTGTCCCTGGTGGCGCTCATGCCGGCGCTGACCGTCGGTCTGATCCTTGACCGGGTCATTCACACCCGGGCGATGGCCACGCTGGTGGCAGTCCTGATCGCCTTCTTGTTTTTCCATCTTTGTGAGCTGGTGTTTGCCTGGCTCAATGACCGCCTTCTGCTTCACATCAGCCAGGCTGTGACTGGGCGGGAGGAGGATGCTTTTCTGGCGCGCCTGGCCCGCCTTGGCTATCAGGATCTCGAGTCGCTCCCGCCAGGCCTGGTGCAGGAGCGGTATGCGGCACGCAGCGGCGAAGTCCGCTTTCTCATCGACTGGGCGGTGGGCCGGGTGGCGCTGGGCGTTGGGGCGGGCGTCACCGCCACGGCCCTGCTTCTGGTACATGCCGGTCTCGGTGCGATGGTGCTGGCGATGAGCTTGGCCTATGGGCTGTTGCTCCTGGTCGCCCAGAGCCCCCTGCGCGATGCCGCGCGGGCGGTGCGGGCACTGCGCGACAAGCTCGCCACCACCGCGCAGGAGGCGTTTGCCGGATCGCCGACGCTACGGGCGCATGGCGCGTGGAACGCGTGGTTGCGGCGCTGGCAGGGGGAGCGGCAAGGGCACGACGCAGCGGTGGACCGTCACAGCCAGGGGGTCCTGCGTCGCAACCTGACCGGTCTGGCTTATGAGCGGCTGACCCAGGCCGCTATTTTGGGTTTGGGCGCGATGGAGGCCATGGAGGGTCGCCTCTCTATTGGCCAGTTGGTCATTCTGAATTTGCTGTTCAGGCAGTTGTCTGGCCAGTTACGTCAGATGGCCCAGTTGATCCAGCGGCGGGTCGTCTACCAGGCCTCGCGGCGGGCCGGCGCGGCCTTTTGGGAGACCCTGCGTGTGGACGCGCCGACCACTGATCGGGGGGGCGATGCCGAACCCTGCGCTGTGCGCGGTTCGGGAGCGAACTCGGCTCACCAAAGAGCGAACTCCGAGGCCTACCCCGCCCTGACCGTGCGCGATCTCAGCTTCAGGGCGCCAGAGGGCCAGTGGGTGCTGCGCGGCCTCGATTTCGAATTACCGGCGGGTGCAACCCTGGGCTTGATCGGCGCTTCTGGTGCCGGCAAGTCCACCCTGCTCAAGTTGCTCTGCGGCTTGTACCGGCCGACGCAGGGCGGCGTCTGGCGCGAGGGCCTTCCATGCGATCGAATGCCTGGCAACGTTTATTTGTCCCAGAAGGAGTATTTGTTTGGCGGCACTGTGGGCGACAACATCCTGTTGGGCCGGCCAGCGCTGGGCGCAGGCCCGGATTGGCTGCTCAGTGAGTTGGATTTGCCACCCGAACGCCGGCGTGTGGTGTACGACGCCTGGGCCGACGGCACTGGGCCCAGCACCACGTCGGGCGGGTTGGATCGCCTGCCGCAGGCGAGCGATGTGGCCTGCGGCCTGTCCGGTGGGGAGCGCCAGCGCGTGTTTCTGGCGCGGGCCCTGCAGTCCACCCAGGCGATGGCCTCGACCGGCCTCTTCCTCGATGAGCCAACCACCGCACTTGACGCGGCCCGTTCCCAGGCGGTGGCGAGCCGCATGTGGCGGGTGGCCCGCGAGGTCAATCTGCTCGTTTTTGCCACTCACGACCTGGCCTTGGCGGCCGAGGCCGACTACCTGCTGTGGCTGGCCGAGGGCAGGCAGCTGACCTTCGGGCCGAGCCAGGTGGTGCTGGCGGCCTGGCGCGCGCAGGCCGGTGTGGGCAAGGACACGGCCACGGCCACAGCCGAGGCCGCGGTCTGACTCAGGCCCGCGCCGCCAAACGCTGCCGTTCTCGCCAGGCGATCAACTCGCCAACCATTCCCTTTCGGAAGGCCAGTACGCACAGGACAAAGATCGCGCCGATGATCACGGTCACCCAGGCGCCCACCTTGTCGGCCAGCAAGTTTTGCAGGCCGACCACGATGCCCGCCCCCAGCACCGGGCCGAAGAGGGTGCCCACCCCGCCCAGCAGGCTCATGAGAATGACTTCCCCGGACATGGACCAGTGCACGTCCGAGAGCGTGGCAAAGCCCATCACCAGGGTCTTGAGCGACCCCGCCAAACCTGAGAGCGCCGCCGAGAGAACGAAGGCCAGGAGTTTGTAGCGGTCCACCTCGTAGCCCAGGGAGATGGCGCGCGGTTCGTTCTCACGGATCATCTTGAGCACCTGCCCGAAGGGCGAGGTGACGATGCGGCCAATGGCCAGGAAACAGGCGAGGAAGACGGCCAGCACCACGTAGTACAGCGTGAGGTCGTCCTGCAGCGGCAGCAGGCCGAAGAGGGCGCCGCGCTCAACGCCTTGCAGCCCGTCTTCGCCACCGGTGAAGGGCGCCTGCAGGCAGATGAAGAACACCATCTGCGCCAGGGCCAGGGTGATCATCGCGAAGTAGATGCCTTGCCTGCGGATGGCCAGCAGACCCATGCCCAGTCCCAGGAGCGCCGCTACCGCCATGCCCGCCAGCAGCGCGACCTCGGGGGTCCAGCCCTGGCTCTTGATGCACCAGCCAGTCACATAGGCGGAAAAGCCGAAGAAGGCTGCGTGTCCGAAGGACAGCAAGCCAGTAAACCCGAGGAGCAGGTTGAAGGCGCAAGCGAAGAGCGCAAAGCACAGCAGCTTCATCACGAACACCGGGTAAAGGCCTAAAAAGGGCGCGGCCAGTGCCAGGGCCAGCAGGCCGGCGTAGGTAGCCCGGGTGAGGGCGCGGTCTGTGGCGGTATCCGATAGGCGCTTCATGTCAGGCCTCTTTTCCAAACAGACCTGCAGGCCTGTGCACCAGCACGATGGCCATGATGACAAATACCACCACGCTCGAGGCCTCGGGGTAGAACACGCGGGTCAGACCCTCCACCACACCCAGGCCCAGGCCGGTGACGACCGAGCCGAGGATGGAGCCCATGCCACCGATCACCACCACCGCAAAGACGACGATGATCAGGTTGGAGCCCATGAGCGGCGTGACCTGCACGATGGGGGCCGCCAGCACGCCTGCCAGCGCGGCCAGTGCGGCGCCAGCACCGTAGGTGAGCATGACCATCAGCGGCACATTCACCCCGAAGGCCTGCACCAGCTTGGCGTTCTCGGTTCCGGCGCGCAGGTAGGCGCCCAGCCGGGTGCGCTCAATCAGGAACCAGGTGCCCAAACAGACGACCAGGGAGGCCACCACCACCCAGGCCCGGTAATTGGGCAGGGTCATGAAGCCCAGGTTCGTGGCGCCCTGCAGCAATTCGGGCACCGGGTAAGACTGGCCGGAGACGCCGAAGCGCTCCCGCAACAGCCCCTCGAGGATCAGGGACAGGCCGAAGGTCAGGAGCAAACCGTACAAGGGGTCCAGCCCATACAGCCGCTGTATCAGCAGGCGCTCGATCAGCATCCCCAGCGCGCCCACGAGGAGCGGCGCCAGCACCAACGCCAGCCAGTAGTTAATCCCCAGCCAGTCCAGCAGCAGCCAGGCGACGAACGCGCCCAGCATGTAGAGGGCGCCGTGGGCAAAGTTGACGATGTCGAGCAGGCCGAAGATCACCGCCAGGCCCAGCGAGAGCATGGCGTAGAACGCGCCATTGACGAGGCCGAGCATCAGCTGGCCGAGGAAGGCCTGGTGGGGAATGCCGAAAATTTCCATGTTGTCGCAGTGAGGTTGCCCCCGGCCTCACTTTTTCACCAGCGCGCACTTGGACTCGGCCAGCGGGGTGAAGGCCATGTCACCGCTGAGCTTGGACACCAGCTTGTAGTAGTCCCAGGGCGTGGTCGACTCCTTCGAGCTCTTGACCTGGTAGAGGGACATGTCGTGGATCACCCGGCCATCGGCGCGCAGGCTGGCGTTGCGGTGATAGAAGTCCGACATCTTGGTCTTACGCAGGTAGTCCATCACCGTGTTGGCGTCGGTGGTGTTGACCGCCTTCACCGCCTGGAGGTAGTTCGTCGTCGCCGAATAGTCGGCGGCTTGGAGAGAGGAGGGCATGCGCTTGTACTTTTCGAAGAAGCGCCGGGCGAAGGCGCGGCTTGCATCGTCTTGGTTCCAGTACCAGCTGTCGGCCAGTTGCAGGCCCTCGGTCGTTGCCAGCCCCAGGCTGTGGACGTCGTTGATGAAGACCAGCAGACCGGCCACCTTCATGCCCTGGGTGATGCCGAACTCTTTGGCCGCCTTCATCGCGTTGATGGTGTCGCCGCCAGCGTTGGCCAGGGCGAGGATCTGGGCCTTCGAGCCTTGGGCCTGCAGCAGGAAGGAGGAGAAGTCAGACGCGTTGAGCGGGTGACGTACCGCCCCCACCACGGTGCCGCCGTTGCCCTTGACCACCGCAGACGCGTCGGCTTCGAGCGAGTGGCCGAAGGCGTAGTCGGCGGTGAGGAAGTACCAACGCGTGTGGCCTGCCTTCACCAGCGCGGTACCGGCTACTTTGGCCAGGGCCACCGTGTCGTAGGCGTAGTGGACGGTATAGGGCGAGCAGTCCTCGTTGGTCAGGCGCGACGACCCGGCGCCAATGACGAAGTAAGGACGCTTCTTCTCGGCCGCCACCTTGGCCATGGCGATCGCGGCGCCTGAGCTGGTACCGCCCACCAACATGGCCAGGCCGTCTTTGTCGATCCACTCGCGGGCCTTGGCACTGGCGACATCGGCCTTGTTCTGGTGGTCGGCGCTCAGCACCTCGATGTTGCGCCCGAGCACCTTGCCGCCAAAGTCTTGCACCGCCATCCGCACCATCTCGGCGCCGGCGGGACCATCAATGTCGGCGTAGAGGCTGGACATGTCTGTGATGAAGCCGATGCGCACCGGGCCCTGCGCCGGCTGAGCACCGGCCGGAGCCGCACACAGGGCGCTGAGGAGGCTGATGAAGCCCAGGCTCAGGGCGAGGGTGGCCGCACGTGTCGTGTTGTTCATGGGGGGCTCCTTGGGTGGATCGAAGGGAAGAAGGGAGGGTTCAGGGCTGAACGCAGGGACGAGGCGGGACGGGTGGGGAGCGAGAGGGGAGAGAGAGTGGAAAACGAAGTGAGCGGTATCGAGGGGTGGGAGAGCGGGGGGAGAGAGAGGGGTGGTGGAGAAGCAAGTGAAGGTGCAGGTGACAAGGGGAGCCATTGCCAGGCCCCTGCACTCGCAGAGCCCCCATTCGCTACACGCCCAAAAACTCCTGCAACATGCCCAGGTTGGCCTGCAGTTCGTCCTGGCGAAATTCGCGCACGATCGCGCCGCGCTCCATCACGTAAAAGCGGTCGGCCAGGGGGGCGGCAAAGCGGAAGTTCTGCTCCACCAGCAAGGTGGTGTAGCCACGGGCCTTGAGCCGCAGGATCACTTCGGCAAGCTTTTGTACGATGACCGGTGCGAGGCCCTCGGAGATCTCGTCGAGCAGCAGCAGCCGGGCGCCCGTGCGCAGGATGCGGGCCACTGCCAGCATTTGCTGCTCTCCGCCCGACAGTCGGGTGCCCGGGCTATTGGCGCGCTCGGCGAGGTTGGGGAACATGGCGTGGATCTCGGTGACCGCCATGCCGCCCGGCGCAATAGCCGGCGGCAGCAGCATGTTTTCCTGCGTACTCAGGCTGGCGAAGATGCCGCGCTCCTCGGGGCAGTAGCCCAGCCCCAGGCGCGCCACCTGGTGCGGCGCCAGCCCGATGGCTTCCTGGCCGCACACGCGAATAGACCCGCGTCGGCGACCCACCAGACCCATGATGGCCCGCAAGGTGGTGGTGCGGCCGGCGCCGTTGCGCCCGAGCAGGGACACCACCTCGCCCTCGCGCACGCTCAGGTTGACCCCGTGCAGCACATGCGACTCGCCGTACCACGCGTGCAGGTCGGTGAGGCGCAGTAATTCGCGGGCAGTAGCGCCTGACGCAGGCGGCGAGGATGCGTCGCCCAACGGCGCAGGACCCCACAACGGATCCTGCGTCTGCTGCAGGCTCGGGTGCGGATTCGGGCGCAAGGTCTGGCCCATGATCAGTGCGCTCCCTGCAGCGCGTCCAGGGCGCCGGCGGCGGCACCCATATAGGCCTCGACCACCTGCGGGTTGCGGGAGACCTCCGCATACGGCCCGTCGGCGATCACCGCACCGCGCTGCAGCACGGTGATGCGATCGGCGATCGAGGACACCACCTTCATGTTGTGCTCCACCATGAGGATGGTGCGGCCGGTGGAGACCTTCTTGATCAGCTCGGTGACGCGGCCGACGTCCTCATGGCCCATGCCTTGGGTGGGCTCGTCGAGCAGCATCAGATCGGGCTCCAGGGCCAGGGTGGTGGCCAGCTCCAGTGCGCGCTTGCGTCCATAGGGCAGATTGGCGGCGAGCTCGTCAGCGAAATCCTGCAGGTCGACCTCGGTCAGCAGCTGCAGCGCCCGCTCGTGCAGGCTGTGCAGGGAGGGCCCAGGCTTCCAGAAGTGAAAGGAGGTGCCCAGCCCACGCTGTAGGCCTGCGCGCACGTTCTCGAGGACGGTCATGTGCGGGAACACCGCCGAGATCTGGAACGACCGCACGATGCCTCGGCGCGCGGTGCGCGCAGGCGTGTCGTGGGTGATGTCCATACCGCGGTAATGAATGGCACCGCGGGTCGGCTGCAGGAACTTGGTGAGCAGATTGAAGAAGGTGGTTTTGCCGGCGCCATTGGGGCCGATGAGCGCGTGGATGTCACCACGGCGCACCTGCAGGTCTACCCGGTCGACCGCTACGAAACCCTTGAAGGCTTTGGTGAGGCCTTGGGTCTCCAGAATGTATTCGTCGGATGGCACCCGCTCCCCTTTTCGACCAAAAGGGAAGCGCCTGCTCCCCAGGGGCCGAATGTAGGGGGAACCGGTGCATTCAGGGGGTGCCCGGGCCATTGCTGGCCGACTGAGGCCCGTGTTTTAGGCCCTTCCCCCGGTAGATCTAACAGGGCTACATGTTTCGCCGGTACTGTCCGCCGACTTCGAACAGGGCGTTGGTGATCTGTCCGAGCGAGCAGACGCGCACCGCGTCCATCAGTACCTCGAACACATTGCTGTTTTCGATCACCGCCTGCTGCAGCCGCGCCAGCTGCACCGGCGCCGCCTGGGCGTGGCGGGCGTGGAAGTCCCGCAGCCGCTTGAGCTGGCTTTGCTTTTCGTCTTCGGTGGAGCGGGCCAGCTCCAGCGTCTCGGGTGTCGGATCGCCCTTGGGGTTGCGGAAGGTGTTGACGCCGATGATAGGCAGCTCACCGGTGTGCTTGAGCATTTCGTAATGCATGCTCTCGTCCTGAATGCGGCCGCGCTGGTAGCCGGTCTCCATCGCGCCGAGCACGCCGCCGCGCTCGGCAATCCGCTCAAACTCGGCCAGCACCGCTTCTTCGACCAGCTCGGTCAGCTCTTCGATGATGAAAGCGCCCTGGTTGGGGTTTTCGTTCTTGGCGAGGCCCCACTCGCGGTTGATGATCAGCTGGATGGCCATCGCCCGGCGTACGCTGTCTTCGGTGGGCGTGGTGATCGCCTCGTCAAAGGCGTTGGTGTGTAGCGAGTTGCAGTTGTCGTAGATCGCGATCAGCGCCTGCAGGGTGGTGCGGATGTCGTTGAACTGGATCTCCTGCGCGTGCAGGCTTCGGCCTGAAGTCTGGATGTGGTACTTGAGTTTTTGCGACCGATCATTGGCGCCGTACTTCTCTTTCATGGCCACCGCCCAGATACGGCGTGCCACGCGACCGAGCACCGTGTACTCCGGGTCCATGCCGTTGGAGAAGAAGAAGGACAGGTTGGGCGCGAAGTCGTCGACGTGCATGCCCCGGGCCAGATAGGCCTCGACGAAGGTGAAACCGTTCGACAGGGTGAAAGCCAGCTGCGAGATCGGATTGGCGCCGGCCTCGGCGATGTGATAGCCCGAGATCGACACCGAGTAGAAGTTGCGCACGTCATGCTGCACAAAGTACTGGGCAATGTCGCCCATGACCTTCAGGCTGAACTCAGTCGAGAAGATGCAGGTGTTCTGCCCCTGGTCTTCCTTCAGGATGTCGGCCTGCACCGTACCGCGCACATTGGCCTGGGCCCAGGCCCGGATCTTGGCGAGCTCCGCATCGGTGGGCTCGCGGCCCTCTTTTTCCAGGACCTCGGCTTTGAACTTGTCGACCTGCTGGTCGATGGCGGTGTTCATGAACATCGCCAGGATCGACGGCGCCGGGCCATTGATGGTCATCGAGACCGAGGTGGTTGGATCGCACAGGTCGAAGCCCGAGTACAACACCTTCATGTCGTCCAGCGTGGCCACCGACACGCCCGAGTTGCCCACCTTGCCGTAGATGTCGGGCCGCAGGTCGGGGTCGTTGCCGTAGAGGGTGACCGAGTCAAACGCGGTCGACAGGCGCTTGGCCGGCATGCCTTCGGACACCAGTTTGAAGCGCCGGTTGGTGCGGAAGGCATCGCCCTCGCCGGCGAACATGCGGGTCGGATCTTCGCCCTCGCGCTTGAAGGCGAAGGTGCCGGCGGTGTAGGGGTAGCTGCCGGGAACGTTGTCGAGCATCAGCCACTTGAGCGTCTCGCCATGGTCTTCGTACTGGGGCAGGCTCACCTTGCGGATGGTGGTGCCCGAGAGGCTCTTGGTGGTGAGCGCGGTGCGGATTTCCTTGTCGCGCACCTTCACCACGTATTCGTCGCCCGCGTAGGCCTTGACCATCTCGGGCCACTGGGCCAGCAGCTTGCGCGCGTCGGCATCCAGGCGCTCCTGCCGCTGGCTGGCCAGTTGCCGCGCGGCGGCGGCTGCGCTTTCGGCCGCGCCTACATCAGCGCCTTCTGCCATCAGCATGCGGGCAGCCGACTCGAGCTGCTGCACCTCGCGCGCCAAGCGGGCCTGTGCACGGGCGCGCTTCTTGTAGCCGCGCACAGTGTCCGAGATCTCGGCCAGGTAGCGGGTGCGCGCCGCGGGCACCACCGGGGTCTGGTTGGTGCTGTGGCGCACCTCGACCCGCGGCAGGCGAGACTCGCCCAATGCCAGTCCCAGGGACTGCAGCCGGACTTTCAGCGCCTGGTACAGGGCGGTCACGCCGTCGTCGTTGAAGCGGGCCGCCATGGTGCCAAACACCGGCATCTGCTCGATGGGGGTGTGCCAGGCTTCTTTGTTTCGCTGCACCTGCTTGGCCACATCGCGCAGCGCGTCGGCGGCGCCCTTGCGGTCAAACTTGTTGATCGCCACGAACTCGGCAAAGTCCAGCATGTCGATCTTCTCGAGCTGGCTGGCGGCGCCGAACTCGGGTGTCATCACGTACATCGGCACGTCCACATGCGGCACGATGGCCGCGTCGCCCTGGCCAATGCCGGAGGTCTCGACCACGATCAGGTCGAAGCCGGCAACCTTGCAGGCCGCCACCACCTCGGGCAGGGCCGCAGAAATCTCGCTGCCGAAATCACGCGTGGCCAAGGACCGCATGAAGACACGCTGGGCTCCTACGCTGTCCGCTGCGTGTGCTGCGCTGCCCGCAGAGGGGGCTGATGGGTCTTGGGTCTGCGCTTGGGGCGATCGGCTCGCGCTCCGCCAGGGATTGATCGCGTTCATGCGTATGCGATCACCCAGCAGGGCGCCGCCGCTCTTGCGCCGCGAGGGGTCGATGGAGATCACCGCCACGCGCAGGCGGTCGTCCTGGTCGAGGCGCAGCCGGCGGATGAGTTCATCGGTGAGTGAGGACTTGCCGGCGCCGCCGGTGCCGGTGATGCCCAGCACCGGCACTCGGCGTTGGGCGGCCTCGTCCTTGACCTGGGCCATCAGTGCGGCATCGACCTGGCCGTTTTCGATCACGGTCAGAAGCTGCGCCAATGCGCGCCAGGCCATCTCGCCGTGGCCCTGGATGGCGCTGAGCGTCTTGGGCGCATGCGATGACAAGTCGTGGTCGCAGCGCATGACCATCTCGCCGATCATGCCCTGCAGGCCCATGCGCTGGCCGTCCTCGGGGCTGTAGATGCGCGTCACGCCGTAGGACTGCAATTCGCGGATTTCAGCCGGCACGATGACGCCGCCGCCGCCGCCGAATACCTGGATATGACCGCCCCCGCGCTGGCGCAGCAGGTCGACCATGTACTTGAAGTATTCGACGTGCCCGCCTTGGTAGGAACTGACTGCAATGCCCTGCACATCTTCCTGCAGGGCGGCCGTCACCACCTCGTCGACGCTGCGGTTGTGCCCCAGGTGAATCACTTCCGCGCCCATGCCCTGGAGGATGCGCCGCATGATGTTGATGGCGGCGTCGTGGCCGTCGAACAGGCTGGCGGCGGTGACGAAACGCACCTTGTGTTTGGGACGGTAATTGGCCAGGGCCTGGAATTCGGCGGAAAGGTCGGTCATGCGGTGTCTCCTCAGCCTTGGAAGATAATTGACGTTTACGTCAACGTCAATGGTTCGGTGGGGTCCTTGTTGGGAAAAACTTCATCGAGGATGTGGCTTTGGGCTTCGGATGCTTTGCGTTTATGCCTTTTGGCCTTTGGCCAAGAGCGCGGCGGGTATGCGGTACGGACGCATCGGCTTCGATGCGGGGGCCCTTCGGGCTTCCCTGCGGTGCTCGGCCGCCAGGGGCACGCGCGGCAAACTCGGCCCTGCGGGCCTCAAACATGCCGCGCTCTTTGGCCCCTGTCGACCTGTGCTCCTCGGCCCCGCAGAGGCGCCGCTGCACCCGCACCGCATACCCGCCGCTTTCCTAGCTCGCGAGACTTCTTGCCGGCAGCCCCTCCGCTCCCCCCTGATTTCTGGCCCCATTCCAACGAGGTCAACAAAGGCAGCGCCGAGAAACCTAGCGCAAGCGGTAAGCGTCGGGGGTATGACAGGGGTTCGGCGGGGCCTATGCGGGACTGCGGAGCGCAGGGCGCTGAGGGCCGAAAAGGCAGCGCCAAGAACCCTAGCGAAAGAGGTAAGCGTCGGGTGTGTGGCAGGGGTTCGGCGGCGCCTATGCGGGGCCGAGGAGCGCAGGGCGCTGGGGGCCGAAGAGCGAGGCATGTTTGAGCCGCCGCAGGCGGCGAGTTTGCCTCGCGTGCCCCTGGCGACCGAGTACCGCAGGGGAGCCCGAAGGGCCCCCGCATCGAAGTCGCCGGGCCTCTGCCGCACACACGGCGCGTGCCCCGCCAACGCCAACGCCAACGCCAAGACCCAAGCAATGACCCAAGCCGACAAAGCCAAAAAGCCAAGGCCTCTAAGTTCCCCATTCCATGGCCAGCACGATCAACCCAGAAAAAAGGGCGCCCTCTTGGGGCGCCCTCGGTGGACCTGTGCAGTGGGCGAACCGGGCCAGGAGGCCTGATCCGCCAGGGCCGCGCTAGCGGCCGTACAGCACCTGCGGCAGCCACAGGCCGATCTGCGGGAAAACGTAAAGCATCACGATAGCGATGATTTGAATGCCCATGAAGGGCAACATGCCAGCGAAGATCTGATTGAGCGTGACATGCGGCGGGCTCACACCCTTGAGGTAGAAGGCCGCCATCGCCACCGGAGGGCTGAGGAAGGCGGTCTGCAGGTTCAGCGCCACCAGCAGCCCGAAGAACAGCGGGTCAACCCCGAAGTTGTCCAGCAGGGGGATGAAGATCGGCATGAAGATGACGATGATCTCCGTCCACTCCAGGGGCCAGCCCAGGATGAAGATGATCACTTGGGACAAGATCAGAAACTCTGTCTTGGTCAGGTTCATCGACATCACCCACTTCTCCACCAGCTCCTGGCCACCCAGCAGGGCGAAGGCCGCCGAGAAGATGGCGCTGCCCACGAACAACCAGCAGACCATGGCGCTGGTCTTGGCGGTCAGCAGCACAGACTCCTTGACCTCTGACTCCAGCCGGGCCTGTCGGTAGGCGAGGACGCACCAGATCGCAACGCCGATCGCACCCACAGCCCCCAACAGGGTGGGCACCTCCGCGGCCACGATCCCTTCGGCTTGCAGCACGAACCAGACAATGGCCCCCAGAGCGGGCGACCACAGCAGCAGCCAAGTCAGGAAGATGGGGCCTCGCGCTCCGGTTCGCTTGGCAATCACCCCGTAGACCGCGGCCAGCAGGAAGCCGCCGAACGCGCCCACAGCCGCCGCTTCGGTCGGTGTGGCCAGCCCCATCACGATGGAGCCGAGCACCGAGAGAATCAGGACCAACAGCGGGAAGAAGCTGGTGAGCAGCATCTTGAAGATCTCCAGCCGCTGGAAGGTCAGCAGGGCATAGAAGCCGACCAAGGCCAAGGCACCCACGCCGAGGCCAATCCAGAAGCCGCGCGTCGCCGGGCTGCGCTCCTGAGTCACGGTGGCATCTGCCTGCGCAGTGGCCGGCACGTTACTCGGCGTCGCCGAGCCTGCACTCGGCGGCTCCTGAACGCCACCCGCGCCCGGGGGCTCCTGGACGCCGCCAGTCGTGGCGGGGGTCGATGCACGGGCTGCGCCAGGCGGCTCGGACAGGCCGCCAGAGGCGCCCGGAGGCTCTTGCAGTCCGCCGCTGGCGCCTGGTGGCTCGGAAAGACCACCCTTGGCGCCCGGGGGTTCGGCCAAGCCGCCGCTGGACGGTGGCTCTGCCAGCCCGCCGCTTGACGGCGGCTCCGCCAGCCCGGTCGAGCTCGCTGACTTTTCTGCCGTGTTCCCCGGCTCGGACACGCCGCCCGGCCCTGTGACTTCGGCCGCCGGCGGGGTGGACTCTTGCGCCGGGACGGGACGGGTATTGAGGTGCCAGGAGATCAGTGAGAAGAAGGCAAACAGCAAGAGCGGCAGCAGGGCCACCAGCAGTTGCTTGCGCAGGTAGGGACGCTCGGCCGGCGCCGTTGCGCCTGCGCGCAGCAGGCCTGGCAGCGCCAGGCGGGAGACACTTTGCGAGAGCCGGTCTAGGGCTGGCGGCAGCGGCACGAAGCGCTGCTCGGCCGAGAGCGGCGGCATCAGTGAGGGCTTGATCTTGGCCAGCACAATCACGTAGATGACATACAGGCCCGCGAGCATGATCCCTGGAAAGAAGGCGCCTGCGTACAGCTGTACCACCGACACGCCGGCAGTGGCTCCATAAACAATGAGCATCACAGACGGAGGGATCAAGATGCCCAGGCAGCCACCCGCGGTAATGGCGCCTGCCGACACCTTGATGTCGTAGCCGCCCTTGAGCATTTGGGGGAGTGCCAGCAGTCCCATCAGCGTGACCACGGCGCCCACGATGCCCGTGGCGGTTGCGAACACCGCGCAGGTGAACAGCGTGGCAACCGCCAGCGAACCGGGTACCCGGGCCAGGGCCAGGTGCAGACTCTTGAAGAGTTTGTCGATCAGGTTGGCCCGCTCGACCAGGTAACCCATGAACACGAAGAGCGGAATGGAGATGAGCACGTCATTGCCCATCACCTTGAAGGCCGATTGCACCATCAGTGTGAGCGTCTTGGAGGTGTCCCTCTCGTACGCCAACCAGGTGAAGATCATGCCCATACCCATCAGGGTGAAGGCGGTGGGAAATCCCAGCATGATGGCCACAACGACCAGGGCCAGCATCATCAGGCCCAGATGGCCTGTGCTGAGCTTGTCGGCCGAGAGCAGCATCACCGCCGTGCCGGCGATGATGAGTGCCATGAGGGAGAAGCCGAACCAGAGTTCCTTGCGCAGACGAATCATCGTGTCGCTCCTTCCGACTTGACCATCTCCTTGAGCTTCTCGACGTCGACTTCCTCGACGTCCGCCTCTCGCGAAGGCCACGCGCCCGCCTGGATGCACTGGACGCAGCGAACGATCTCGACCAGCCCCTGCAGCAGCAGCATCAGGCCGGCGACCGGAATCATGAACTTGAAGGGATACAGGGGCAGCGGCGTCGCGGAGAAGGTGCTCTCACGGATCGCCAGCGAATCCTGCGCAAAAGTCCAGCCCGCCCAGGTCAGGGCGACGATGCCGGGCAGGAAGAAAAGCACATACAGCACCAGGTCGATCCAGGCCTGGGTGCGCGGGCGGAAAAAACCGTACAACACATCGCCGCGCACATGGCCGTTCTTGGCCAGGGTATAGGCGCCGGCCAGCATGAACAGCGTGCCGTACATCTGGATCTGGGCGTCAAGTGCCCAGTCATGCGGCGTATTGAGCACATAGCGAGAAAAGACCTCCCAGGCAATCAGGCAGGTCAGCAGGATGATCAGCCATGCGCAGGTCTGACCGAGGCGGGTGGAGGCGCGGTCCACCATCATCAAAATATTTTTCATTCTCCCCTCCCAAAAAGATATCAACTGGAAAGGGCCGCCCGGCTTGCGCCAGGCGGCCCTTTCGTCACTCAGACGGCCGTGCGTCAGGCCTTCTTCGCGGGCTGGCGGAAGTAGCGGTTCCAGGCCATCTTGAAGTCGACCGAGTAGTCGTTTTGCCAGGCGCCGGCGCGCTCAGCAAATGCGCGCTGGGAATCCATGACCTTCTTGAACATAGCGTTTTCTTTGGATTTCTCGGTGGTGACCTTGTCCCAGGCATTGAGCTGGGCCTGCAGGATGCTGTCGGGCGTCTTGTAGAACTTGACCTTGTCCTTCGCCTTCAGCTCAACGTAGTCCTGCGAGTTGCGGTGAATGCCCTTCCAGCTCATGTCGGCGCTGGAGGCTTGCACCGCGTAGTCGATGATGGACTTGAGCTCGGCAGGCAGCGCGTCGTACTTGCCCTTGTTGAACAGGATTTCAAACTGCTCGCCGCTCTGGTGGAAGCTCTGCAGCATGCAGTTCTTCACCACATCAGGGAAGCCGAGCACGCGGTCAGACGAGGCGTTGTTGAATTCAGCCGCATCAAGCAGGCCGCGGTCGAGCGCGGGAACGATTTCGCCGCCGGGCAGCGGGTTGACCGCGGTACCCAGTTCCTTGAACACATCGACAGCCAGGCCAACGGTACGGAACTTCAGGCCCTTGAGGTCTTGCACCTTCGCGACCGGCTTCTTGAACCAGCCCAGGGGCTGCGTTGCCATGGGGCCATACAGGAAGGACACCACGTCGATGTTGATGGACTTGTAGATCTCTTCCAGCAGGGCCTTACCGCCGCCGTAGTAATGCCAAGCCAGGACCATGTTGGAGTCCATGCCGAAGGACGGGCCCGAACCCCACAGGGCCAGCGCAGTGTTCTTGCCGTAGTGGTAAGCCACCACGCCATGGCCGCCGTCGAGCGTGCCCTTGGCAACCGCGTCGAGCAACTGGAAGGCCGGGACGACCGCGCCAGAGGGAAGCACCTCAATCTTGAGGCGTCCGCCCGCCATGTCGTTGACCTTCTTGGCGAAGTCGTTGGCGTACTCGTGAAAGATGTCCTTGGCGGGCCAGGTGCTCTGGAAGCGCATCGTGGTGGTCTGCGCAACAGCCACCATGGGGGCGGACATTGCGGCGCCGGCAACGGCAGCGCCCTTCAGCAGGCTGCGGCGGCGGGGGGTTTTGGCTTCACTCATGCTTGACTCCATGGGGGTTGGTTTTGGGAAAAAATGGCAAAGGTGTGACTGTTACGGAACGGCTGTTGCGCGCGTAGAGGGTTTTCACCAACAAAAACTCTTCCAAAACTATACCCGGAGATCATGGGCTAATGAATTAAGCCTCAATCGGTATTTTTCTGCGCTCTGTCAAGTCTGCCAGGGTGGGGCAGGAAGCCGGGGCGTGGAAAGGGAGGGTAGAAAAAGGGCGAAGGGGGATAGAAGATGGCTCAGCTCTCCGGCGCCCTGACCGATCTTTGCCCTCACAGATCTTCGCCTTCCGACTGGCGCCGCTCATCGGCCAAACTCGGATCGCCTGCCTGGCCGCTGGCAAAATCGGGGGCATGACCGATTCCTCTCACGAAATCCAGCCCGCCCCCGGCTACGCCGGCGACATTGCACCCGATGTGGCCTGCCGCTGGTGGCAGGCCGGCGATGCGGTGCTGGTAGATGTGCGCACCAGCGCTGAGGTGGCCTGGGTGGGCTTCGTGCCCGGCTCGGTTCATGTGCCCATCAAAGAGTGGCCCAGCATGGCCGCCAACCCGCGCTTTGACGAGCAGGTGATGGCGGCAGTACCCCCGGGCGGAAAGGTGGTCTTCTTGTGCCGCAGCGGTATCCGCTCCATTGCAGCCGCCGAGCGCGCCACTGATCTGGGGTTGATCGCCTTCAACATCCTGGAAGGCTTCGAGGGCGACCCGGACGCCCAGGCCCACCGGGGCACACTCGGAGGCTGGCGCGCGCGCGGCCTGCCCTGGGCGCAGAACTGATTTCCCTCCTGCACTGATTTCTTTTTTTTTCCGGAAAGTACGAGATGCCCGTGAACCTGTCCGCGCCGCGCGCGGAGCAACTGCTGCCCATCCCGGGCTTTCGCATTGGTGTGGCCGAGGCCGGCGTCCGCAAGGTCGGCCGCAAGGACCTGACCGTGATGCTGCTCGAACCCGGTGCGGTTGTTGGCGGCGTATTCACCCAGAACCGTTTTTGCGCCGCGCCGGTACAGGTGTGTCGCGAGCACCTTGCTGCCGGGCACGGGGTGCGTGCCATTGTGATCAACACCGGCAACGCCAATGCGGGCACCGGCGAAGATGGCCTCATCCGCGCCCGTCAGACCTGCATCGCGCTGGCCCGCCGGCTCGAGGTTTCGCCGGAGCAGGTGTTGCCGTTTTCGACCGGCGTGATCATGGAGCCGCTGCCGGTCGATCGCATCCAGGCGGGCCTGCCCGCTGCCCTGGCCGACGCCAAGGAAGACAACTGGCTGCGGGCGGCCGAGGGCATCATGACCACCGACACCGTGGCCAAGGGCGCCAGCCGCCAGGCCACGATCGCCGGCCGCAGCGTCACGGTTACCGGTATCAGCAAGGGTGCCGGCATGATCCGCCCCAACATGGCCACCATGCTGGGCTACCTGGCCACCGACGCCGCCATTGCTCCTGCGTTGGCCCAGCCGCTGGCCCACGCCCTGGCCGAGGGCTCTTTCAACCGGGTCACGGTCGACGGTGACACCTCCACCAACGACTCCTTCCTGGTCATTGCCACCGGCAAGGCTGGCAACCCGCCGATCACCTCGCTTGAGAGCACCGAGGGGCGCGCCCTGTTCGACGCCATGCTCGCGGTCGCCCGGCAGCTGGCTCATGCCATCGTGCGTGACGGCGAGGGCGCCACCAAGTTCATCACGGTGCAGGTCGAGGGCGGCCGTGACGCGGCCGAGTGCCGGCAGGTGGCCTACGCCATCGCCCACTCGCCGCTGGTCAAGACCGCGTTCTACGCCAGCGACCCTAACCTCGGGCGAATCCTGGCCGCGGTGGGCTACGCCGGCATTGGTGACCTCGACCAGACCCGCATTGAGCTGCACCTGGACGACGTGCATGTGGCCACCGGCGGTGGCCGGCACCCGGCCTACCGCGAAGAGGATGGTCAGCGGGTCATGAAGCAAAGCGAGATCACAGTGCGCGTGGGCCTCGGCCGCGGCGCGGCTACCGACACCGTGTGGACCTGTGATTTCAGCCACGACTACGTGAGCATCAACGCCGACTACAGGTCGTGAGCGCCCGATGAACGAAAAATTTGAACACTTGATCGAGCGCGTTGGCCTGCTGATGGACCGGCTGGAGCGGGTCCTTCCTCAGCCCCTCTCGGCGCCCGACTGGTCGGCGAGCATCGCCTTCCGCTACCGCAAGCGCAGCAGCGGCCACGGCACGCTCGAGCCCGTGCGGCATGTGGGAGCCATCGCCTTGGCAGATCTGCAAGAGATCGACGGCCAGAAAGAAAAGATCCAGCGCAACACCTTGCAGTTTGTCCAGGGCCTGCCCGCCAACAACGTGCTGCTCACGGGTGCGCGCGGCACCGGCAAGTCGTCCCTGATCAAGGCCTGCCTCAATGCCTATGCGGCCCAGGGCCTGCGCCTGATCGAGGTGGACAAGGCCGACCTCGTTGACCTCCCCGACATCGTCGAGGTCGTCGCTGACTTGCCGCACAAGTTCATCGTTTTTTGCGACGATCTGAGCTTCGAGGACGGTGAACCCGGCTACAAGGCGCTCAAGTCCATACTCGACGGCTCGGTGGCGGCTGCCACGGCCAACGTGCTGATTTACGCCACCAGCAACCGGCGCCATCTCCTGCCCGAGTACATGAAGGAGAACCTCAGCTACACCCACACCGCGGACGGCGAGGTTCATCCCGGCGAGGGGGTAGAGGAAAAAATCTCCCTCTCCGAGCGCTTTGGCCTGTGGGTCAGCTTTTATCCCTTCAGCCAGGATGAATACCTGGCCATCGTCGACCAATGGCTGGGGTCTTTCGGCATCGCCCCGCCCGCCTGCACCGCCGCCCATGCCGACGCTTTGGTTTGGGCGCTTGAGCGCGGCTCGCGCTCGGGCCGTGTGGCCTATCAGTTCGCCCGCGACTTCGCCGGTCGGCGCCCGGCCGACGGCCCGTGAGCGAAACCCGCGTTCTGGTGGCCGACGGCGACCGACCGCGCGAGGGCGGCGCTGACCGACCCGAGGTGCAGGTGGCCGTCGGCGTGCTGGTGCGGCCCGACGGCCGATTTCTGCTCACCTCCCGCCCGCCAGGCAAGGTCTACTCCGGCTACTGGGAATTTCCCGGCGGCAAGCTGGAGACCGGCGAGACGGTCGAGGAAGCGCTGCGTCGCGAGCTGCAGGAAGAAATCGGCATCACCATCGGGCAGGTTCACCCCTGGAAGGTGGAGCGGGTCGACTACCCGCACGCCTTGGTGTGCCTGCACTTTTGCAAGGTGTTCGAGTGGACGGGCGAGCTGCAAATGCAGGAGGGCCAGGCGTTTGCCTGGGAGTCCTTGCCGGTGCGCTCAGAGCCGGTGCTGCCTGGCACAGTGCCGGTGCTGGCCTGGTTCGCGCAGGAGCGCGGTTTCGAGGGGGTCACTCACGCCCCGGCGGACGGCGCGCGGGCCTGACCCGGCCGCTCTCACTGCAAACGCGGATCGCCGAAAGGCTGGTCGTCCGGCGGCGACTCGGCCTCCATCCGGAAGCTCTCGCTGGCCCAGGCGCCCAGGTCGATGCTCTTGCAGCGCTCGCCGCAAAAAGGCCGGTAGGGGTTGGACGGTGCGTAGACGCTTTCGCCGCCGCACTGCGGGCAGCGTACGGTGCGTGTCATGCGCACAAGGCCAGCTCGAAGCTCACGTCTTCGGTGCTGGCACGCAGGCGTTCGGCCGGCTCGTGCGTCATCAGGCGAACCACCACCATGAGCCGGTTCCCGCTGATTTCGGGCACCAGATTCAGGGTCGGGTCGATGCGCAGGCGCAGCAACTGAAAACTACGCCCTTGGGGCAGGTTTTGCTGCAGCTGTCCTCCGGTGGCCATCACCTTTTGTGGCGCGCCGGAGTCGCGCAAAAGCTTCAGTAAGAGGCGCACCGGGTCGACGATGGGCGACAAGGTCTTGGCCCAGCGATGAAGGTCGCCCTGGCGGCGGGCCGGGTCGAGCTGCTGCCAGGCGTGGTAACCCGGCAGATCAAACTCGCAGGTGCCGCCGGGGATGGCAATGCGGCTTCGCACCCCCATCAGCCACTCGTTGTCGCCCAGTGCCTGGCCGGGCTTGCCCGACTGGTCTTGCAGTGCGCCGTAGCAGGCGTCGAGCTTGCCGATGATGTCTTCGAGCACCGCTTCGGCGATGGCGGGGTTTCCCCGGTAAGCGGCCAGTGCGGATTTTTGCCGGTCCAGATCTTTCAGGACCTCGGATTTCAGGTCGGAACGGCCGGCCACTTCCATGATCTCGAAGAGGGTGGCGAGCGCGAAGTGGTGGTCAATCGCCTGCTCGCGGGCGAGCAACTGGAGTAGACGCCGGAACAGGGTTTCCAGCCGCAGATAGGTGCGGACGCGCTCGTTGAAGGGGTACTCGTAGAGGATCACGGCGTCAAGATCATAGCCCGAAGCCAGCCGCCACCCTTCTGACCTCGGCCTCGAGCTGCGCCAGGCTCAGGTCTTGGTTAAAGATGACTGAGTCGGCCGCCGCCAGGCGTGCCTCGCGCGGCGCCTGCGCGGCGATGATCGCGCGCACCTCGGCCTCATTCAGGCCGCTGCGCGCCATGACCCGCTGCACTTGGGTCTCCGGCAAGCAGTCGACCACCAGCACATGGTCCAGCGAATGGCGCTCGCGGCCGCCTTCGACCAGCAGCGGAATGTCAATCACCAGGCAGCGGCGCCCTTCGGCCTGCGCCTGCTCGCCTTGCGCCCGAATGGCGGCCGACACCAGCGGGTGGACGATGGCTTCGAGTTGCCGGCGCGCCTCGGGCCGGCTGAACACCTCGGCGCGCATCCGATCTCGGTTCATCGCACCGTCGGGCCCGACAAATTCGGGCCCGAACTCGCGCGCAATGGCGGGCATGGCCGCGCCACCCGCCGCGGTGGTAGCCCGGGAGATGGCATCGGCATCGATGGTTGCCGCTCCCAAAGCAGCGAGAGCCTTGAGTACGGTGCTCTTGCCACTGCCGATGCCGCCGGTGAGGCCGATTCTCAACATCCCTTTTTCCTCTCAATTCCCTCGCCTATTTCAGCCCAGGCCCATCGCCCGGCCCAGCCGGTCCGGGCCTACCGCCATGGCGATGAAGCCCGCCGCCGCCAGCCAGGGGCCAAACTGCACGTACTTGCCTTCGACCAGACCGATCGTGACCTTCATCAGGCCGCCGGCCACCGCGCCCAGGAGCGATGAAATCAGCACCAGGGGGATCAGCGCTGGCCATCCGAACCAGGCACCCAGGGCAGCCAGCAGCTTGAAGTCACCATAGCCCATTCCCTCCTTGCCGGTGAAAAGTCGGAAGGCCTGGTACACGGTCCAGAGAAACAAGTATCCGCCTACCGCACCCCATAGCGCGGTAGGCAGGTCCGTGCCGGTCCATCCCTGGGCGCTGGCCAGCAGCCCGCCCCAGACGAGTGGCAGGGTCAGGTCGTCGGGCAGCAGCGTAGTGTCCCAGTCGATTAGTGCCAGGGCCAGCAAGGTGGCGCTAAAGGCGGCCCAGGCCAGCCCGGGGCTGGTCAGACCCCAGCGCCAGGCGACCAGACCAAACAGGGCCCCGGTGGCCAGCTCAACCAGCGGGTACCGTGGGCTGATGCGGGCCTGGCAGTCGGCGCAACGCCCGCGCAGCCACAGCCACCCCAGCACTGGGACGTTGTGCTGCCAGCGAATGGCCTGGCCGCAGCTGGGGCAGCTTGAACCGGGATGCATCAGGTTGTAGGGGCGCTCCTCGGCGCCCGCGTCCACTGGGGATGTGGCCGCGTCGGCATCGGCCACCGCCTCGGCTTGCGTCACCGCCGCTGCCGCGCCCGCTGCCTTTTCCATGGTCTCGGCCTCTGCCGGCGAGCGTGAGCCAATACCGTCGGTGGCGAAGGCCGCGCACTCTTGGGCCCAGCGTCGCTCGAGCATGCGCGGCAGCCGATATATGACGACATTGAGGAAGCTGCCCACCGCCAGGCCCACCAGCACCGCCAGCGCGGTCTGGGCCCAAGCCAGGCTCGGGTCCCCCCAAGGCTGCGCAGCCCACCCCTCGAATAGCCCGCCCATCAGACCACCTGACCCAAGCGGAACACCGGCAGGTACATGGCTACCACGATGCTGCCGATGATGGTGCCCAGCACCACGATGATGATCGGCTCGAGCAGGCTCGACAGGCCGGCCACCATGTCGTCGACCTCGGCCTCAAAGAAGTCGGCTGCCTTGCCCAGCATCTGGTCCAGTGAGCCGGACTCTTCGCCGATCGCTGTCATCTGCAGCACCATCGACGGAAAAACCTGGGTGCCTGTCATGGCGCTGGTCAGGCTGGT
>JAURKV010000047.1 GCA_030831585.1 Ramlibacter sp. | reverse complement strand
GCCGCGGGTGAAGGCCACGCCCACCGCACGACCACCTTCGAGCAGGATGCGGTGGGTTTCGGCCCGGGTCAGCACGGTGAGGTTGGCGCGGCCCTGCGCGGGGCGCAGATAAGCCGTGGCGCTGCTGCTGCGTCGGCCGCGGCGGTCAATCGCCACATCGCCGCGGGCCACGCCCTCCTGCTGCTCACCGTCGTAGTCTGGCGTGGCGGGGTAGCCCGCTGCCAGCGCCGCGTCTCGCAAGGGCTGCTCCAGCAATTGCCGCGTATCAATCGCCTTCACCTGCAGCGGGCCCTCGGCCCCGTGGTAGCGGCTGGCGCCGCGCCAATTGCTCTCGCTGCGCCGGAAATACGGCAGCACGTCCTCGTAGCCCCAGCCTTCACAGCCAAGGTCACGCCACTCGTCGAAGTCGGCCCGGTGGCCGCGAATATGGAACATGCCGTTGATCGAGGACGATCCGCCCAGCAGGCGGCCGCGCGGGATCGGCAGGCGTCGCCCGCCCAGATGCGGCTCGGGCTCGCTCTCGTAGCCCCAGGTCAGGGACCGGCGCGCCGACGCCTTGAGAAAGCCCACCGGCATGCGGACCAGGGGGTGGCTGTCGCCTCCCCCCGCCTCCAGCAGAAGCACCTGGTGGCGGCCGTCGGCACTGAGCCGATTCGCCAGCACGCAGCCCGCCGAGCCGGCCCCCACCACGATGTAGTCGTACTCCATTCAGACTTGCGGGTTCAAGCGTCAGATGCTGGGCTTGAAGCCAGAGGCCTTGATGATCGGGCCCCAGTGGTCCAACTCATACTTGAGTTGCTTGTCCACCTCAGCACCGTTGCGAAACTCGGCCACCTGCAGCAGCTTGGTCAGAAGCATCTCTTTCACGTCGGGCATTTCCAGCACCGACTTGATGGCGGTTTGCATACGCTCAAGTTCGGCCTTAGGCAGGTTCGCCGGACCCCACAGACCCATCCAGCCGTTACCGCCGCCGGTGTCAAAGCCTTGCTCCACCATCGTCGGGACATCCGGCACCAGGGCCGAACGCTTGGGCGCGAACACACCGACGAAATTGAGCTTGCCGGCGCGCACATGCTGGATGGCGTCACCCGCGACCATCACGCCAGTCTTGATCTGTCCGCCGAGCAGGTCGACCACCAGCGGGCCGTTGCCGCGGTAAGGCACGACCTGCAGGTCGACGCCAGCGATCTTGCCGAGCTGCAGCCCGTTGAAGTGGGTGTCGCCGCCAGCGCCTGCCGTGCCAAAAGTCCGCCTGTCGGCATTGGCCTTGGCCCAGGCGATATAGCTCTTCGCATCCTTGACCCCTGTTTCCGCGTTGACCACCATGGCCATCGGGTAGGCGCTCAGCTGCGCCACCGAGGTGAAGTCGGCGTTCATGTCATAGCCCAACTCCTTGACCGAAAAGGTCAGGTGCTGAAAAACGAAGACTGCATTGGGCGCAATCATGTAGGTGCCACTTGTCGGCGCGGCGGCCTTGACCGCCTGCGCTGCGAGGCGCCCGCCGACGCCGGGACGGCTGTCGACAATGACCTGCTGGCCGAGCTTGTCGCGCAGCTTCTCGGCCATGATCCGGGCGATGCTGTCGGCAGCACCACCAGGCGGGAAGCCGATGATGATCTTGATGGGCGGCTTGTCCTGGGCCTGGGCCGAGGTGGCCAAGGCGAGTCCGAGGACGGCGCCGGTGATTAATTTGCTCAGGAAGGTCTTGCGATTCACCATGGTTGTCTCCTTTGAGGTGCGTGTGGGTCAGTGGAAAACGGAGGGGAAAAAGGGTCGATGAACAGAGTGGTTTTCAGGCGGTGGCCAGGCGCTGCCGATGCCAGGCCGCATCGCCAAACAGTTGGTCAATGACCATCAGTCGTTTGGCGTAGTGGCCGACGCGGCATTCGTCGGTCATACCCATTGCGCCGTGCATCTGAATAGCTGCCAGCCCCTGGGTGCGGCCCTGCTGGCCAGCCAACATCTTGGCGGCGGAGACTAGGCGGCGGCGCTGTACCGGGTCACCCGCCTCCACCGCCATTGCAGCGGCACAGGCCATGGACTTGAGTTGTTCCAGCGCGATCAGCATGTCCGCAGCGCGGTGCTGCAACACCTGAAACTTGGCCAGCGGCGCGCCGAACTGCTTGCGGGTGCGCAGGTGGTCCGCGGTTTGCGTGAGCAGGGCCTCCACGGCGCCGGCCGCTTCGGCGCACAAAGCCGCAGCGCCGGCATCAAGCGCGGCTTCGACCGCGTCGGCGGCCTGGCCGGCATCGCCGATCAGGCGGTCCATGCCCAGGGCCACTGCCCGAAGCGTCACATGGGCTGCGCGTCGGCCGTCCAGGGTGTCGAAGCCCTGCACCGTCACGCCCGGTGCCTGAGCATCCACCGCGAACAGGCTGAGGCCTACACGCTCACCGGTGACGCCGCCGCTGCGGGCCAGCACCAGCAGCAGGCCGGCGCTGTCGCCGTGCAGCACCAGGGTCTTGCGGCCCTCCAGCACCCAGCCTTCGCCGGCGCGGCGGGCCTGGCAGACGCATTTCGTCCAGTCGTGGCGAGCGTCCTCCTCGTTCACCGCCAGCGCCGCTTGCAGCTCGCCGCTGGCCAGGGCCGGTAGCCACTGATCGCGCTGCGCAGGGCTGGCGCAGCCGGCGATCAGCCCGCCCGCCACCACGGTGCTGGCCACAAAGGCGTCACCGGCAAGCGCGCGGCCCATTTCCTGGGCCGCCACCATCACCTCGACCGCGCCCAGGCCGCTGCCGCCCTGGTCGACCGGCAGGGGCAGGCCCAGCAGGCCCAGGTTGGCCATGGCGGTCCAGCGCTGCGCGCTGGCCTCGGGGGAAGCAGGGTTGCCGCGTTGCTCGGCGGGAAACTCGCCCTCACAAAAGCGCTGCACCGCATCGCGCAGCGCCAGATGGTCGTCGTTCAGAGAGAAATCCATGGTGTCAGAAGGCTTCCAGCGCGGCGCGGGCAATGAGGTTGCGCTGTACCTCGTTGGTGCCGCCATAGATGGTCAACTTGCGCGCGTCCAGGCAGTTGGCCGCGAGCGCCGTCATCTCGGGATCGGCGGCAGATTCGGCCAGATGCTCCAGCCGCTGAGCCGAGACGGAAAAAGGCACAGCCTCAGGTCCGGCGATATCCACCAGGGCTTCGAAGATGGCCTGGCGCAGTTCGGTGCCGCGCACCTTGAGCATGGAGGCTTCCACCCCTGGCACTTTGCTTTGTTGATTCGGGCTCAAAAGGCGCAGTGCAGTGAACTCCAGCGCCATCAGCTCGGCCTCGAACTGGGCCAGGCGCGCCTGCATCACCGGATCGCTGCCCAGGCCCTGCTGCGCCGCCAACTTGCGGGCCCGGGCCAACTGCTGCTTGCACGAGCCGATGCCGGCGATGCCGGTGCGCTCATGCCCCAGCAGGTACTTGCCGTAGGACCAGCCCTTGTGCAGTTCGCCCACCAGGTTTTCTACTGGCACCCGCACGTTGTCCAGGAAGCATTCGTTGAGGTCTTCGCCGCCTTCCAGCATGCGGATCGGCCGCACCGTGAGGCCGGGCGACTTCATGTCGATCAGCAGGAACGAGATGCCTTCCTGCGGTTTACTGGCGTCGGGATCGGTGCGCACCAGGGCAAACATCATCGAGCACCACTGCGCGTAGGACGTCCACACCTTGTGGCCGTTGACCACGAAGTGCTTGCCATCGGCTTCGAGCACGGCGGTCGTGCGCACCTGGGCCAGGTCGGAGCCTGCGCCCGGCTCGGAGAAGCCCTGGGCCCACCAGGTGTTGCTTTGGCGAATGTCGGGCAGGTACTGGCGCTTTTGTTCCTCCGTGCCGAAAGCAATCAGCACCGGGCCCAGCATCTGGATGCCGCTGGCGATCAGGCGCGGCGCGCCGCCCAGCAGGGTTTCTTCATCAAAGATGTAGCGTTGCACATGGTTCCAGCCCGGGCCGCCATGTTCGACCGGCCAACCCGGCGTGAGCCAGCCGCGTGACTCGAGGATGCGAAACCAGGTCACATAGTCGGCATGCTCGAGGCGCAGGCCGAGTTCGACCTTGCGCCGAATGTCTGCCGGCAGCCGGTCGCGTACGAAGGCTCGCACCTCCTGGCGAAAGGATTCATCCTGGGAAGAAAACTTGAGCTCCATCTCGGGCTGTCTTTCAGGCGTCCCGGGCCACCACCAGCGCATCGAGCGCCAGCACCGGGACGGGGCTGCCGGCGGCATAGGCCACCAGCGGGTTGATGTCGATTTCCATGAGGCGCGGGTCGGCCTGCATGCGCGCACCGATACGTGCCACCACTGCGGCGATGGCGGCCAGGTCCACGCCGGCCGCACCGCGCACGCCGGCCAGCACGGCGGCGGCCTTGAGGCGGCCAAGCTCGACCACGATGTCGGCCTCGGCCATGTCTACCGGAATGAGGCGGACGTCGTGCAAGGCCTCGATCCAGATGCCGCCCAGGCCGACCAGTACCACCGGGCCCCAGTCGGCATCTCGCTTGGCGCCAACCACCAGCTCGAGTCCGCGTGCCCCCATGGCCTCAACCAGGGCGCCGTCCAGCGCCAGCTCTGGGCGGTGGTGGGCGACGCTGGCGTGCAGCTGCTCCCAGCCGGCGCGAAGCGCAGCTTCATCGGCCAGGCCCACCAGCACGCCCCCCACATCACTCTTGTGCGGCAGCTCACTGGCCTGAGCCTTGAGCACCACGGGAAAGCCGATCTCGCGGGCCACCGCCACCGCCTCGTCGGCGCTCTGGGCCAGCCGCCCTGGCGGCACGGCAAGGCCGGCCTGACGCAGCCAGTCCTTGCCTTGGTACTCCGCGAAGATGCCGTTAGCGGGGATCGGTCCGGGCAGGTCCAGAGGCGCGGTCGCGGCGGGACGCGCACGACCGGCCCGGTCCAGGGCCTCGCCGTAGGCGGCGACACGCTTTAAGGCACGCAGCGCGCGGTCAGCGGAGCGGAACAAGGGCACCCCGCTGGCCTCAATGGCGGCGGTGAAAAAGGGCTCGATCGGGCTGCCGTCTCCGGTCAGCACCAGCACCGCCGGCTTGGTGGCGCGGCCAAAGGCCGGCACGATGTGTTCTGCCTTGTCCTTCTGGGCCACCGTGGGGCCAACCGGAATGGCCAGCACCAGGCTGCCAACGCCCTCGTCCTCCAGCAGGGTGAGCAGCAGGTCGCCCACGATGCCGGGGTTGCGCACGCTGATGGTGGTGTAGTCCAGCGGGTTCTCGGCCACTGCGTAATCCGGCAACAGTGCGCGCAGTTTGGCGGTGACCTGCGGGCCCAGAGCCGGCAGGTCCAGGCCCAGGTCGTCGGCGAAATCGAGCGCGAGGTTCTTCATCGCACCCGAGCCGGTCATGAAGGCGGTGCCTCCAGCGGGGGGCTGCGGATAGCGCAGCAAGATGGCGGTGGTGTCCAGCAGCTCGTCGAGCGAATCGACCAGCACCACGGCTTCGCGTCGCAGCAGCGTGGCGGCGGTGGCATGGTCGCCGGCGAGGGCGCCGGTGTGCGACTGCGCGGCCTCACGGGCGCGGGCGCTGCGCCCGGGCATGAGCAGCACCACCGGCTTGCCGGCGGCGCGGGCGCGTGCGGCCAGTTGCTGAAACAGCGCCGGGTGGCGAATCTGCTCCGCGTAGACGGTCAGCACACGAATTTGCGGGTCGTCCAGGTAGGCGGCCATCACATCCTCGACGCAAATGTCCACCTCGTTGCCGGTCGAAAAGACCACGGCCACCGGAACCCCACGCGACACGAGCGAGTCGCGCAAGTTGGCGGCCATGAAGCCGCTCTGGGCGACGACGCCCACGCCCGGCCGCTGCTCG
>JAURKV010000046.1 GCA_030831585.1 Ramlibacter sp. | reverse complement strand
TTTTTTGGCTCCCCGACCTGGGCTCGAACCAGGGACCTACGGATTAACAGTCCGGCGCTCTACCGACTGAGCTATCGGGGAACAAGCCTCAAATTATAGCCAGAAAAACGAGGGTCTCTTCCGCGGTTCCGAGGAACCGCACCCGGCGCAGAGGGCGGGTACAGCCTCAGTCAAAGATCGGTGACTCCACGCCCAGCACCTTGTGCAGCTTGGGCGATGTGGTGGTGTATTGCAGGTGGATCTTGCCCTTCTCGGGGAAGACAATCGCTGCCGCCGCGAAGGCCGCAAGCGCGCACTCATGGAAGCCCGACAAAATGAGCTTTTTCTTGCCCGGGTATGTGTTGATGTCGCCCACCGCAAAGATGCCGGGCACACTGGTGGAGAACTTTTCGGTGTCGACCACCAATTGTTTGCGCTCAATGGCCAGGCCCCAGTCGGCGATCGGGCCGAGCTTGGGCGAGAGGCCGAAGAAGACCAGCAGCATGTCCATCGGCACGACCCGGGTCACACCGTCGGCGCCGGTGACTTTAGCGCCTGTCATGCGGCCGTCGCGCTCTTCGAAGCCGGTGACCTGGCCAACGATGAACTGCATCTCGTACTGTTCACACAGCTCGTGCATCTTGGCGACCGACGCGGGTGCTGCTTTGAATCCGTCGCGACGGTGCACCAGGATCACGCTCTCAGCCTTGTTAGGGCCTTCACTGGTGAAGTTGAGCGTCCAGTCGAGCGCGGAGTCCCCACCGCCGACGATCAGGAGGTTTTTGCCGGCAAAGTCGGCCGGATTCTTCACGCGGTAAAACAATTGCCGATCTTCGAAGGCGTCGAGCCCCTCCACCCTTAGCCTGCGCGGCTCGAAGGCGCCGACGCCAGCGGCGATGAAGATGGTCTTGGTGAGGAAACGGGTGCCCTTGCTGGTTTCAACGAAAAAGCGTCCGTCTTCCTGCCTACTCACCACGTCGACCGTCTGCCCGAGGTGAAAGGTCGCGCCAAAGGGCTCGATCTGCTTCATCAGGGCGTCGGTGAGTTCCTTACCGGTGCAGACCGGGATCGCCGGGATGTCGTAGATGGGCTTGTCCGGATACAGCTCGATGGGCTGACCACCTGGGTAGGCCAGGGAGTCAATTACATGGGCCTTGAGCTCGAGCAGTCCGAGCTCGAAGACCTGAAACAGGCCGACCGGCCCGGCGCCGATGATGACGGCGTCGGTCTCTATCGGGCCGTCGTGGGCGCCGGCGGTATCAATCACTTCGGGGTTCGCGTTGGGCTGCATGAAGGCGTCAGGCACAGTGGCGTCAGCGCACCAGCTCGGAGAGCTTGCCGGTCTTGTCCTTCCACTCGTCGGCGTCTGGCAGGGAGGGTTTGCGCTTGGTGATGCTTTTCCAGCCGGGCGCGCGGGAAAGTTCGGTGTTGAGCTTCACGAGAGGGATCTGGTCGGCTGGCACGTCCTCTTCGGCATAGATGGCGTTGACCGGGCACTCCGGGATGCACACCGCGCAGTCGATACATTCGTCGGGGTCGATCACCAGCATGTTCGGCCCTTCGCGGAAGCAGTCCACAGGACAGACGTCGACGCAATCGGTGTATTTGCAACGGATGCAGGATTCAGTGACGACGTGGGTCATGGTGAAAAGCGTGTGCCGATCAAAAGTTAGATTTTAACGGGGTCTACGAAGGGAAAAACCCTTGGGGCGATCCGGCTGAAAGGTCAGACGAAGGGCCACAGCAAAGGCCGTCAGAGGGCCCTGTGCCGGCTTGGCAAGAACGCCCCGGCGTCTCGCATTGACGGCGCGAAGGGCGCAAGGTGAGGTCAGCGCACCAGAACGGCCCCCGCAGTCTTGTGGCTGGCTGTGTCCACCAGGACCAGGCTGCCGCGCAGACGCGAGCGGGCAAAGGGCAGGGCGGGCAGGGCTTCCTGGAGCGAAAGCTCGACATGCCCGATCGCATTGGGCTCAAGCTGGCTGGCTGGTGCTTCACGCAGGGTCTGGATGTCTAGGCGGTGCACCACGCGGCGAACCTTGGCCTTGACCCAGCGGTGACCGTGAAGGGCCCAGTAGACACGGCCAGCTATCAGGGGCTCGTCGTCCAACCAGGCGACAGTGGCCGAGATCTCCCGCGAGGGCTCGGGCGACTGCGCGCCGTCTGCTAGCAGCCAGTCACCTCGCGAGACATCAAGTTCACGGTGCAGGACAATGCCTGCGCTGTGACCCGCGGCCACCGGGGCCGGGAGACGCACATGGTTAAGCACCTGGGCGATCACCGCTTGCTGGCCCGAGGGTCGCACCCTGACGGCCTGGCCGACCTGGGGCTGACCGGTCGCCACCCGGCCCCAGAAGATGCGGCGGCCCTGGCTGGTGTCGGCGCTATCGGAGAATTTCTCGACCCACTGCACGGGAAAGGCCAGTTCTTCTGCGGTTTCGGCGGCGGTGACGTCCAGGCTCTCGAGGAGCGCCAGCAGGGAGAGGCCCTGGTAACCGCACCAGCCCGGCATGGCGGCCACCACGTTGTGGCCCTTGAGGGCGGAAATCGGCACGATTGCCCGCACAGAGACGCCCGCGGCCTGGCCGAAGGCCTCGAGCGCGCCGCGGATGTGGGCGAAGGCCAGGGCTGGATCTGCCACCGCGTCAAGCTTGTTCACCGCAAACACGATGGAGGGTACGCGCAGCAGGTGCGCCAGCAGGGTGTGGCGGCGCGTTTGGGGCAACAGGGCGAGCGCGGCGTTCTGCCAGTCCAGTTTGGTGGCGTCAACGAGAACCACTGCCGCGTCGGCACTGGAAGCAGCTGTCACCATGTTGCGGGTGTATTGCTCATGGCCTGGCGCGTCGCCGATGATGAACTTGCGTTTGGGTGTCGCGAAGTAGCGATAAGCCACATCGATCGTGATCCCCTGCTCGCGTTCGGCGGACAGACCGTCTGTGAGGAGGGCTAGGTCGGTTTCGCCGGATCGCGAGACGCTGGCCAGTTGGTCTTGCATCACGGCGCGGCTGTCCACCAGCAGGCGGCCGATCAGGGTGCTCTTACCGTCGTCGACGCTGCCGCAGGTGATAAAGCGCAGCGCGGTGGCGTGGTCACCCGTGGCCGCTGCCAGTGTCGACACAGGATCTGGCGCAGATGCCGACCTGGGCGAATATTCCAAGGTGGTGGCGGTCATCAGAAGTACCCGTCTTTCTTGCGTTTTTCCATTGAGGCGTCGGAGGTCTTGTCGTCCATCCGGGTGGCGCCGCGCTCGGAAACGTTGGCCGAAATCGTTTCGATCACCACCTCGGCGGCGGTGGCGGCCGGGCTTTCCACCGGGCAGGTGCAGGTGATGTCGCCCACAGTGCGGAAGCGCACCCTGCGGGTCTCGACTGTCTCGCCCTCGCGCGCCGGGGTGAGGTCAGTCACCGGTACCAGAAGGCCGCGGCGTTCGACCACCTGGCGGGCATGGGCGTAGTAAAGGGAGGGCAGCGCCACGTGCTCGCGGGCGATGTACTGCCACACGTCGAGTTCGGTCCAGTTGGAGATTGGAAAAACCCGGAAATGCTCACCCGGCTGCAGGCGGGTGTTGAACAGGGTCCACAACTCGGGACGCTGGTCCTTGGGCTGCCATTGGCCAAAGCTGTCCCGGTGGGAGAAGATGCGCTCCTTGGCGCGGGCCTTTTCTTCGTCACGGCGGGCGCCACCGATCAGTGCGTCGAAGCGAAACTCCTCGATCGCCTCCAGCAGCGTGACCGACTGGTGCACGTTGCGCGACTCACCTGGATGCGCCAAGCGTACGGTGCCCCGCTTCATCGAGTCTTCGACGCTGCGCACGATCAGCTCGGCGCCAAGTTCCTGGGCGCGGAAGTCGCGGAACTCGGTGACCTCGGCGAAGTTGTGGCCAGTGTCGATCATCAACAGCGGGTAGGGAATGCGCCCACGGCCGAAGGCCTTCTCAGCACATTGGAGAAGCACCAGGGAATCCTTGCCGCCGGAAAAAAGCAGGGCGGGGCGCTCGAAAGAGGCCGCGACCTCCCGCAGAATGAAGATGGTCTCTTCCTCCAGAGCGTCCAGGTGCTGGTTGCTCAGGGTCTGTAGGTATTGCGACTCGGTACGCGCATTCATGCCGGGCTTTCTTCGTGGGTCTGGAGGGCTGACGAGTGATCGTCCGCGGACGGCTTGACGTGCAGGCCGCATTCCTTGAGGTCACTGCTTTCCCACCACCAGCGGCCGGCACGGAAGTCCTCGCCCAGGCTGATTGCCCGGGTGCAGGGCTCACATCCAATGCTGGGGAAAAAATGGTCGTGCAGTGCGTTGTAGTCCACGCCTCGGGTGGCGATGTAGTGCCAGACATCGCCCCAGGTCCAGTCGGCCAAGGGATTGAACTTGATGCGGGGTTCGCGGATGTCGATGGCGGTGACGTCGGCGCGGGCGTCTGATTGCTCGCGGCGCAGACCGGTAATCCATGCGCGCTGGCCCTCGAGCGCTCGGGCCAGCGGCTCCATCTTTCGGATGCCGCAGCAGGCCTTGCGCAGGTTCACGCTGCGGTACATCGCATCCTGGCCTTCGCGGGCGATGAACTGCACCACTGACTCCGGTGCCGGGCGATAGACATTCACCGGAGCCCGCGAGTTGGCGCGGGTGCGCGCTAGCAGGGCCAGTGTTTCGTCATGCAGGGCGCCGGTGTCGAGCACGAAGACGGGAATTGGCAGGGCCAGCGCGTTGATGATGTGCGTGATGACCACGTCCTCGGCGCCCAGGCTCGAGGCCTGAGTCACCGGTGCGGCTTCAGCGGCAGCTTGCCGCAGCAGGGCCTGGGTGGCCGCCAGCTTGGTGTCGAAGTCGGCGCTGGGTTTGGCGTGCAGTTTCGTGGCCCGGGCAGCCGGGGCCGCCTCGCCTGGCGTACTGACAGCGTGGGGGACGGTCATGTCGCAGCCGCTTCTTGGAAGCGCGGCGCACGGGTGACCGCGTCACCCTGGTAGTAGCGCTCGAAGCGCGCGAACTGGCGGGCTGCGTGGGACGGGTTCTGGTCGGCCCGCAACACTGCGGTGGTAAAGCCGGTTCGTTGCATCTGCACCAGCTGGTCGATCAGCACATCGCCGGTGGCCCGGATCTCCCCAGCAAAGCCTCGGCGGCGGCGTAGCTGGAAGGCCTGGCTGAAGGCGCGGCCATCAGCAAAGTTGGGGAAATGCAGGTCGATGCGCTCCACGCCTTCGAGGGAGACGCCTGCTACATCGATGTGATTGGCCAGGGCCAGCACGCCAGGAGTGGCGGCCGCAGCCTGGGCTTCGTGGTCGGCCGCAGCAATCAGCTTGAGGTGCAAATCCATCACGCCACCTCCTTCGCGCTGTCCTCGGTCACTCCAAGGCGCGCACCATTCGCAGCCGACTTGAATGGGTCTATGCCGACCCGCCTCAGGGTGTCGATGAAGGCCTCGAAACGGTCGCCCCGGCTCGCCCGCTCGCGCCGGTAGGTGTCGAGGATCGCTTCGATTACTTCGGGCACCTCGGCGGCGGAGAATGAGGGGCCGACCACCTTGCCAGGGGTGGCAGCGCCTGACAGTTGCGAGCCATCGGACCCGCCCAGCGTGACCTGGTACCACTCCTTGCCGTCCTTGTCGACGCCCAGAATGCCGATATGGCCGCTGTGGTGGTGGCCGCAGGAGTTGATGCAGCCGGAGATGTGCAGGTCGATCGCGCCGATGTCGTGCAGCTCGTCGAGGTCCTGGTAGCGCTGGGTGATGGCTTCGGCAATCGGCAGCGACCGGGCGTTGGCCAAGTCGCAGTAGTCGCCCCCCGGGCAGGCGATCATGTCGGTGATCAGCCCAATATTGGCCGAGGCCAGGCCGAGCGCGCGGGCCGCCTCCCAGAGCGCGGGCAGGTCGGACACGCGCACCCAGGGCAGCAGCAGGTTTTGGCTGTGGGTCACGCGGGCTTCACCAGCCGAGAAGCGGTCCACCAGGTCGGCGGCTGCATCGAGCTGGTCTGCGGTGGCGTCGCCGGGCGCCTGGCCCAAACGCTTGAAGGATAGGGTCACCGCGCGTAGGTGCGGATCGCGGTGCGCGGCCACGTTTTGCTGTAGCCAGCGCTGGTAGGCCGGGGACAGGTCGGTCTGCGGCAGCTCGGTGGGCGCACCGGCCTGAACGGCAGGCGCTAGGAAGCAGGCGCTGATGCGGTTGATCTCGGCGGCAGTGACGGTATGCGGTGCGCCGTCCTGCGACACGATGGCCTGGTACTCGGCCTCCACCTCGTCGATGTAGCGCTGTCCCTCGGCCTTGACCAGGATCTTGATGCGGGCCTTGTATTTGTTGTCCCGGCGGCCCCAGCGGTTGTAGACCCGCACCACGGCTTCCAGGTAGTTGAGGATCTGGTCAGCGGCGATGAATTCACGGATCACCGAGGCGATGACCGGTGTACGGCCCATGCCGCCACCGACAAGAACCCGGAAGCCCAGGCTGCCAGCCGCATCCCGAACCAGTTGCAAGCCCACGTCGTGCCAGGCGGAGGCTGCACGGTCCTCGGTGGCGCCGGTGATGGCGATCTTGAACTTGCGGGGAAGAAAGGCGAACTCTGGATGCAGGGTGCTCCACTGGCGAATGATTTCGCACCAGGGCCGCGGGTCAGCGGCCTCATCGGGGGCGATGCCGGCCAACTCGTCGGTGGTGATGTTGCGGATGCAGTTGCCACTGGTCTGGATGCCGTGCATGTCTACGCTGGCCAGCAGGTCCATCACATCGGCGCTTTTTTCTAGCGGAATCCAGTTGAACTGGACGTTCTGGCGGGTGGTGAAGTGGCCATAACCGACGGTCAGCCTGGAGTGCGCGAAGCCGCCGCCTGGCAGGGGCACTGGGCCCAGGGAGTCCTGGCGCTGGCGGGCTCCATCGAACACCTCGGACGAAGGCTGGTCGTATTCGCGAGCAATGCGGGCCAGAACCCGCAATTGGCGACTGGCGATCTCGCCGTAGGGGACGGCAACCCGCAGCATGGGCGCAAAGCGCTGCACATACCAGCCGTTTTGCAGGCGCAGGGGGCGAAACTCATCTTCAGCCAACTGGCCGCTGAGGCGGCGCTCGAGCTGGTCGCGGTATTGGTCAGCCCGTGCGCGGACGAACTGCCGGTCGAATTCGGTGTACTGGTACATGGAGCGCGACTCTAGGCGCGCAGCTTATGCATCCCAACTAATTTTTAGTTGGTGTCTTATCCGGATAAGCAAATTCGCGAGGCTTGGCGCGGCTTGCCGGGCTGTCCTCGGCGAAGGCTAGTGAAGCAGCAACGCCCTGCCGCGCCAAGTCGAGGGCGGCCGCCAAGTCGGCAGGCAGAGGCAGGCCCTGACCCGCCACCCGTGAGGCCAGCAGCGCCGCACACAGCGCAGCAAACGTCAAACCGCGCGATCCCAGGGCGGTCAGCGTCCACAGGCCGGGGGCCAGCTGGCCCACCAGCGGCCTGCGGTCGGTGCTCGCGCAGCGCACCCCGGTCCAGGCCTGCACGGTGCCATCGGCGAAGGTGGGCGCCAAGGCCTCGGCGGCGGCTGGCAGCAAGGCGCGAATGCGGGCGAGGTTGGCGGCATGGTCCTCTTGCCGGGGTTGGGTATCGCGCTCGCCGTGGCCGTAGCTCGAGCCCGTGAGCCAGGCCAAGCCCTCGGCCAGCGGCACGCCAGTCAGCAAATGGCCGCTGCCGTTGACCGGAAAGGGCGGGAGCGTGTCTTCTGCCCTGCGCAGGCCCCAGGACACCTGGCCGCGCACCGGCTGGAGTCTCAGCCGGCCCTTGGCCAGCGCGGCG
>JAURKV010000045.1 GCA_030831585.1 Ramlibacter sp. | reverse complement strand
TGGGGCCAGGGTCAGGAAATCCCCGAGGGCATCCTGGACGCAGTCATCACCACCACCATCGCCCTGCACGACCTGCAAGGCCATGGCAAAGACGGCCTGCGCAACTCGCGCAAGGGCTCGGTCTACATCGTCAAGCCCAAGATGCACGGGCCCGAGGAAGTGGGCTTTGCCAACGAGCTATTCGGCCGCGTCGAAAAGCTGCTGGGTCTCAAGGCCAACACCGTCAAGCTCGGCATCATGGACGAGGAGCGCCGCACCAGCGTGAACCTGCAGGCCTGCATCGCCGCCGCCAAGGCGCGCGTGGCCTTCATCAACACCGGCTTCCTTGACCGCACTGGCGACGAGATGCACACCGCCATGCGTGCCGGCCCAATGATGCGCAAGGGTGACATGAAGTCCAGCGCCTGGATCCAGGCCTACGAAAAGAGCAACGTCATCACCGGCCTGTCCATGGGCCTGTCGGGCCGTGCGCAAATCGGCAAGGGCATGTGGGCCATGCCCGACCTGATGGCCGCGATGCTGCAGCAAAAGATCGGCCACCCGCTGGCAGGCGCCAACACCGCCTGGGTGCCCTCGCCCACCGCCGCCACCCTACACGCGATGCACTACCACCAGGTCGACGTGTTCGCGGTGCAAAAGCAACTGGCCAAGACCTCGATCGACAGCGCCCGCGACGAGCTGATCGACGGCCTCTTGCAAGTGCCAGTGGTGGCCAAGGCCGATTGGAGCGCCGCCGACCGCCAGCAGGAGCTGGACAACAACATCCAGGGCATCCTGGGCTATGTGGTGCGCTGGGTCGACCAGGGCGTGGGCTGCTCCAAGGTGCCCGACATCCACAACGTCGGCCTGATGGAAGACCGCGCCACCCTGCGCATTTCCAGCCAGCATGTGGCTAACTGGCTGCGCCACGGCGTGGTGACCTCGGCGCAGGTGAATGAAACCTTCCGCCGCATGGCCCGTGTGGTCGACCAGCAAAACGCCGGCGACCCGCTTTACAAGCCCATGGCCGGCAACTGGGACACCAGCTACGCCTACCGCGCCGCGCTGGACCTGGTGTTCAAGGGCGAAGCCCAGCCCTCGGGCTACACCGAGCCGCTGCTACACGCCTGGCGCCAGAAGGCCAAGGCGGCGGTCTGAGAAAGGGGCTTCGTGGCGGGCAGCGACATGCGTGACGCGGCACCGGGCGCCGCCAAGGCCCTGGGCGCCGAACTTGCGCAGGATGCGGTGCCCGCCGCGGTCGACCCCACCCGCTGCCCCTTGTGCGGCGGGCCCAATACCTGCGCCATGGAGACCGCGCGCGCTACCGGCCAACCCCAGCCGCCTTGCTGGTGCACGCAGGTGAACTTCAGCGCCGAGTTGCTGGCGCGGGTGCCGCCTGAGGCCCAGCGACGCGCCTGCATCTGCGCGCGCTGCGCCGCTTCGGAAAACCCTGCGACGACGGGGAGTGTCACCACAAGAGCTAGCAGTGACAGGTAAGTCGCCCGGCTAAAGGGCCCCGATCACGCCCAGCAGACGGCCCTGCGCCACCGCGGTCCACACCAGGTTGGTCCCGGCGTTGAGCGCCTGGAGGTCGTTGACCAGGCGCGGGACGATGTTGGCCCGGTCTGTGCCCACGGGGTCCGTCACAGACTCACCCGCGCGGACATCCTCGGCCACCGCGGCTATGACTTTCTGCAGGTAGGCCTGGGTCTGGGCATCCATGCCAGCCGACGCCAGATCGGTTCTCAGCGCCGCGCACCAGGCGGCAAAGCCGGCCAGGTTCATCCCCGGCTGTATCGCCTGCTCGAGCAGCGCCGTGTGCAGGTCGGCACGGGCGGCGTCCCGGTCCTGGAGGATGGGGTCTTCCTGGTCGCTCACACCAGCCTGCCGGCTGGTGCCTGCCAGGCCCAAGGCGCTCGCCGCGTAACGCAGGGCGGCACTAGCGGGGGCAATGCCCTCGTGCGGCATGGACAGGGCCAGCCCGGCGGCGCCCAGGCCGACGATCAGCACCGCGCTGACGTTTTTGCCAAGCGACTTGGCCTGTGCTTCGGGCAGGCCCCAGCGTGTACCCAGGGCGTAGATGAGGTTGCCCAGGGAGTTGGCGCCCAGGGGCATGCGAACCGGCGGCGTTTCCTTGGCGCCGCGCCAATCGGCCCAGGCGCACATGGAATCAGAGACCAGGACTGCGGCCCGTACCGAGGCAATGAGGACGAATGGAAGCGCCGCACCGCCAGTTGCCACTGCCAGCGCCGCCGCCACACCCAGCGTGATCAGAGCCCCACCCGTCGACAGCAGCTTGTTGAAGAATGTCGCCTTGCGCAGTTGGACGCCCGCCGCCTCGGCAATCTGGTTCTTCGTCGCCCATCGGTGGGCCATGCGCACGATGTACTGGCGGTTGGAGCGGACCGCCGCCACGCCCGGCCCCTGGGCCAAGGCCATCGCGGCCGCCTCTATCGCGCGCGCCTCCTCGGGAGGCGGGGCCACCGCCGGCGGCTGGAGCTCGCCCGGAAAGGCTTGCAATGGCGGCGGCGCCTCCACGACAGCGGGGGGCGGCGGCACTTCGCCGGCGGCGGCGCCCTGCGAGGGCGGCGTACCCTTGCGCCAGGCGGCGTGGACCGAGGAGCCCACTGGGACATGAAATTGCATCGTGTCTTTCATGAAGGTCCAACAGAAATCAGAAAATTTCCTGGATCAGCGCGATATCGAGAGCGCCCGCATAGCCCGCCACCTGCGCCAAGGCTAGCGTTCTCTGGGCAGGGGTCAGGCGCTTCGAGGTGTCGAGATCCATCCGGGCCTGGTCCCGGGCCTCCCGGCCCCGGCCATAGTCCGGAGCAGACGCCCAGGCCCCATCCCTGAGCGTCTCGAAGGCCTCCGACAGGGCCGCATCGGGCGCGTCCGTGGCTTCGGGCCGGCCGACGGTGATCTGCGCGCACCAGGTATCGAAGAGTGACCGGTCCATGGTGCCATCCGGTGCGACGAAAAACCGTTGCGCGCTATTCCTGAGCAACTCGAACAGCGCCTGCTTAGCCTGGTTGTCGATATCGACGCGGTGCTCGGCGCGGGCAGCCATCCCCGCCCGCGCGGCACCACCCACGAGACCCGTGCCGGAAGCGATCGAACCCGTCAGCAAGGTCGCCAGCGTGAACCCCTCGGTCGGCATGGTCATGGTCATGCCTGCCGCCGCCAGACCGATAACAGCCACGGCACTCACCCCCTGGCCCCAGCGCTTGGCCTGCCTCTCCTTCTCCGCCTCGTCCGGCTCACTCAGGCAGGACTTGGCCAAGCTGTAGACCAGGTTCCCCAGGGAATTGGCCCCCAGGGGCAGGGACCGGGGCGGCGACTCCTGCGACCGTTTCCAGTCGACAAAGGCGCAGGCACAGTCGGCCACCAGGACCGTCGCGCGGACCGTGGCCACGATGAGCAGAGGCGTGGCAACGCCACCCGTGGCAATCGCCAGCGCACTGGCAATGCCCAGGCTCACCAGCGCAGAGCCCAGGGCGACGAGCTTGGACATGAAAGTGGCGCGGGTCAGGTCCACGCCGGCCTTCAAGGCGCGCTCGTGGTGCGTCGCCCAGCTCCGGACTTTCGCCTGCACCTCAGCCCGGCCGTCTTCTGCGGCAGATGACCAGGGACGTGTATCCAGACTGCGCGAGCTGTGAAGGTTGCGCGCCTCCTCCGGGGACAGGGTCGTGACGGCTGGCGAGAGGTCGCTTGCCAGCGGCGCCGGCCCCCAGCTGCTCCCGCTCGCGCCTGCATCGGCAGGCGCAGGCGAGGGTGGGGCCGGGTGGACTCGGAGCAGGCTGGGCGAAACAGGCATGGCGATAGGCATGTGGCGCGCCTCAGGCGCCCTCGCGCACCAACTGGTCCAGTCGTTGCAGCGCGGCCTCCCGCACCGCGGGCTGGCCCGGCTCGATCCAGGACAGCTTGACCGCCGTCTCGAACGCCTCCCGGGCCGCCTCCAGTTCGCCCATTGCCCCCAGGCATTCGCCAGCCCGATAGGCGCACAAGGCGTCGGTCGCGTCGGACAGCAGGGCCTCGGCGTAGAAACGGCCGGCGGCCTCCCACTGGCCCACGCTTTGCAGGGCGTGGGCGAAAGCCACCTGGTAGCGCCGCTCCCAGGGGTCTTGCTGCACCACAAAGGCAAGCCGCTCAATGGCCTCATCGAAGCGGGCGGCGGCTAGGTCTTCCAGGGCCAGGCCATAGACGGCTTCGAGCTCGTCGGTGCTGATCCCTGCCAGCTGGGCCGGCTTCACACCATGCAGCAGGACGGCGTCACGCCGGCCCTCGGGGGTGCTGACATCCAGAAGCTCTTCCGCCATTCCTGACTCCTTGCTGATCCACGCTTTGGTTGCATGGAAGAGCTGACGGTTCCCTGTCACCCCAGCCACAATGGCGGTATGTGCCAACTCCTCGGAATGAACTGCAACACGCCGACGGACGTGACCTTCAGCTTCAGCGGCTTCGCGCGGCGCGGTGGCCAGACCGACCACCATGCGGACGGCTGGGGCATTACCTTCTTCGAAGGACGGGGCGTGCGGCATTTCATCGACCATGAGCCGGCGTCCACCTCACCGGTGGCCGAGCTGATCGCCCGATACCCGATCAAGAGCCGCCATGTGGTGGCCCATATCCGCAAGGCCACCGAGGGCGCGGTGGCGCTGGAGAACTGCCACCCCTTCGTGCGCGAGCTTTGGGGACGCTACTGGGTGTTCGCCCACAACGGTACCTTGAAGGAGTTCCACCCCCGACTGCACGGAAACTTCCGGCCGGTGGGCCAGACCGACAGCGAGCGCGCCTTTTGCTGGCTGATGCAGGAGCTGGCCAAGTCGCATGTCAGCGTGCCCAGCGTCGCCGAATTGACGCTGACCCTGCGCGAGCTCGCGCCGCAGATCGCCCGGCATGGCAGCTTCAACTTCCTCTTGTCGAACGGGGAAGCGCTATGGGCGCATTGCGCGACCAACCTCTACTTTGTCGAGCGCAGCCACCCCTTTGCGCATGCGCAGCTGGCCGATGAAGATTTGTCGGTGGACTTCGCCACCGTGACTGCGCCGGGCGACCGTGTGGCGGTGGTGGTCACCGCGCCACTGACCACGAACGAAACCTGGACGCAGATGGCGCCGGGCGAGCTAAGGGTGTTCGTGGACGGAGTGAGCGCGGGCTGAGCGCGGACCGAGAGCAGGTTGCTTGCGTGGGCCGCGGCCGAAGCGCGATGGCTTAGGAAGCCGCGACCGCAGCCTCCAAGGCGTCGACAAACATCGCCGCCACATCAAAGCCAGTTTGTTGGGTGATTTCCTGAAAGCAGGTCGGTGAGGTGACGTTGATCTCGGTGAGGCATTGGCCGATCACGTCCAGTCCGACCAGCAAGAGGCCGCGCGCGGCCAGCACCGGGCCTAGCGCCTCGGCGATTTCACGGTCACGGGCCGAAAGCGGCTGGGCCACGCCCTTGCCGCCAGCAGCCAGGTTGCCGCGCACCTCGCCGCCTTGCGGGATGCGGGCCAGGCAAAACGGCACCGGCTTGCCGTCAATGACCAGCACCCGCTTGTCGCCCTCGGAAATCTCGGGCACGAAGCGCTGCACCATCACGGTGGTGGCGCCGCCGGCATTGAGCGTCTCGATGATGGCGCCCAGATTGAGCCCATCGTCCTTGACACGGAAAATGCCCATGCCGCCCATGCCGTCCAGGGGCTTCAAGATGATGTCGCGGTGCTCGGCATGGAAGTCGCGCACCGCCTGTTCGCCCCGGGTCACCAGCGTGGGGCTGGTGAACTGCGGGAACTCCATGATGGCCAGCTTCTCCGGATGGTCACGCAAGGCCGCCGGCTTGTTGAAGACCCGGGCGCCTTCGCGCTCGGCCTGCTGCAGGAGGTGGGTGGCGTAGAAATACTCGCTGTCGAAGGGCGGGTCCTTGCGCATGATGACCGCACCGAAGTCGGCCAGCGCACGCACCGCGCTGCGTCGCTTGGCGAACCATTCTTCCTCGGTACCGGTGAGCGTGATCTCGCGCACCCGGGCCTCAACCCGGCCACCGGAGCGCCACACCAGGTCGGCAGGCTCGCAGGCCGCCACCATGTGCCCGCGGCGCTGGGCCTCACGCATCATGGCGAAGGTGGTGTCCTTGTAAACCTGGAAGGACTCGAGCGGGTCGGCAACAAAAAGCAGATTCATAAGAGCGGGTCTTTTTTGGCGCGGCGATGGCAGCCCAAAGCAGGATACCTAGGCGCGTGATCGTCCGTAATGTTGCACGAAAAGCGCGAGCGCGCCGGCCGCCAGGCCCCAGAAGGCCGAGCCGATCCCAGCGATCACCACGTCACTGACCGTGACCAGGAAGGTGAGCAGGGCCGCCTCGCGCTGGCTCTCACCGGACAGGGCGGCGGAAAGGCCGCTGCCGATAGTTCCCAGCAGGGCCAGGCCAGCGATGGCCGACACCAGCTCCCGGGGGAAAGCACTGAGCGCGCCTGCCACCGTGCCGCCGAAGAGGCCCACCACGAGATAGATCACGCCACAGACCACTGCGGCGGTGTAGCGCCGCGCCGGGTCCTCGTGCGCCTGCGGGCCCATGCAGATGGCTGCGGTGATGGCCGCCAAGCACAGAGCGTAGCCGCCGAAAGGTGCAAGCACCAGCGTGGCCAGCCCGGTGATCGTCACCAGACGCGAGATCGGCATGGCGTAACCAGCGGTGCGGATCGCCGCTACCCCTGGCAGGTTCTGGGAGGCCATGGTCACAACGAACAGCGGCAGCGCCATGCCCACCAGGGCGCGTACGCTGAACTCCGGCGCGGTGAATACCGGCTCCGCCAGGGCCAGGGGAATCGGCTGCCAGGCCATGCGGCCGCTGGCCAGGGCCTGGACCACACCCGCGGCCAAGGTCACCACCACTGCATAGCGGTGCTGGTACCGGCGCGCCAAGAGGTAGGCCAGCAGCATCACCAGCACCAGCATCAGGTCGGTGGCGGCGGCGCCGAAGGCCTGCAGGCCAAAGCGGGCCAGCACACCCGCGAGCAGGGCCGAGGCCAAGGCCATGGGAATACGGTCCATGACCCGCTCGAACCATCCGGTGGCCCCCGCCAGAGTGATGAGCGCGCCGCTGGCGAGGAAGGCGCCCACCGCCTCGGCCGTGGACAGGCCACCCGCCAGCGCGGCAGAGGCCACCACCGCCGCGCCCGGGGTGGACCAGGCCACCATCACCGGCTTGCGCAGCCAGAGGGATGGCAGCGCGGTGCACAGCCCCATGCCCAGGCCCAGGGCCCAGATCCAAGAGGTGATTTGCTCGGGGGTGGCCGACAACGCCTGAGCGGCCTGAAAGATCAGGGCGACCGAGCTGGTGAACCCCACCAGAACCGCGACGAAGCCGGCGGTTGCAGCCGACAGGCTCAGGTCGCGGAAAAAACGCATCGCGGCACGGGTCCCCGGGCGCTAGGGCGCGTTGGCCGCGAGGGCGACACGCCGACAGCCCTGGCGATTACGCGGCGCTGCGACACGATCAGATCGCCACCTTCGAACCCAGCTCGACAACCGAGTTGTTCGGCAGGCTCAGGAAGTCGGCCGCCGCACTCGCGTTGTGGTGCATCTGAGCGAAGAGCTTCTCGCGCCAAGGCGCGATACCACCGCCGATGGTCGGCACCACCACATCGCGGGAAAGGAAGTAGCTGGTGGTCATTGGATCGATCTGGCAGCCATGCTCGCGCAGCAGGGCAAGGGCCCGCGGCA
>JAURKV010000044.1 GCA_030831585.1 Ramlibacter sp. | reverse complement strand
TGGACGTGAGCTTTGCGGGCGTGCCTAACGCGCTGGCCCAGGTGCCAGCGGGTCGTCTCAAGGCCCTGGCGGTCACCACGCCCAAGCGCGTGCCGCAGCTGCCGGACGTGCCCACCCTGCAAGAAGCCGGCGTGTCTGGCTACGAGGGCTCGGTGTGGCTGGCGCTGCTCGCGCCCGCCAACACCCCGCGCGAGATCGTCACCCGCCTCAATACCGAACTGGCCAAAGTGATGGCACAGCCCGAAACCCGCAAGGCGCTGAACGACGCCGGCGTGGAGCCGTCCCTGTCTACCCCCGAGGCGCTGCAGACCTATATGGCTTCGGAGCTCGAGCGCTGGGGCAAGGTGGTGAAGTCGGCGGACATCAAGGCCGACTGATGCGGGTCTGAGCCTGCGGGCGCACGCCTCCCGGTCGAAGGCTCAGTCGCAGACCAAGGTGGCCACTCAGGTGGCGCATGCCAGGTTCTTCGGCTGGCCGTCCATGAACGCCAGCAGGTTGTCCACCGTGCCAGCATAAAAAATGCGCAAGGTCTCCTCCACTGTGTAGCCCAGGTGGGGAGTGAGGATGGCGTTGTCCAGGCTGCGCAGCGGGTGCTGGTCGGGCAGGGGCTCCTGGTCAAACACGTCGAGCCCCGCGCCGGCGATGCGGCCGCTGCGCAGGGCGTCGAGAAGAGCCTCGGACTCCACCAGGCCTGCCCTGGCGGTATTGACCAGGCAGGCTGTGGGCTTCATCAGCGCAAACTCCCGCGCGCCCAGCGTGTGGCGGCTTCGTTCGCCCAGCACCAGGTGCAGGCTGATGAAGTCGCTGCGGGCAAGAAGTTCGTCCTTTGCGCACCACTGCGCACCCACCGCCTCGGCCTGCGCAGGTTGCAAATTGTTGCTCCAGGCCAGCACCTCCATGCCAAAAGCCAGGCCCACCCGAGCCATCTGGCGACCGATCCGGCCCAGGCCCACTAGGCCCAGCGTCTTGCCCTCCAGGGTCTGGCCGCAATGGCGTTGCCAACCGCCCTGCTTCATGGCCGCCGCCGCCTGAGGCAGTTGCCGCGCCAGGGCGATGATCAGGCCCCAGGCCAGTTCGGGCGTGGCCCACCGGCCCAGGCCCCCATTGCCCGCCGAGGTGACCACAATGCCGCGGCGGCGCGCAGCATCCAGGACCAGGGTTCGATGCTCAGAGCCCGTGATCGCGATGCAGCGCAGGCGCGGCAGTTGATCGATCAGCGTGCCCGGCATCGCCATGCGCTCGCGCAGATGGCAGACAGCGTCGAACGGCGCGAGCGCCTCGACCGCCTCGGCCTCACCAAGATGGCGGTCGAACACGGTGATCTGGGCGCCACGGGCTTCAAGGGCGGACCAGTCCGCCAGGCGCAGGGCCAGGTTTTGGTAATCGTCGAGGATGGCTATGCGCATACGGGGCTCCCTTTCAGTAGATCGCCCAGCACACTGCGGGGCAGCCCGCCTGCCGCCATCAGGTGTCGCTCGGCTGCGGTGCGGGTTTCGGCCATCGGCGCTGACCTGCCCGGTTTTTTGCACCAATCATTTCTAGGAAGATGGCGACCCAACCGCGAGGGACACATTATTCCTGATCGGGAATTTTAGGCTCGACCCATCATGATGCCAAAGAAAAAATCCCGATCGGGAAATATCGCTTGCCTAGGGTCTATTTACTGCTGATAATTTCCCGAACGGGAATTCGCGCGGCCATGACATCCATCCGATCGCCTCAACAACTCGGCGCCGCATTGCGTGTCGCACGCAAGCAACTTGGGCTGACACAGCCGCAGTTAGCGCTGGCGGCGGGCGTGGGTGTCCGCTTCATCGTCGACCTTGAGGCGGGCAAGCCCACCGTACGACTGGAAAACGTACTGCGGGTCATTGATGCCCTAGGTGGCGAGATCCAATTGAATGGGTTGCCTTCTGTTCCAGCAGATGGTCAGCGTCAAGGCGGTACCCATGGGGCGTGAGCTGGAAGTCTGGCTTTTCGCCGATCGCATCGGCACCCTGGCGCTGGCCGAAGGCCGACTGAGTTTTTCCTATGAATCTGGTTGGATATCGCGGCCAGACGCCGTCGCCCTATCGGCCTCGCTGCCCCTGCAGGCAGAACCGTTCGACGATCGCAGCGCTCGCCCCTTTTTTGCGGGGCTGCTGCCCGAAGGGCAGATGCGCCGCTTGATCGCGCAACGGTTCCAGGTCTCTGGTCAGAACGACTTTGCGTTGTTGGAGCAAATCGGCGGTGAATGCGCCGGAGCCGTGACGTTCATCGCACCGGGCCAGTCATTGCCTCTACCAACCCGCAACGACGACGTGAGATGGTTGAGTGACAACGAAGTCGTGGCCATCTTGGATGAATTGCCACACCGCCCGATGCTGGCGGGGAGAGACGGCTTGCGCCTATCTTTGGCGGGCGCCCAAGACAAGCTCCCGGTGGTGTTCGATGGTGCCCGAATAGGGCTTCCCCGCAACGGCACGCCCAGCTCCCACATCCTGAAGCCAGCCGTCCTCGCCGTTGAAGACAGTGTGATCAACGAAGGGTATTGCATGGCGCTGGCAGATGCGATCGGACTCAAGCCAGCGAAGTCAAAGGTGCATCGCGTCTTGGACCGATCGTTTCTGCTAGTCGAGCGCTACGACCGGCTGATCGATGCCCAAGGGGATCGACAGCGTGTTCATCAAGAGGACTTCTGCCAGGCACTCGGTGTGGTGCCCGAACTGAAATACCAAAACGAAGGGGGGCCGGATCTGGCCCAGTGCTTTGACCTGGTTCGAAGAGCGACTCGCCCCAACGCGCCGCAGATTCTGCGACTGTTTGACTACGTGATATTCAATTCGCTCATCGGCAACCATGATGCACACGCCAAGAATTTTTCACTGCTGTATTCAGGCAAGGCACCCGTTCTGGCCCCTTGCTATGACGTGTTGTCCACGGCGGTCTATCCGACACTCACGCCGAAAATGGCGATGAAGATCGGCAGTACATACAACTTCAGCGAAGTTCAGGCGCGACACTGGGAACGGTTCGCAGAGAGCGCCGGCTTCTCCAAAGCTCAGGCTAAACGGCGAGTTTTGGAAATCGCCACGGCGCTGCCCGCCGCAGCCCGCACGCTAGAGCAAGCCAAAGATTCGAGCTTTGCAGGCAATGCGATCGTCCAGCGTATCCGTGGCTTGATCGAACAGCGCTGCGCAATGACGATTCAGCGGCTGACCTATCAACCCGACCCATCGAATCTTGCTCTGGGCTAGCTGCGTACTCGGTCTCATCTCCCAAACCGGGAATTGAACGCGCGTGTCGCAGGGAGCGAAACGTCCAGGAGCTACGCGTCCTCCAACATCCACACACGTATGACCACTGCGCCGCTGCCGGGAGGCAGCGAGTGCAGCGTGCCGATGAACACACGCTGGTTCAACCAGCCATGCGGACCCTCGGGCGCCTGAACCTTCACATGCGAAAAGGCATAGCGGGGCTGGCCCGTCGGCTCGTGAATGGTGACCTGGTTATGAATGGTGAAGACACTGCCGTCCTCGTGCTGCATTTCGTAGATCGCATCGAGCTCGCGCACGCCGTCGGGCCGCCACAGCTGGCGGTCGGCGCCGCCCGGCAGCACCGTGCCACGCAGGCCCATGGGGCCGTCGAAGCTACCGCCGGTGATGGGGATGATGTGACGCTCACCGGCGGGGCCTCGGCCCATCGACTGGCGCGGTGTGGTGGTGACGCGCGCCTCCCAGGCCAGGGACGCGCGCGGTGCAACAGGGGCGGGGACGGAGGAAAAATCAGGCATGGTGATGGTGATGGCGAGACCGATGACGATGGCGAGGCAGCAGCGAAGCCGTGAAAGGGCGCCGGTCTACGTTGCAGCGGCCGAGGCGCGCACGTAGGCTGACAATGCGGCGCAGATCGATGCACGGCGTCTGGCGCGCACCTGGGGCGAGAAGAAGTCGGTATCGAACAGAGCCTTGTAGGCGGGCCGGGCGGCGATGTGGTAACTGCACAAGCCCACGAAGGTGATGTACACATCCAACGGCTCGAGGTCATGGCGCATGCTGCCCTCGGCCTGGCCGCGTCGCAGCTGGCGCGCGATGCCCGCCAAATTACCCTGGTTGATGCGACGGATCGCTTCCGATGCCGACACCACCGGCGCCCCGCGCAGGTTTTCCTGCAGCGTGAGCCGGATGAAGTCTGGGTGCCGGTTGAAGCTGTCGAAGGCCGAGCCGGCCAGGGCCAGCAAGGCCTCGAGCGGCGGAAGTGTATCGATGTCACCCGGATGCTCAGCGCCGCTACTGACTAGGTCGTAGGCGTAACTCAACACGGCCTCGTACAGCTTCTCCTTGCTGCCGAAGTGGTAGTAAATCATCCGCTTGCTCGTGGCCATGCGGGCGGCGATGGCCTCGATACGGGTGCCCTCGAAACCATAGTTGGCGAACTCGGACAGCGCTACCTCGAGAATGTCGCGGACAACAGGATCCATGGGCGAAATGGTAACGGGCTCGACCAGGTCTGCGCCCCTGTCGCTGCCAGAGTCCTCGCGAGCGTCGTCCATCTAGGCCAAGTCCTTTGTAGATCAGCTCGTCATCAGCGCCCGCAGGTCCGCGCACAACTGCAGCGCCGCTGCCAGGCTGTCCTGGCTGACCGCTGTATAGCTGAAGAAACCGTGATTGAGGGTCGGAAACTCCCGCATCACGAGTGTCACGCCCTCTTCACGCAGGCGCTTGGCATAGGCCAGGTTGTCCCGGTAGAGAAAGTCGTAAGGGCCGACGCCAATGATCACGGGCGCCAGGCCCCGAAGCGTGGCGGCGCGCAGGGGGGAAGCGCGCGGGTCGCTGGCCTTGCGCTCGGCGTCATCTCCCAGGTACATGCGCTCAGGCCCGGGCTTGCCGGCCAGGTCAGTCGCGGCGTAGATGAGGAGTTGCGCCGCCAGCGCGATACCCCGGTCTCTGGCGTAAAGACCGACGGCCGCTGCGAGGTTGCCACCCGCACTGTCGCCGCCCACGGCCAGGGGCTTGTCCGCGCCACCCAGTCGGGCCAGGTTCGCCGCCGCCCAGACCAGCGCGGCCTCGGCATCGTCGATGGCCGCAGGGAAGGGGTGCTCAGGTGCCAGCCGGTAGTCGACATTGAGCACCACCACGCCCGCCTCGTTGGCCAGCCGGATGGCATGGGCCTCGTGCGAGTCGAGGTCACCCACCACCCAGCCACCGCCGTGGTAGTAGACCAAGGTGCCGGTGGGTTCGCCGCTGACTGGTCGCACGATGCGCGCCGGGATCGGGCGGCCCGAGCCGGGCGGGGCAGGCAGTTCGATTGCCTCAATGGTGCCTTGTGGCAGCTTAGGCTTCGGATAGAGAAAGGCGCGGATGTTGATCGCGCGCTCGCGGCTCACTGGCCCGCTGCCGCCCGCATACAGGTCGGGAACGCCCGACTCCTTCCATCGACGGTCGATCTCGGCCAGGGCCGGATCGAGCGGCGCCCGAGTCGACATGAGGTCATTGCTTACTTGTGTCATGAATTGCCTTGCCGATGCGAGGTCGGCTTTACTTGGCCGGCACCACGTCGATCAGGTCCACCACCAAAGACTGACCCGCCTGGGGCATCTTGATATCGCTGGTAGCGAAGTAGCACACATGCACCGCCGCCACCGGCGCGAACCAGGCCAGCTCCACCGCCTGCGCATAGACCTTTTTCCAGGCCGCCTCGGCCTTGGACAAGGGCAACAGGGCGGCCTCGCTCATCAATTTGGTGAGCGTCGCATCTTCGCTGCCATAGGTGTTGAGGCTGCCCTTGGGGTCCAGGGTCTGGAAGCGCGCGAGATTGGGCACGCTGGAGTTGCTGTTGAACACGAGCGCCGAGTAGGTCTTGTTGCGGCCCGCGGCCAGGAAGGGGCCGAAGCCCTGGTACTCCTCGGTCACGAACTTGATGCCGATTTTCTTCAGCTGGCCGGCGATGGCCTGCGTGAGGAAGCGGCTCAGGGTGTTGTTCACATAGCCCACCTTCAACTCGAAGCCGTTGGGGTAGCCTGCGGCGTCCATCAGCTGCTTGGCCTTGGCTGGATCAAAGGGGTAGCGCTTCTCCAGGGCCGCGTCATAGCCCATGAAGCCGCGGCTCTGTAGCTGCAGCGAGGGCTCGGCGAAGCGGCCCAGCAGGGCCTGCGAGATCAGCTTGCGGTCGATGGCGTGGTTGATCGCCTGGCGTACGCGCACGTCCTTGAGAAATGGCTGAACCTGGCCGTCGCGGTCCATCAGGATCAGGCCCGTCCAGCCCACCGCATCGGACTGGATACGCATGTTCTTCGACAGGTTGGCCGAGCCGGCCTGCGCAGAGAGCGGATCGGAGACCAGCAGCTTGATCTGACCCGCCTTCATGGCCTGGATGCCTGCGTTCTGGTCCTCGAATACGGTGATGATCAGCTTCTCCCACTTGATGCGGGACTTGTCGTAGTAGTGCTCGTTGGGAAGGAAGGTATAGGTCTTGCCCGTGACAGTAGCCGTGTGATCGAGCTTGTACGGGCCGGCGCCGAAGGTTTGCGCGCCGAGCAGGTTGGCGCTGGCCAAACCCTTGGGGCTGATGATGTAGCCGGCCAGCCAGTAGCCGTTGAAAAGCTCGATCAGAGCTGGCTGGGGCACTGAGACCTTGACCTTGAAACGGTAGGTGTCGAGCACATCGATACCGGTCATGCTGGCCAGGTTCGCAGCGAAGGGCCCCTTCTTCCCAACGAAATACTCGATGGATTTCTTGCAGGCCTCGGCGGTCACCGGCTCACCATCGCTGAACTTGGCGCCCTGGCGCAGGGTGAAGGTGACCTCCTTCGAGTCGGCCGACAGCTCCCAGGCGGTGGCCAGGGCAGGCGCGAACTTACCGTCGGCCTGGGTGCGCACCAGCGGCTCATAGGCAGGGGCCAGGTGCAGCCCGGCGCGCCCGTTGCCGCTGTTGGCGGGATCCATGCTCAAGGGGACAAAGGCGCCGCCCACGGTCAGTACCTTGGCATTGGCCTGCGCTTGCGCCGGACCGGCCAGGCCAGCGCCCAAGGCCAGGCCGGCCGCGGAGGCGCCCAGCAGGCTACGGCGGCCGATCAGGATGTCGTTGAATTGGTTCATGTCCATGGGGATCTCCTTGTCTTGGATGGATGGTGCGTGGGGGTTGGAAAGGCGGAAAAGCTCAGGCCGCGGCCTGGTCGCGTCGGGCGCGCTGCAGCAGCGGGTCGGGTAGCGGCGCTGCAGCCAGCAGCGCACGGGTATAGGGGTGGGTGGGGGCGTTGTGAACCTGGCCGGCCTCACCCTGCTCCACGATCTCGCCCTGGTACAGCACCAGAGTGCGGTGCGACACATGCCGCACCACGGTGAGGTCGTGAGAGATGAACAGCAAGGCCAGGCCCATGCTGCGTTGCAGTTCATTGAGCAGGTTCAGCACCTGGGCCTGCACCGACAGGTCCAGCGCGCTCACCGGCTCGTCGCAGACCACCAGGCGCGGACGGGCGATCACGGCCCGGGCAATTGCAATGCGCTGGCGCTGGCTGCCGGAGAACTGGCCCGGGTAACGCAGCGCGGTATCCGAGGGCATGCCCACCCGCTCGAGCACCTCGGCGACGCGGGCGCTCCTTGCCTCACGGGTCAAGCCGCTCTCCTTGAGGAGGGGCTCGGAAAGCGTCTGACCAATGGTGAGCGCGGGATTGAGGGAACCATAGGGATCCTGAAATACCACTTGGATGTCGCGGCCCATCACGCGGCGGCGCGCGGCAGCGTCGCGGGTCAGGTCCTGCCCATCGAAGACGACACGTCCAACGCTCGGCGGCACCAGGCCGAGGATCACCCGGCCCAGGGTGGTCTTGCCGGAGCCGGACTCACCGACCAGACCGACCGTCTCGCCTGCGGCGATCGTGAGGTCAATGCCCTTGAGCACCTGAAAGCGCCGCCCCCCTGGCTGGGGAAAGTCGACCTTCACGCCTTCAAGCTGCAGCAGGGGCGCAGCTGTATCGAAATGGGTCTTCAAACTGCCACCCCTTCGTCCTCCATGCCGGCCGCCGCCATCACCTCGGCCACGGTGGGCAAAGGCTGGCCGGGTTGAGCTCCATGCGGGTTGGCTGCCAGCAGCGCGCGGGTGTAGGGATGCTGCGGCCGGTGGAACAGGTCCACCACATCGGCTGACTCGAGCACCCGGCCGTGGCGCATGACGAGGGCCCGGTCGCACAGATCGGCGACCACGCCCCAGTCATGCGTGACCAAGATGACCGCCATGCCGCGCGCGCGCGCGAGTTGGCGCAGCAGGGACAGGATCTCGGCTTGTACCGTGACATCGAGCGCAGTGGTGGGCTCGTCGGCGAGCAGCACGCGCGGCTCACGCGCCAGCGCGCGAGCGATGCCCACCCGCTGCGCCATTCCACCCGAGATCTGGTGCGGGTAGCGCTGAGCCACCTCCTCGGGGTTGCGGATCTTCACCGCCTCAAGAAGGCCAATCACACGGGCGTGTACCTCTGCCAAGGAACCCGCATGCTGCAGACGCACCACCTCGGCCAGCTGGTAGCCGATGGTGAAGCACGGGTCCAGCGCCGACATCGGCTCCTGAAAAATCATGCCAACGGTGGCGCCACGCAGCTGCGCCAGCCGAGTGTGGTCGCCCAGATCGATGGCCTGACCATCAATGACGACGGTACCAGCCGTCACCTGGGTGCCGGACGGCAGCAAGCCCAGGAGCGACAGGCTCGAGAGCGTCTTGCCGCTGCCCGACTCGCCCACGATGCCCAGCGTTTCGCCCGGCGCCAGGTCGAAGCTAACGCCATCGACCAGTCTGCGCGCACCGGCATCAATGCACAGGCCGCGCAGCGATAGCAGGCTACTCGCAGGCACATCGTGAACTGCCTCGGCGGCTCGCTTGCCTGCACGCTGCTGCGCGGCGGGGCGCGACCAGTTTTCGGTAGAGGCATCACGCAGGCTGTCCCCAAGCAGGCCAAAAGCCAGGATGGTCAGGGCCACCACGCCGCCCGAGGGCACCAGCAGCCAGGGGTGATCGCTCAGGCTGGACGAGGCCTCGAAGATCATGCCGCCCCAAGTTGGCGCGGGAGGGACCACGCCCAGACCGAGGAAGCTGATGCCAGTCTGCACGATCACGGCAATGGCGCAAAAGAGGGCCAGCTGCACGATGACCGGACCAATGATGCGGGGCATCACATGGCGCACGATGATGTAACCGTCGCCCAGGCCGCAGAGACGTGCGGCAGCGATATACAGCTCCTCGCGAACCGCCAGGGTCACGCTGCGCATCACCCGTGAAATGCCCGCCGATCCCAAAATGCCCAGCGTCACCATCGCCGGCAACATGTTCTGTCCAAAGACCGCCAGCACTGCCAGCATGATCAAGATCGTGGGCATGGACTGCAGCAGGTTTACCACCTGCTGCACCAAGCGGTCCCAGCGACCGCCGAAGTAGCCGGCACTCACGCCCATTGCAATGCCCAGCCCGCCCGCCACGAACACCGCCTCCAGCACCCCCAGCAGGGTCGGGGCAGTGCCGTGCATCACTCGGCTGAGGACGTCCCGGCCCAAGGCATCGGTGCCTAAAAGGTACTCGGCACTCGGCCCTTGCTTGATCGCCAGCAGCTCCTGCTCTAGCGGGTCGTGCGCGGACAACTGCCCGGCCAGGGCCGCCACGACCAGAAGCAGGCACAACCAGGCCAGAGCCAGCACCGCGGTGGGACGGCGCAGCAGTCGCGCCCATAGGCTGGGGGGGGTCGCGATGGTCATTGCACCCTCACCCTCGGATTGAGCCAGCCGTAGCTCAGGTCCACCAGCAGGTTGATGACGATGGTGATCAAGGTGAAATACAGGGTGACTCCCTGCAGCAGCACCACGTCTTTGGACTGGGCTGCGCTCACTGCGAGGCTGCCGAGGCCGGGCAGCACGAAGATACGCTCGACGAAGACAGTGCCGCCAATACCGGCGATGAGCACAAGGCCCAGCACGGTGACCACCGGCAGCGCAGCGTTGCGCAGCCCATGCTTCCAGACCACGCTGCGCTCGGGCACGCCGCTGGCGCGCAGGGCCCGAATGAAATCGCGGCCCATCACGTCGGCCATGGCGTCGCGGGTTTGCTTGGCCACGCTGGTGATCGAGTACATCGACACCGACAGCACCGGCAGCACCAGGCCCAGGAGCCACTCCCAGGGGTCGTCGGAGAAGCGGGTGTAGCCAGTCGCCGGCAGCCACTGCAGCCAGACCGCGAAGACTGAGATAAGGACAAGCGCCAGCCAAAAGGAGGGAAACACCAGACCCGCCAGCGAGAGGGTGTCGATCGCCCGCCCCACCCAGCCCCCGCGCAGCGCGCTGGCCACGCCGAGCACCAAGCCGGCCGAAACGCACACCAGAAGCAGGCCAGCCAGGATGCACAAAGACACGGCCAGCCGCTCGTTGAGCAGGTCCGCAACCCGCTCGCCCGTAAAGAACGAGGTGCCCAGGTCCCCTTGCAGGGCCTGCACCAGCCAAGCGCCGTACTGCCACAAAAGGGGCTGATCCAGCCCCAGCTGCTTGCGCAGGGTCTCGTACTGCTCACGGCTGGCGTCGGCACCGACGATCGTCGCGGCCAGATCCCCTGGCGCCAGTTGGTTCAGAAGAAATGCGAGCAGGGTGACCGCCAGCACCAAGGGGATGGAGGCGAGCAGACGGCGCAGGATGATGGCCAGCACGGGGACTTACCGGTTAATGTCCGTTTCGGTACATAAAGGTATTTTGTTTTTGTACTGAGTCGTACATCAATGCGGGTTTACCCACCCCATCACCGACCGCGTCGTCTCACCCTCGGGCGCGGAGCCTGACAGCGACGCGCCAGGGGCAGACGGAGTGAACCGTCGATTGCTGGCCCCGTCCTACAAGCCGGGCGCCCGGGCGGACGCAGCATGCCCCTCCACAGATGCGACCGGGAACCTAACCGGTCAGCAAATCCACAGAGAGAGACAAGTCCGAGGTCGTCCATGTCGCATTCCGAGT
>JAURKV010000043.1 GCA_030831585.1 Ramlibacter sp. | reverse complement strand
ATCGGGCCGTCCGCCTCGGGCGGAGTGGTCTCGGGCCTGGGCCGGGCCTTCCGTTCGCCCGAAGGCGGCCATTCACTGCGCAACCTGATCCAGTTCGACGCGGCAGCCAACCCGGGCAACTCCGGCGGGCCCCTAGTCACCATGGACGGGGCGGTGGTGGGCATCGTGACCGCCATCCTCAATCCGACATCGGCCCGAACCTTCCTGGGCATCGGTTTTGCAGTGCCTATCGAAAACGCCGCTTCAGCCGTGGGCGTGCCGCCTTTCTAGCAGCCCTGCCTGCCAGAGACCGGCCACGCCCGCACACCCCGAACACCTTCAGCCACCACACCCCTGGGCACCCCAGCCCGCCGACACGGAGACCCGCATGAACGCCAGCGCCCCCGACGCCACCACCGCCAAGCTGATGGAGCAGATCCTCTACGAGGTCAAGCGGGTCGTCGTTGGCCAGGACCGCTTCCTGGAGCGGGTCATGGTGGCCATGCTCGCCCAGGGCCACCTGCTGGTCGAAGGGGTGCCTGGCTTGGCCAAGACGCTGACCGTCAAAACCCTCGCGGCCACCGTCCAGGGCAACTTCAAGCGCATTCAGTTCACGCCCGACCTGGTACCTGCCGACCTGGTGGGCACCCGCGTCTACAACCAGGGCACGGGCGAGTTCACCACCGCGCTGGGCCCAGTGTTCGCCAATCTGCTACTGGCCGACGAGATCAACCGCGCGCCGGCCAAGGTGCAAAGCGCGCTGCTCGAGGTGATGCAGGAGCGCCAGGTCACCATCGCCGGCGAGAGCCACCGGGTGCCCGACCCCTTTCTGGTCATGGCCACCCAGAACCCGATCGAGACCGAGGGCACCTACCCGCTGCCGGAGGCCCAGGTCGACCGTTTCATGATGAAGGTGCTGGTCGACTACCCCACCGAGGAGGAGGAGTACGTCATCGCCGAGCGGGTGATCGGCCCGAAGGTCGAGGTGAACGCGGTGGCCACCACCTGGCAACTGGCGGCGCTGCAAAAAGCGGCGCGCGCGGTCTACCTTGACCCCTCCATGTTGCAGTACGCGGTCAAGCTGGTCTCGGCGACCCGCCGGCCTGAGCGCCACGGGCTGGAGGAGCTGCGCCGCTTCATCACCTTTGGCGCCAGCCCGCGCGCCACCATCTCGCTGGCCGAGGGTGCGCGCGCCCTGGCCTTGATGCGGGGCCGCAATTACGCCCTGCCCGAGGACATGAGCGACCTGGTGCATGACGTGCTGCGCCATCGCATCGTGCTGTCCTATGAGGCGCTGTCAGAAGGCATGGATGCCGACGCGCTCATCACCCAGATCATGGCCCGCGTGCCCGCGCCGGCCCGGCCGCTCGAGCACGAGGCCCAAGCGGCCGCCTGAGGCGCCCGAGCGACACCTGCCGACCCATGGCCTTGCGTACCCCCTCACCTGGCTCCAACGCAGCAGCGCCCTCACCGGCCACCGCCATCAGCGGCCGCGCCGAGGCCCTGCTGCGGCGACTTGAGTGGAAGGTGCTGCGCCGGCTCGACGGCCTGCTGCAAGGTGACTACCGCACCCTGATGCGCGGCGCCGGTATCGACCTGGCCGACCTGCGCGAGTACCAGGCGCACGACGATGTGCGCCACATCGACTGGAACGTCACCGCACGCCAGGGACAGCCCCATGTGCGTGTGTTCACCGAAGACCGCGAGATGGCAGCCTGGTTCCTGCTGGACTTGAGCCCCTCAGTGGACTTCGGCTCGGGCGAGCGGGCCAAGTGCGAGCTCGTCGCCGAGTTCACCACCGTGCTGGCGCGACTTCTCACCCGCCACGGCAACCGCGTCGGCGCCTTGCTCTATGGCCAGGGCGTGGACACCGTCATCCCCACCGGCAGCGGCCGCCGTCATGTGCTGCGTCTGCTGCACGCGCTGCAAGGCCGGCCTGTGCTGGCCGAGGGAAGGCCCACCCAGCTCAAGGACCTGCTCGACGCGGCCGCCGGGCTGGCACGCCGACGCTCCACCGTCTTCGTGGTCTCTGACTTCATCAGCGAGCCCGGCTGGGAAAAAGCGCTGGCGCGCCTGGCTCAGCGCCATGAGGTGGTGGCGGTGCGGGTACTCGACCCGCTGGAGCTCGAGTTACCCGATCTGGGCCTCATCACCCTGCGCGACGCCGAAACCGGCGAGCAACTGCTGGTCGACACGCACGACAAGGGCTTTCGCCAGCGCTTCGCCAGCATCGCCGCCGAGCGCGAGGCGCAACTGCACGAGGGCCTGGCCCAGGCCGGCGTCGACACCCTGGAGCTGGCCACCGACGGCGACCTGGTCGACGCGCTGGTGCGCTTCATTGAGATGCGCCGGCGTCGGGCTCGCCTCTCGGGCGCCAGCCTGCCCTCCCATCTGCGGTCCGTGAACACACAGCCCGAGCCCGCGGCCTGAACCGGAGTCTGAACTATGCATTTCCTCTGGCCCAACCAACTCTGGATGCTGCTGGCGCTGCCACTGGTCGTCCTGCTGTACATCTGGCTGCAACGCCGGCGCAAGAAGCTGGCGGTGCGCTATGCCTCGCTCTCGATTGTCAAAGAGGCCATGGGCCGAGGTCCGGGCTGGCGGCGGCACCTGCCGCCCGCGCTCTTCCTGCTGTCGCTAGCGGCCATGTTGCTGGCCTCCGCGCGGCCGGTGGCCACCATCACCCTGCCCTCCACCCAGCAGACCATCATCTTGGCCATGGACGTGTCGGGCAGCATGCGCGCCACCGACGTGCAACCCAATCGTCTGGTGGCGGCGCAAGCTGCGGCCAAAGCCTTTCTCGAGGAGCTGCCGCGCGACGTCAAGGTGGGCATCGTGGCCTTTGCCGGTGCGGCCCAGGTGGCGCAGTTGCCCACCGTCAACCGGGAGGACCTGGTCACCGCCATCGACCGCTTCCAGATGCAGCGCGGCACCGCTACCGGCAATGCCATCGTCATCTCGCTGGACACCCTCTTCCCCGGGCAGGGCATCGAGCTGGCGGCGATGCAAGGCGGCGGTGGCGGACGCTTTCGGCCGCAGGCTGCGCCGATCGACGCAGAGAAGAAGGAGGCCAAGCCCTTCACGCCTGTGCCCCCCGGCAGCTATTCCTCGGCGGCCATCATCATGCTCACCGACGGCCAACGCACCACTGGCGTCGACCCTTTGGACGCGGCCAAGATGGCCGCCGACCGCGGGGTCAAGGTCTACACCGTAGGCATCGGCACCGTCGACGGCGAGACCATTGGCTTTGAGGGTTGGAGCATGCGGGTGCGCCTCGATGAGGCGACGCTCAAGCAGATCGCCAACAAGAGTGCAGCCGAATACTTCTACGCGGGCACCGCACAAGACCTCAAGAAGGTCTACGAACACCTGAGCACCCGGCTCACGGTCGAGAAAAAGGAAACCGAAGTCGCCGGTCTGCTGGCCCTGCTGGCCGCCGCACTCGCCCTGGCGGCGGCGGGGCTGTCGGTGTGGTGGTTCAACCGGATCCTGTAGCGACGCTTCGCGCAATTCGTGAAGTCCGTCACGGACGTACCCTGCGCCGTGTCAGCGCGAAGTCACGCGCAGACGGCCCCCGACCCTACGCTGGCCGGAAATCGACCAGGGTTTCCACCCGGGTTAGCGAAGGTCTCCCATGTTCAGCCTGACTTCCTCTGGCGTCCGTCCAGGCGCCACCTCGCGCGCTGCCGCAGCTGCGCCGGTGACGGCCCGGGCCTCACATGATTCACAGCCGGCCCAGCCGGCGCAACGGTCCTCCCCTACGCCCTCTGGCGCACCGCTTGTGCTGGTCAGACGCAACAGCGCGCCCTCCCCTGGCGAAACGGCAGACTCGCACCACAGGCTAGTGCGGCAGGTGCAGTTGCTGGAAACGGACACCACCTCTGCCCCATTGAATGCCCCAGGCAGCCGCCAAGCAACGCTTCGCAGCCGGTCGCTGGACCGCTCTGACCGTCCGCTGCAGCAGCGCTGCGTACGGGCTTCTTCGGTGCGGCGGGACATCGAGCGAGCGGGCGCGCCCAGCGCTTTGGCGACTGCACCATTGCGTAGAGCGGCGATCGCCAGGCTCACGCACCCCGACCAGGGCGCAGGCTTGAGCGAAGCGCAGGCTCTGACGCGCGCCCAATGGCTACGACCCGATTTGGAGCAGGTGATTCAATGGTCAGAACACAAAGAGTTGCAGGCCCTCTGGGCATCGTTGTGCGGCCAGGCGGAACCCGCCCACGCGGGAGGAACCAGGACGTCTTTCGTCCTGCACATGCAGGCGCAGCTTCTCGAGCTGGTGGCTGCGTATCTGTTCAAGGACAAACCGCTTCATCGCAGCGATGAGATATCCCGCACGCTGGAGCAGGCCCGACCCCTGCTGGCGTGCGCCAGCGACAAGGGGCCCACACTCCAGGCGCTGGCCCACCGCCTTCGGGCTCTGCTCCATCGAACCTCCAGGGAAGAAATCGCCTGGCACCTGAACAATTGGGAATCACTGCCTGCGCATGAAACCAGAGATCAACAGACGCTACGGGCGCTGGTCATTCTCTCCCTACGCATCGCCTTCCAGGGGGCGCAGGCGACCAGACAAGAGCTGATCAGTCCGGAGGTCTTTGGGCGACTGTCCGGAGACACGACAGACGTGTGGGCCGTTCAGTTTCACATGATGCGGCAAGCCTGCGGCGGATTGACGGTGGCCGAGAGCGGGCGGCTCGCTGGCCTGTGCCTGAAACTGCCCGTGCCGATCGGCCTGCCAGAGCAGGGCCTGCGGGTCGTGCTACGACTGCGCGAATTCATGTTGCGTGCGCTGCAACCGCCGGGGGCTGCCGCCGCCAGGACACTGCGCCTTCGCGCAATCAGCAGCCTCACCGACCTGGCCGCTACGGTGCATGAGCCACTTCGAACCGATTTACTCATGCGAGGT
>JAURKV010000042.1 GCA_030831585.1 Ramlibacter sp. | reverse complement strand
TGTTGCTGAAACCCCTGGTGGTCACCCTGCACCTGCTGGGCGGGCTCACCACCCTGTCGCTGCTCTGGTGGTTGTCACTGAACCCCGAGCGACGCGAGCGCACGCGCGGCGAACGCCGCCTGTTGGCGCCTGCCAGCGCGGTGGCAGCCCTGGTCGTCTTCCAGATCGCCCTCGGCGGCTGGACCAGCACCAACTACGCGGCGGCAGCCTGCAGCGACTTTCCCACCTGCCAGGGCGGCTTCTGGCCCGACATGGACTTCCACGACGCCTTCGTCCTGTGGCGTGGCCTCGGGATCGACTATGAGGGTGGCGTGCTGGACGCTCCCGCCCGGGTGGCCATCCATTATGTGCACCGGATCGGCGCGCTGGCCGTCACGCTCGCCCTGCTGGCGCTGGTAGCAGCGGCCTGGCGCGCGGCCGGCAGCTGGCAGACCCGGGCAGCTGGCGCCGCGGTGCTGAGCGCCCTGATCCTGCAGCTGCTGATCGGCATGAACCTGATCTGGCAGGGCTGGCCACTTTGGCTGGGCACCGCCCACAACGCGGGGGCGGCGCTTCTGGTGCTGGCCATGGTGACCCTGTTCAGGCGCCTGCAGCCGCAGCCGCCCCGGTGACGGCCGCGGGGGCCGGGCAACGGCTCGCTGTGCTAGGATTTCGGCTCTTTGCTACCCCCTTTTGGAGCCTCGCACAGTGAGGGATGACGCTCAGGTCCTCGGCCAGGAGAACACGTTCGCCACGCGTGCGCGTGACTTCCTGGCCCTCACCAAGCCGCGGGTGGTGGCCCTGATCGTTTTCACCGCCGTGGTGGGCATGTTCCTCGCCGTGCCCGCCTGGCCGCCCCTGGGGGCACTGCTCTGGGGCACCGTGGGGATCGGCCTGGCGTCGGCGTCTGCGGCGGCCATCAACCACGTGCTGGATGCACGCATCGACGCCGAAATGGCGCGGACCCGGCATCGTCCGCTGCCGCAGGGCGCCTTCCCCGAATCGCATGCCCTGGCCTTCGCCTTCGTACTGGGCGCGGCCTCCATGCTGATCCTGGCGCTGCTGGTCAACGCCCTGACCGCGGTGCTGACTTTTTTCTCGCTGATCGGCTACGCGGTGCTGTATACGGTGTGGCTCAAGCGCGCGACACCCCAGAACATCGTGATCGGGGGCGCCGCGGGCGCCGCCCCACCGGTGCTGGGCTGGACGGCCGTCACCGGGCAGCTGCACCCGGATGCACTGCTGCTGTTCCTGATTATTTTCGCGTGGACGCCGCCACACTTCTGGGCGCTGGCCATCGCGCGCCGCGATGAATATGCCCGCGTGGAAATCCCCATGCTGCCGGTCACCCACGGCATCCCCTACACCCGGCAGTTCATCTGGTACTACACGGTGCTGATGACGGTGATCACCGTGCTGCCCTTCCTCAGCGGCATGGCGGGGCTGCTGTACCTGGGCGGAGTGCTGCTACTGGACGGGATCTTCCTGCGGATGGCCTGGCGGCTGCTCCGCGGCGATGACGACAGCCTGCCCATGGGGATCTTCCGTTATTCGATCCAGTACCTCACCCTGCTGTTCGCGCTGCTGCTTGTCGACCACTACCTCCCGTTCAGGTTCTGAAGCGAGAGGCACAGGTCGATGCCCTGGCTGTACATAGATTGGCACGCAGTAGCGGTGGTGGGTGTGGCCATCATGACCTTCTGGCTGTTCGCCAGCGAGCGCCTGCCGGTGCAGACCTCCGCGCTGCTGGCGGTGCTGGCGCTGATGCTGATCTTCGGTATCTTCCCCTACGAGGCTGCAGGCCGCGAACTGGGGCCCGAGGTCTTCCTCGCCGGTTTCGGTCACTCGGCACTGATCACCATCCTGTGCCTGATGGTGCTGGGTCGCGGCCTGGTCACCACCGGCGCCCTGGAGCCGGTGGCGCGCGTGCTGGCGCGATTCTGGTCCTTCTCGGGCCAGGGCGCCTTCCTGCTGACGCTGGTCATCTGCCTGATGGTCAGCGGCTTGCTGAACGACACGCCCATCGTGGTGCTGATGATGCCGGTGCTGCTCTCGGTCGCGGCGCGCACCAAGGGCAGCGCTTCGCAAACCCTGCTGCCCATGAACTACGCCGTATTGATCGGTGGCATGGCAACCACCATTGGCACCTCCACCAACCTGCTGGTGGTCGGCATCGCCGAGGACCTCGGGGTGGCCAGCTTCGGGCTGTTCGACTTCACCCATATTGTGGCACTTGCAGCGGCCGTCGCCTTGCCCTACCTGTGGCTGGTCATGCCCCGACTGCTGCCGGCCCATGCCACGGACGCCCGCAGTCCGTCGCTGCTCACTTTTGATGCGGTGCTCGACCTGAAGAAGGAAGGCTTTGCGGACGGCAGCGAATTGCGCACGATCCTGAAGCGCGCCGACGGCCTCAAAGTGCTCGACGTCATCCGGGCCGGCAAGCAGGTGATGAAACTGCCCACCATGCACCTGCGTGGGGGCGACCGGCTGCTGGTGACGGACACCGCACAGCGCCTGCGCGAGCACGCGGCCGAGATCGGCGCCACGCTGCGTGCGGCGATGCCGCGTGACCCCGGCGATCCGGCCTCGCAGGTGCTGGCCCAGGTGCTGGTCACGCAGGAAAGCGAGTTCACCGGCAACCCCACGGGCATCGCCCGCTTCGTCGACACCCACCGGCTCGGGGTGATCGGCATTCACCGCCCCGAGCGCGAGGTCATGATGGATCCCACCGCGGCCATCCTGCGCCCCGGCGACGTCCTGCTGGTCCAGGGACCGGGTGATCGCATCGAACAACTCAAGACTGCCGGCGGTGTGCTGGTGCTGGACGCCAACCTCGCGCTGCCCCACACCCGCAAGGCCCCGGTGGCGCTGGCCATCATGGCGCTAGTGATCTTCCTCGCGGCCACCAAGCTGCTGCCCATGGTGCTGGCCGCCGCCTCGGGCGTGGCGCTTCTGATGCTTACTGGCTGCCTGCGCTGGCAGGAGGCCACTGACGCGCTGGCCTCCAACGTGATCATGATCGTGGTGGCGAGTCTGGCCCTGGGCGAGGCACTGGAAGTGACTGGCACCATCCGTCGCGCTGGAGAGTTGCTGGCCCTGACCGGGGACTGGATGCACCCGGCAGCGATCCTCGCCTGCCTGATGATCTTCATGGCCATGGTCACCAACTTCGTATCGAACAATGCGGCGGCCATCATCGGCACGCCCGTGGCCGTGGTGATGGCCGCCACCCTGGGCGTGGACCCGCGACCCTTCGTGCTGGCCGTGCTGTTCGGCTGCAACCTGAGCTACGCCACTCCAATGGGCTACCAGACCAACCTGCTGGTGATGTCGGCAGGCGGCTACCGCTTCGCCGACTTCGTGCGCGCCGGCCTGCCGCTGCTGATCTTGATGTGGCTGACGCTCAGCTTTCTGCTGGCGGAGTCCTACGACCTGTTCTGAGCCACCACGGCATCACCCACGAAGGGATTGGCTCGCCGCTCCTCGCCGAAGGTGGACATCGGTCCATGTCCAGGCACGAAACGGACCTCATTGCCGAGCGGGAACAGGTTGTCGCGGATCGAACGAATGAGCGTGGCGTGATCGCCGCCCGGAAAGTCGGTACGCCCGATGGATCCAGCGAACAGCACATCGCCGACAAAGGCCAGTCCCTCGGTCGGCGCGAAGAAGATCACATGGCCCGGCGTATGGCCGGGACAGTGGCGCACCGCGAGGGTCGACTCGCCCACCGTGACCTCGTCCCCCTGGTGCAGCCAGCGCTCCGGCTCGAAAACCCCGGACTGGCCGAGGCCAAACATCATGGCCTGCTGGGGCAGCTGCTCGATCCAGAACCGGTCCCCTTCGTGCGGGCCCTCGATGGGGAGGGAAAGGCGCTTGGCCAGCTCGGCCGCTGCCCCGGCGTGGTCGATATGGGCATGGGTGAGCAGGATCTTTACGAGCCTGACGCCATGCTGCTCGACCACCGCGAGGATACGGTCGAGATCACCGCCCGGGTCGATGACCGCAGCCTCCAGGGTCTGGTCGCACCAGATGACGGAACAGTTCTGGGCAAAGGCAGTGACGGGAACGACGACGGCGCGCAGGGTCATCCCCGCATGTTAACGCGCCGCGCGGGCGGAGAGGTTGGCGACCAGCCGGCCCGCGGCACTCGCCGCGGTCACGATACGCAGCAGGCGCCGCCCCGCAGGTGAGCGGCGCAGGACCAGCATGGCCACAAAAGCCACCGGGGCCGCAAGGGGATGGCCCTTCAGCCGACGCGCCAACCTGAGTCCGCGCCCGACCCGACCGAGGCCGCTGCGATAGGCCGACATCTCGCGGCCAAGCAATTCGCGCTGCTCCCGGCTGCGCTGCATCAGCGCGAGTCGCCTCGCCGCCAGCTCATCGATACGTCGGCTCACGGCGGTGGACCGAGCGCGTCCCGGTCTCGTTGCAGCTCCTCGATGGTCCCGGAGAGCAGGCCAGACCGGCTGCCGAGGCCCGCCCGGACCACCAGGGCCGAGCCCACGGCCATGACCACGCAGAGGCCGGTTGCCAGGCCGATCACCAACAGGCGATGACCCTCCCAGAAGGCCACGATCAGCCAGAGGATGGCCAGCAGCAAGCCGAGAGCGGCCGACAGGAGGCCCAGCATGGCCCAGAAGGCCATGCGCAGGAGGCGGGCAGCCTGTTCCTCCACCTCGGTGGCCGCGAGTTCCAGGCGGGTCTGCAGCAGGCCGAGTAGCGTTGCCAGCAGGCTGGTAGGGGACAGCACGGTCAGCGGCGCGAGGCCAGCAGGCCCATGATGAAGCCCGCGCCGGCTGCCATGGCCACCGCCGCCCAGGGGTTTTCATGCACGTAGTGGTCGGCATCCCGCGCGCGGGTGAGGACCTCTTCCTCGATCTCCTGCAGCCGCTCACGAGCAGCCCGGATCGAGCCCTCGGCCCGGCTGCGGACGTCTTCGACCTTCTCGTCCGCCTCTCCGGCAGCCGCCTTGAGCAGGGCCTCGGCATCCTCGACGATGGCCCGCAGGTCGTCCATCAGCTGGCGGGTTTCCTTTCTGGCATGGGGCATTGTTGCGTCCTTGTCCTGGTGTAGGTTCACCTGTTCATCCTAGCCCTCATGAGCCACCTGACAATAGCGGCTTTCATCAATGGCCCTGGCAGCCGGCCCATTGCGGGGATGTCGTAGACTTACCGCCTCCCCGCAAAAAGGAGAACGCACCATGCAGTTCCCGACCCACCCGGTCCCGGAGGGCTTTGGCGCTTCCGCAGTGGTCAAGGCGGCCGACTACGAGAACATGCTGGCCAAGGCCGCAAGCGATCCCGAGGCCTACTGGACCGACATTGCCCGGCGACTCGACTGGATGCGCTTTCCCACCCGGATCAAGGACGTCTCCTATGCACTGGAGGACTTCCACATCCGCTGGTACGGGGACGGGGAACTGAACGTGACGGTCAACTGCCTCGACCGACACCTGGCGACCCGCGCCGACAAGACGGCGCTATTGTTCGAGGGCGACGAGCCAGGGGTGTCCCGGGCCATTTCCTACCGTGAGCTCCATGCGCGCACCTGCCAGCTGGCGAACGGCCTGCGGGAACTCGGCGTCGGCAAGGGCGACAGGGTGACCCTCTACATGCCCATGGTGCCTGAGGCAGCCATTGCCATGCTCGCCTGCGCCCGTGTCGGTGCCATCCATTCCGTGGTTTTCGGCGGCTTCTCGCCGGAGTCGCTGGCCGGGCGGATTCACGACTGCGACTCAAAGCTGGTCATCACCGCCGACGAGGGCGTGCGCGGCGGGCGCACTGTGCCGCTCAAGGTCAACGTAGACGCCGCCCTGGCACGCAATGGCGGCATGCGGGTCGAGAAGGTGCTGGTGCTCAGGCGTACCGGGGCGGCCGTGCCGTGGCTGGAAGGGCGCGACCTGTGGCTCGATGAACTCGCCGATCGCCAGCCCACGACCTGCGAGCCCGAGCGCATGAACGCGGAGGATCCGCTGTTCATCCT
>JAURKV010000041.1 GCA_030831585.1 Ramlibacter sp. | reverse complement strand
GGAGGATCGTGTTTGCATGCGGGTGTCCGGTGTGAGGGTGGCTTTACGCAGGCATCAGGACGGGCGCGTGGCCGAAGCGGCCGCGGCGCTACTGCTACTGCTGCTGCTGCTGGATCCAACGGCCGGCTGCATGGGATGCACTTGATCCGGCATCGAGGCGGGGAAAGGGCCTATTTCGGCCAGGAAATCGGCGTGGCTCTCTTGGTCTAGGCGCTCTGCCAGCCTGTCCAGGCTCAGTCCCTGCCGGTAAGCTGCGACGCCGCATTCGACATTGGGGATCCAAAGCAATTGCAGCGCGCGTTGCGGGTCCTCCTGCACATGCCTGCCGATCATGGTGGTGACCCACGCGTAGATTTCCGGATCGTGCTCCCCCCAACAGCCCTCCGTCATTTCGCTGTAGACCTCTGGGTTGAAGGGCACCCACGACAGCCTCTCGAGTGCCGCACGGAACGTGGCTGCGCTTTTGATCTGGTCGGGAAGTTCATAGGGAAACAGCGCGCCGCTTCGTATCGCGCCTAGGCTGAATGCCACCTCGTCATCGACCGAATGGGGGGGGCAGGCCAGCGGATCCCGAGTGCCGTGAAGGCCGAGCAGGATCAGGCTCCGGCTGCCTTGCATCTCTGGGGGCAGGCCCCGAATGACGCGCCAATCGCCTTGGACAGCGCGCTCCAACGCCTCGGTCGATGCAAAGTGGGCCGTCGCTGTTGGCGCCGCGGGTTCTTGCGAGGAGTGCAAAGACGCCGCCAGCTGGCGGGTCTCCTCGCGCAGCAGATCGGGGACCCAATGCAGCAGGTGCCAAGTGTACCCAGGCACTCGGTTCTGGCGCAAGCCCGAGTTGCAAATCGCGTCGAGTAACTCCGGGTTCAGGCGACGGAGGGTGGGCACCTGCAGGTTGTCCAGTTGCGAGGGGTCGCGGTGCACCACCTTGGCCAGCCAATCCATGTCGCGCTCCAAGACGCGGTCAGGGATGCGCCGCAGGCCTGTTTCCTCGGCATCCGTGAGTACGTTGCGGGTGAAGGCCTCGTCATCCCAGTCCTTTTCTGGAATGGAGGCTCGGAGCTCGGGTTGGACCCACAGCATCCATCGCAAGACCTCGGGGTCGCTGAGGTCACGCGGCAGCAGGCCCGGTGGCCAGGATCCGGTGGGTAGCCGCTCGCCTTCCCTGACCCCGGAGGCCCGTGCGGCGCGAAGGAGGAGATTCCGGAGGTGGTCCGCCGAATCCGTACCCCGCAAGCAATGCTTCGATTTCTCCAAGGCCGCGGCCAGCGTGTCCAGGGTGAGCGTTGCTCCGCAAAAGTATGCGGTGAGAATTTCATGTGGTTTTATGCGCAGGAGATCGGCAAGAAAGCGCCTGTCGAGGGAGTTGGGCAGGAACGAATCAAGGGGGAAGGTGTGGTCGTTTCGGGAATAGATGGAGTCCAGCAAGGCCCGTGCGACCGGTTCGCCGCGGAATCTCTGGGGGACGTCATGGAAGGGCGGTGCAAATTCTCGGGGCGTGTGGCGAATCGACGCCAGGCATATCGGCAGGGTGATCTGGTTATCAGGCACTTTGGGCAGATCCAGGGGCGCCCACTTGAGCGATTGGATGCAGCGTGCCTCCGTCAGCCGGTCGGACGGCACATGCTGGATGCGCGGTGGGCGGGGGCTGGCATAGGCCGCCTCGACGAGCGCCTCGCGCAAGGGGTTCCCCGGCTGAATTCGGGCGAACGGCATGGACTCCAGCGTGCGGCCGTCTCGGCCTGCCGCGTCCAGTAACAGATCCGGGCGAGCCTGGATGATCGGTAGCGGGAGGTACTCGACCAGCCGGGGATCGTGCTCAATGGCGACTTGGCAGCAGAGCAGGCTGCGATCCCGCTCGGGGAGGGTGGCGAGCTGGCCCCCTGCCCGGAAGAAGCGCTCCCAGTCACCGCGGTGACGGAAGTCCCGGTGCCGCTCCAGCAGCCCCTCGGGACGTAGGCTGAGCAGGTCAGTCAGTGCGGTGTCGCCCGGCCCCTGGCGCAGCCCCAGGACGCGGCGAAGGCCCATGAAATACGCCAGCGGCCCGTCGGTGGCGGCATAGGCTGCAATTCGCGCCAGCACGGCATCGGGCGGCAGGGGCTGGCGCTGGCGCGTGGTCAGAGGCTTGCCTGGGTGCTGCGCGTGAGCGGGCGCTGGGGGCGGGACGTTGCTCGTGCGAACAAAGGCCGGAGTGCTGCGATGACCAGGCCAGGCCAGGCCCGGTGGCAGGGAGGGGGACGGTCCGAGGGTCAGGGAGCGGGTCAGGGGCTGGGTGCGCCGTGCCAGTGGGCTGGACGAGCTGCTGGAGTAGCTGTCCGCCACCTCCTCGCGAGGGCGCTTGGCCGAGCGGGCGGTGGCTGAGGAGACTGGGGAGGTGGAACGGAGCTGCATTGCCTGGAGCCTCGAGGGGGGGGAGGCGGCCGATTGTGAGTAATAAAGCTCACATTTTTCTGATGGGGGTCGGCGCCGCAGGTCAGCCTGGCCTGGCGCAGAGCCCGTGCCGCTCATTGCTCCAGAACCCCAAGGGCTGCCCGCTATAATCGGGGGCTCCCTGGCCTGCTAGGTTGGGGCACTGCACGTTGTGTGCGCACGCCAGGGCCACGTTCCAGCCTTGGCGCAAGTCCAAAACCTCTCAGGAAACACCATGCTCGCATCCACCACGGCCGAGGTCGTCAAGGCCCACGCCCGCTCTGCCAACGACACTGGCAGCCCCGAAGTTCAGGTCGCCCTGCTCACCGCTCGCATCAACGAGCTGACCCCCCACTTCAAGACCCATGCCAAAGACCACCACGGCCGCCGTGGCCTGTTGCGCATGGTCAACCGCCGCAAGAGCCTGCTGGCGTACCTGAAGAACAAGGACGCTACCCGCTATTCAGCGCTGATCGCCACCCTAGGCCTGCGCAAGTAAAGCACCCCATTTCCATGAAACGCGCCTGAGTCGGTCATTCACCAGCTCAGGCGCTTTCTACTTCGACTTTCCACTTCGATCCCCGATCGAGCCACCCCGGAGACCGACAGACGAACACGCGCTGTGTCATTCCATCAGTCGCCTGCCGCGACAGGCTGTTGATGGAATGGCATCGTGTCCGACTCGAGGCTCCTTTCAACCGAGAAAGAGAACGCACATGACCATGTTCAACAAAGTCACCAAGACCTTCCAGTGGGGCCAGCACACGGTCACCCTGGAAACCGGCGAAATTGCCCGCCAGGCCACCGGCGCCGTGCTGGTCAATATTGACGACACCGTCGTTTTGGCCACGGTGGTCGCCTCCAAGTCCGCCAAACCCGGCCAAGACTTCTTTCCCCTCACCGTCGACTACATCGAGAAGACCTACGCCGCCGGCAAGATTCCCGGCAGCTTCTTCAAGCGCGAGGCCAAGCCCTCCGAACTCGAGACGCTCACCTCCCGCCTGATCGACCGCCCGATCCGCCCGCTCTTCCCCGAGGGTTTCCTCAATGAAGTGCACGTGGTGATCCACACCGTGTCGCTCAACCCTGAGGTTGACGCCGACATCGCCGCCATGATCGGCACCAGCGCTGCGCTGGCCATCTCCGGCATTCCCTTCGCTGGCCCCATTGGCGCCGCGCGCGTGGGCTACATCAATGGCGAGTACGTCCTCAACCCGGGCCAGACCCAGCGCAAAGACTCTGCGATGGACCTGGTCGTTGCCGGCACCGAAGCGGCCGTGCTGATGGTCGAGTCCGAGGCGCTGCAACTGCCCGAAGAAGTCATGCTTGGCGCCGTGGTCTTCGGCCACGACCAAGGCAAGATCGCCATCAACGCCATTCACGAACTGGTGCGTGACGCCGGCAAACCGACCTGGGACTGGCAGCCGCCTGCCAAGGACGAGCCCTTCATCGCCAAGGTCAATGGGCTGGCCGAGGAAAAGCTGCGCGCTGTCTACCAAATTCGCTCCAAGCAAGCCCGCACCCAGGCCCTGCGCGAGGCCTCTGCCTCGGTGCACGCCGCGCTCAAGGCCGAAGGCACTGCCTACGAGGCCGGCAAGGTCGACGACCTGCTGTTTGCCATTGAATCGAACATCGTGCGCAGCCAGATCTTGAATGGCGAGCCGCGTATTGACGGCCGCGACACCCGCACGGTGCGCCCGATCGAAATCCGCAACAGCGTGCTGCCCCGTACCCACGGCTCGGCCCTCTTCACCCGCGGCGAGACCCAGGCCCTGGTGATCGCCACCCTGGGCACCGAGCGCGACGCCCAGCGCATCGACGCGCTGGCTGGCGAGTTTGAAGACCGCTTCCTGTTCCACTACAACATGCCCCCCTTCGCCACCGGTGAAGTCGGCCGCATGGGTTCAACCAAGCGCCGCGAAGTCGGCCACGGCCGCCTGGCCAAGCGCGCACTGGTTGCCTGCCTGCCCTCGAAGGAAGAGTTCCCCTACACCATCCGCGTGGTGTCCGAGATCACCGAGTCCAACGGCTCTTCGTCCATGGCCTCGGTCTGCGGTGGCTGCCTGTCGATGATGGACGCCGGCGTGCCGATGAAGGCCCATGTGGCCGGCATCGCCATGGGCCTGATCAAGGAAGGCAACCGCTTCGCGGT
>JAURKV010000040.1 GCA_030831585.1 Ramlibacter sp. | reverse complement strand
TGAGGGTTTAAAGCGAGCCGGCGCGCTCGGACAAAATGGTGAACGCAGGCAAGGTCTTGCCTTCGAGCACTTCAAGGAATGCGCCGCCGCCGGTGGAGATGTAGCCCACCTCCTTCTCGATGCCGTACTTGGCGATCGCCGCCAGGGTGTCGCCGCCGCCGGCGATGCTGAAGGCACTCGATTCGGCGATGGCGCGGGCGATGGTTTCGGTGCCGTGGGAGAAGGCTTCGAACTCAAATACACCGACCGGGCCGTTCCAGACGATGGTGCCGGCCGCCTTGAGCTGCGTCGCCAAGCGGGCCGCGGTTTGCGGGCCGATGTCCAAGATCAGATCGTCGTCTGCCACCTCGGTCGCGGCCTTCACTGTGGCCTGCGCATCGGCCGCGAAGGTCTTGGCTACCACCACGTCGGTGGGAATCGGCACCTCTGCGCCGCGGGCCTTCATCGCCTCGATGACCGCTTTGGCTTCAGCGAGCAAGTTGGGCTCGGCGAGCGACTTGCCGATCTTCAGGCCAGCGGCCAGCATGAAAGTGTTGGCGATGCCGCCGCCGACGATCAGCTGGTCAACGTTGGCCGCCAGCGACTTGAGGATGGTGAGCTTGGTCGACACCTTGGAGCCGGCCACGATGGCAGCCAGTGGGCGCTTCGGGTTGGCCAGCGCCTGGGAGATGGCGTCGATCTCGGCGGCCAGCAGAGGGCCAGCACAAGCGGTCTTGGCGTACTGGGCAATACCGTAGGTGGAGGCCTCGGCCCGGTGCGCGGTGCCGAAGGCGTCGTGAACGAAGATGTCGCACAGGGCGGCCAGCTTCTGCGCCAATTCGGGGTTGTTCTTCTTCTCGCCCTTGTTCACCCGGCAGTTTTCCAGCAGCACCACCTGTCCGGGGGCTACCTGGACGCCGTCAACCCAGTGGGACCGCAGCGGCACCTCGCGTCCGAGCAGCTCTGACAGGCGCGCAGCCACCGGGGCCAGCGAGTCTTCGGGCTTGAACTCGCCCTCGGTGGGGCGGCCCAGGTGGGAGGTGACCATCACCGCCGCGCCAGCGTCGAGGGCCATGCGAATACAGGGCAGCGAGGCGCGGATGCGGGTGTCTTCGGTGATGTGGCCGGCATCGTCCTGCGGCACGTTGAGGTCAGCGCGTATGAAGACCCGTTGGCCACGGGCCCGGCCCTGGGCGCAAAGGTCAGAGAAGCGGAGGATGTTCATGGGGTGAGGGTGGGAGAAGGCCCCGGCAATCTCTGGGGCAGCCCTTGATTCTAGGCAGGCACAGGTCGTACCCTGGCGCGTCCTGCCCGACCGTGGCAGCCTCGGGCTACCAACCCAGACCCAAGTGCAGCGGCAGGTAGACCGCCATGCCCACGACGATGGTCGCCAAGGTGCTTCGTCGGGCCAGGAAATAAGCCGCGGTGCCGGCGGCAGCGCCGAAGATGCGCGCGTCCTGCCAGGTGGGCACCAGGTGGCCCTGACTCATCACCACCTCCGGGAGAACCACCGCCGCCAGGGCTGCCACGGGTGCGTACTGCAGCCCGCGGGCAACCCAGGCTGGCAGCTTCCAGGGCTGGCTCGAAATGAAAAAGAAGCAGCGCGTGAGCACGGTCACCGCCCCCAGACCCAGGAGGGTCGCCAAGGTCCACAGGTCTGTGCCCGCCAACAGTGCGTCGATCATGGGGCGGACTTGCGCGCCGGGGGCAGACGCTCAATCAGCAGGCAAGCGGCCACCGCCACCCCGATCGCCACCACGATGTTAATTCGCAGGGGCAGGGCGTAAGCCGCCACTGCGGTGGCGGCGGCAACCGCGCCAGCGAGCACACGCAGCCATTGGTTGGCCAGCGAGCAAAGGATGCCCACGAGGGCCAGGATGCCGGCAAAGCCCAGGCCCCAATGGGTGGGGATGGCATTGGCCAGCGCGATGCCTGCCAGCGAGGGCACCATCCAGCAGACCCAGCCGAGCGCGTTGGCGCCGCCGAGAAAAGCCTCCTGGGCGCGTCGCCCCGCCTCATCGCTCGCGGGCTCCGGTCGGCGCTGGGTGAGCAACACGTAGGACATGTCCACCGTGAGGTAGCCAAAAAACAGCCGTCGGGCCAGGGGCAGGTGCATCAGGTACTGGCGCAGGTGCAGGCTGAAAACCACAAAGCGCAGGTTGACGCAAAAGCCGGTGGCCAGCACCACCCAGGCCGGCGCGCCGGCCACCAGCAGGGGCAGGGCCGCCAACTGGGCACTGCCCGCGTAGACCAGCAGCGCCATGGCCAAGACCTCGGGCAGGGACAAGCCCGACTTGACCATGGCCACCCCGGTCATCAGGCCCCAGGCCGCCAGCCCCGGCATCTGCGGCGCCATGGCCCGCATGCCCACGCGGAATTCGGGATGCGCGATGTCAAAGAGGCGCGGGGCCATGGCGTGACGGTTTCAGCCAGCCGTGCCCAGGCGCTGCCCGGGGACGAGCGAAAAGCCGCGCAGGAAGTCCGCGGCGGTCAGGCGCTTGCCGCCGGCGCGCTGCAACTCGGTCGCGAGCAGTTGTCCGTGCCCGCAGGCAATACGCACGCCCTCGCCGTCGGCCGCCATCACCTGGCCCGGCACTGCATCGGGCGCCTGCGCAGCCAGGGCCTGGGCGCGCCAGACCTTCACCACCTCGGCCCCCATCACGCTGCTGGCCCCGGGGAAGGGATCGAAGGCACGCACCCGGCGGGCGATGACCTCGGCTGGCAGCGACCAGTCGATGCTGGCCTCGGCCTTCTCGATCTTGTGCGCATAAGTCACGCCCTCAGCCGGCTGCGGCGCCGGTGCGAGTTGCCCCTGGGCCGCGAGATCCAGCGCCTGGAGCACCAGGTCGCCGCCCAGCGCGGCCAGTTGATCGTGCAGGGTGGCGGTGGTGTCCTCAGACGTGATCGGCAGGCGGCCCGTGAGCAGCATGTCGCCGGTGTCCAGGCCCTCGTCCATCTGCATGATGACCACCCCGGTCTCGGCGTCGCCGGCCTCGATGGCGCGATGAATCGGGGCGGCACCGCGCCAGCGGGGCAGGAGCGAGGCGTGGATGTTGAGGCACCCCAGGCGAGGCAGTTGCAGCACCCAGGCGGGCAGGATGAGGCCGTAGGCGGCCACCACCAGCACGTCGGGCCGGGCCGCCTCGAGCGCCGCCCGTGCGGCCTGAGCCTCCTCGGGGTACTTGCCGTCCAGCCGAAGGCTACGCGGCTGCGCGACGACCAGCGCCTGATCGAGCGCGAACTGCTTGACCGGCGAGGCCTGGAGCTTCATGCCCCGGCCGGCGGGCCGATCGGGCTGGGTCAAGACCAGAGGGATGTGGCAGCCCGCAGCGTGGATGCGTGCCATGGCCACACGCGCGAAATCGGGCGTGCCGGCAAAGGCGACACGCAGCCTGGCGCAGGGGTGCGCGGAAGGACTCACCGTCTTGAGGGCTGAATCCACCGGGTCTCAGGTGCGCAGCGCTTCGCGCCGCGCCTTGGCGAGCTTGGTCTGGATACGGGTGCGTTTGAGGAGCGAGAGGTACTCGACGAAAACCTTGCCCTTGAGATGGTCCATCTCGTGCTGGATGCAGACCGCCAGCAGGCCATCGGCCTCGATCACCCGCTCCTGACCATGCTCGTCCTGCGCGCGGACCTTGACCGCGGTCGACCGCTCGACGCCGTCGTAGATGCCGGGCACCGAGAGGCAACCCTCTTCGTTGAGCTTTTTGCTCTCGCTGGCCCAAACGATTTCGGGGTTGATGAGGGTCATCGGCTGGTCGCGATCCTCGGAGACGTCGATCACCACCAGGCGCAGGTGGTGGTCAACCTGGGTGGCAGCCAGGCCAATGCCGCCGGCGTCGTACATGGTCTCGAGCATGTCAGCCACCAAACGGCGCAAGGCGTCGTCCACCTGGGCCACTGGTTGGGCGACAGTGTGAAGGCGGGGGTCGGGATAGACAAGAATGGGGAGCAGGGCCATGGCAGGACTCGCGAGCGACCCCGCATTGTCTCCCAGGTCGAGCGCCATCGATGCCGGCACGAGCATGGGCCGTTGCTCTCGAGGCCGGGAGGCAGCAAAATGCACTCATGGCACATACTTTCTTACGCGCTCGAACCCTGCAGGCCACCCTCCTCTTCCTGGTGGGCAGCGTGTCGCAAATGGCCCAGGCCCAAGCGAGCAGCCCCCGCGGGGGATGGCCCGTCAGCCCGGCCCAGCGGGCAGCGGCGCAGCAGGCCGGCGAGGCCGGGGTCCCGCTGGCCGACCTGCGGGCCGGTGCGCCCGAGGTCTACGTGGTCAAGCGGGGCGACACCTTGTGGTCGATCGCCGGCCAGTACCTCCAGAGCCCGTGGCGTTGGCCGCAGCTGTGGGGCATGAATATGCAAGAGGTGGGTAACCCGCACCTCATTTACCCGGGTCAGCAACTGGAGCTGGTGCGCGAGGGAGGCCGTGCCCGCCTGCGCATGGCGGGCCGCGAGGGCGCCGCCGCGGGCGAACCGCCCACGGTCAAGCTTGAGCCCCGGACCCGTAGCGAGGCCCTGCCCGACCTGGCCCTGCCTACCCTGCGCCCGGGCCTGATCGAACCCTTCCTGGCCGAGCCCCTGGTGGTCTCCGAGGCGCAACTGGCCCAGGCACCACGCCTCGTGGGGGCCAGCGACAGTCGGGTGCTTCTCACCCGCGGCGACAGGGCCTACGCACGCGGCCCAGCCAGCACGCCCATGGTCATGCCAGAGCGCGAGGGGAATGACGCCGGCACGGGGCGGGACTGGGTGGTGGTGCGCGGCGCACGCAAGCTGCGCGACCCGGTCAGCGGCCAGTCCCTGGGAGTGGAAGTGCAAATGGTGGGCCGCGCCCGCCTGGTCCGAGAGGAAGCCGCGCAGGCCAGTCCGCCGGTACCGGCCTCGGTAGACATCCTCAGCGCCCGCCAGGAACTGCGCGCCGGCGACCAATTGCTGCCCATGCCCCCGCGCCAGTTCGTGAGCTACGCCCCGCGCGCACCGCAGGAGCCTCTCCCAGGGGCCCGGGTGCTGGCGGTCTATGGCGATGCGGTGAGCACCGTTGGCCAGAACCAGGTCGTGGCCCTGAACAAAGGCACCGCCGACGGCCTGGCCAGCGGCCATGTGCTGGCCATCCTACAGGAAGGCAGGCGCATCACCGACCGGGACGCGCAGGGCAAGCCGCAGGTCATTGCGCTGCCTGAGGAGCGCAACGGCCTGCTGATGGTGTTCCGCGCATTCGATCATGTGGCCTATGCACTGGTGCTGGAGACACAGCAAGGCGTGAAAGTCGGCGACCGGCTGGCATCGCCGCGCTGAGGCCTGGGCGGACCTATCCGCCAGCCGCAAGCGCAGGGTCGCTGCGGCCGCCTCCTCGGATCAGCGCCTGAGCTGTGCGCCTGAGGCTGTTCGCACCAGAGCGTCCGCCAAATGGCAGGCACGGCTCCCCACTGCCCCCTATGGTGCGGACATGCGCGAGGGGGACATGGACCACGACGATATCGACCACGAGGGTATGAGCGGTGAGGATCTGGCCGCCTGGCTGCGGCTGCTCCTGACCCCGGGGCTCGGCCCGGCCAAGCAGCGCCGCCTGCTCGCAGCTTTCGGGCTGCCGAAGCAAGTGTTCGGCGCCCCGTCCGCCGCGCTGGCAGGCGAGGCGGGCCCGCTCAGCCCGAGCCAGTTAGGGGCGCTGCGGCGTCCCCCTGCGGGCCTGGATGCCTTGGTGGAAGCCACACAGACCTGGGTGGATGAAGGGGTCACGCCTCGGGGCCAGACCCGGCGGGTCATCACCTTGGCCGACACAGACTACCCACCGGCCCTGCTGGACGCAGAGGACCCGCCCCTGCTTCTCTACGCCCAGGGCCTCCCCTTGGCCAGCGGCCCGCTGGTCTGGCCGCCCACACTGGCGGTGGTCGGCAGCCGCAACGCCACGCCCCAAGGCGTGGCCAATGCGCGGGCCTTTTCACACCACCTGGCCGCACAAGGCTGGACGGTGGTCTCGGGCCTGGCGCTGGGCATTGATGGCGCAGCCCATGAAGGAGCGATCGCGGGCGCGGCATCCCGCGCAACATGCGGTCCATCCTCCGGCGCTGGCACCACCCGCGAACGCCCAGCAGAAGACACGTCTGAGCCGCAATCGGCCCCACTGGCCACCGTGGCAGTGGTCGGCACCGGCCTCGACCGCATCTACCCTTCGCACCATGAGGGCCTCGCGCAACGCATCGGCCAGCAAGGTCTGCTGCTGTCCGAGTTTCCGCTGGGCACTCCGCCGTTACGAGAAAACTTCCCCCGCCGCAACCGGATCATCGCGGCGATGAGCCGAGGCACCCTGGTCGTGGAGGCAGCGCCGCAGTCGGGCTCGCTGATCACCGCCCGGCTGGCCGCCGAGCTCGGGCGCGAGGTCTTCGCCATCCCAGGCTCCATCCACGCACCGCAGTCTCGCGGCTGCCACGCCCTAATCCGCCAAGGCGCCAAGCTGGTGGAGACCGCGCAGGATGTGCTGGAGGAACTCGGCTGGGTCGTGCCGCAGACACCGGCCCGTGCGGCGCCACGACCCAGATCACGGCCACCACCCGAACCCGAAGCCAGTGACCCCGTGCTCCTTGCCCTGGGCTGGGAGGCGGTCGGGCTCGACGCGCTGCTGGCCCGTACCGGCCAGCCCGCAGCCAGGCTGCAGGCGCGGCTGCTGGCACTCGAGCTCGATGGCCAGGTGAGCCGGCTGCCAGGGGGCCTGTTTCAAAGGCTGGGGCGCGACTGAGACAGCCCCATAGCAGGTCAGCAGGACGCCCACCGAAGGACAGGCCCGCTCGGAGCCCTCCGGGGAATTGCAACATCTGCGTAGGGCGGGGCCTACAGCCGCCACTTCTGGGCTATATTGAGGACATGTTTGAAGTGCTGGTGTTCGTGTACGAAAACTACTGGCGAGGCGATGCCTGCCCCGAGTTGCAACAGCTCGGTCGCAAGCTCAGCGCCCATGGCTTTGAACCCGAGGAAATCCACGACGCGCTGGTCTGGCTCGATGGCCTCAACAGCGCGGCGCAGGCGATCCGCCTCGATCCCTCCTCTGCACCCACTGCGCACACCCCGTCCTCACCGCTGTCGGCCTCGGCCACTGGCTTGAGCGCAGGGGACACCGCCCCCGCCCAGCACCAGTCGCCGCACAGCTTGCGCGTGTACTCGGTCGCTGAGCAAGACCATCTGGGCGCGCAATGCCTGGGGTTCATTAGCTTTCTCGAGTCGGCTGGCGTGTTGCCACCGCACATGCGCGAAATCGCCATCGACCGCGCGATGGCGGCGCCCGGAGACCCGGTCTCGCTCGACGAGCTCAAGCTCATTGTGCTCATGGTCTATTGGAGCTTCGGCACCGAGCCCGACGCCTTGGTGCTCGACGAGTTGTGCGACGATACGGAACACCGCGTGGCGCACTAAGCCTCCTCCAAGGACATTGCGCCAGCACACTCGGATGAGCCCTTGACGCGCTCAAGAAGCTCAAAGCAGAAATGGCCGCTCACGCGGCCATTTCTGCATTGGGGCTTGATCGAAACCTGATGAATGCGTGGGCGCTTGCCTCACACCACCGCGCCGGCGTTCGGGTCACCAGGGTCCCCGTCCTTGCGCGGCGCGGCCTTGATCAAATCCTCGCGCTTGATACCCAGCCACATCGCGATGGCAGCCGCGACGAACACCGAGGAATAAATGCCGAACAGAATGCCGATGGTCAGGGCCAGCGCAAAGTAGTGCAGCGTGGCGCCGCCAAACAGCAGCATGGACAACACCATGATCTGGGTAGAACCGTGGGTGATGATGGTGCGGCTGATGGTCGAGGTGATCGCGTTGTCGATGATCTCCACCGTGTCCATCTTGCGGTAGCGGCGGAAGTTCTCGCGGATCCGGTCGAAGATCACCACCGACTCGTTGACCGAATAACCCAAAATGGCCAGCACCGCCGCCAGCACCGCCAGCGAGAACTCCCACTGGAAGAAGGCGAAGAAGCCCAGGATGATGACCACGTCGTGCAAGTTGGCGATGATGGCGGCGACCGCAAACTTCCACTCAAAACGCAAGGCCAAATACACCATGATGCCCACAACCACCATGGCCAGGGCCTTGAGACCGTCGGCCGCCAGTTCCTCACCGACCGAGGGACCGACGAATTCCGTGCGCTTGAGCAATACCTGCGGTTCGGCGGCCTTGAGCGTGGCCATCACCTGGTCACTCTGCTGGGCCGAGCTCACGCCTTTTTGCGCGGGCAGGCGAATCATCACGTCACGCGCTGTGCCGAAGTTCTGCACCTGCACCTCGGCAAAGCCGAGGCTGGAGACAGACTGGCGAATCCGCTCGACCTCAGCCGCCTGCGGGTACTGCACCTGCATCACTGTGCCGCCGGTGAATTCCACCGACAGGTGCAGGCCACGCGTCACCAGGAAGAACACCGCCAGGGCGAAGGTGACGAAAGATATGACGTTGAACACCACCGCATGGCGCATGAAGGGGATGTCGCGCCGGATCTTGAAGAATTCCATGATTTATCCCTTCTTCGCCACGGCGTCACCCTCGGGCCGCCAGACGGTGCCGATGGACACCGACTTGAGCTTCTTCTGACGGCCGTACCAAAGGTTGACCAGACCACGCGAGAAGAACACCGCCGAGAACATCGAGGTCAGGATGCCGATGCAGTGCACCACCGCAAAGCCGCGCACCGGGCCTGAGCCGAAGGCGAGCAGGGCAACGCCGGCGATCAGGGTGGTGATGTTGGAGTCCAAGATGGTGGCCCAGGCGCGGTCGTAGCCGGCGTGGATGGCCACCTGCGGCGCAGCCCCCAGGCGTAACTCTTCCCGCACCCGCTCGTTGATCAGCACGTTGGCGTCGATCGCCATGCCCAGGGCCAGTGCCATCGCCGCCATGCCTGGCAGGGTCAGCGTGGCCTGCAGCATGGACAAAATGGCCACCAACAGCAACAGGTTGACTGCCAGCGCCAGGCCGGAGAACAGGCCGAACAGCATGTAGTAAATCGCCATGAAGGCAACGATGGCGACAAAGCCCCAGATCACGCTATTGAAGCCCTTGGCGATGTTCTCGGCACCCAAGCTGGGGCCGATGGTCAGCTCCTCGATGATCTCCATCGGCGCGGCCAGCGAACCGGCGCGCAGCAGCAGCGCCAGGTCGTTGGCCTCGGTCACGCTCATCG
>JAURKV010000039.1 GCA_030831585.1 Ramlibacter sp. | reverse complement strand
TCCAGCGGGCTGTCTTTAATCGGCGCGGTGGTGGCGGAGTTTGTCGCTGGCACCGGTGGCACCGGCGCGGGCCTAGCCTACCAAATTTTGCAGGCCGGCTTTCAGCTCGACATCCCGCGCATGTTCGCCGCCCTGGTGCTGATTTCATTCACCGGCGTGGCGCTGTTCGTGGCGATGGCTTGGCTGACCCGCCGTCACCTCGGCGGATGGCACGCCAGCGAACTTTCCCGCGACTGAGGCAGACACACGCGGCCAGACTCGGTCTGGCGCAATCAGCATCAATCTGCCTCGCCTTCCTGGCCTCTATTTTTTGCGAACCGAGTATGTCTGACACCCCCAGCACCCACCGACAGGCTGCCCTGCGTGAGATCCAGCAGGCGCTGCCGGCGCTGGCCTGGACCAGCGAACCCGCCCGCGTGGCGCGGCTCTCGCAAGACTTCTCGTGGTTCAGCCCGGTGCTCAAGGGCGTGCTGGAAGGCAAGGTGGCTGACGCAGCGGTGCGCCCGCGCGATGAGGCGGAGCTGCGCGAAGTGGTGGCTGCTTGCGCGAGACAGAACGTGCCGATCACGCTGCGCGGGGGCGGCACCGGCAACTACGGCCAGGCCACGCCGCTGCACGGCGGACTGGTGATCGACATGAGCGACCTCAAGCGCTTTGCCTGGGTGCGGGACGGTGTGGGGCGGGCGCAATCCGGCATCCGCATGTCGGAGTTCGACCAGCACACGCGCGCCGCCGGCTGGGAGCTGCGCTGCATGCCATCGACCTTTCGCATCGCCTCGCTGGGTGGCCTGTTCGCCGGTGGCTTTGGGGGCATTGGCTCGATCAACTATGGCCCTCTGGGTGCGGCGGGCACCATTCTCGGTGTGAGCGCGATGACGGTGGAGCCTGAGCCACGCATCATCGAACTGCGGGGTGCCGAGGCGCTGATGCAGCACCATGCCTGGGGTACCAATGGCATCGTGCTCGAGATCGAGCTGGCGCTGGCGCCGGCGGCCGACTGGTCCGAGGCCATCTACACCTTCACGCGGGAGGCCGACTGCATGGCCTTCGCCAACCAACTGGCACTGGCGCCTGGCCTGGCCAAGAAAAACATTTGCGTCTGGCTCGACCCGATTCCGCGCTACCTGACCCGGCTGGCCGAGCACCTGCCTGCGGGCCAGCATGCGGTGGCAGCGGTGCTTGCACCCTCCAGCCTGGAAGCGGCACGCGCCCTGGCCGAGAGCCTGGGCGGCAAGCAGACCTACGAGGACAACACCGAGGAGGCCACCCGGCAGAACCGCACGGTACTCGAGTACACCTGGAACCACACCACCTTGCATGTGCTGAAGGAAGACAAGGGCATCACCTATCTGCAGGTGAGCTTCACTGCCGGTCAGCACCTCGAACAGGTGGCGCAGGTGCGTCAGGCCTTTGGTGATGACGTCATGCTGCATCTGGAGTTCATTCGCAGCATGGACGGCCAGACCACCTGCACCGCCCTGCCCCTGCTGCGGTACCAGTCGGAGGCCCACTTGAACGAGGTGATCCGGCGCTTTCGGGAAATGGGCATCCGGGTCAACAACCCGCATGTGAATGTGGTGGAAGACGGCAAGTTCGGCGGTGCGGTGCCGCCCGAGGTGCTGGCGCTCAAGCGCCGCTTTGACCCGCGCGGCCTGCTCAATCCGGGCAAGCTGAAGTCATGGGTGCAAGCGGGGGTGGAGATGGCGGGCGCGCAGTAACGAGCGCGCAAGCGCGGACGCGGGCCCGCAATCAGCCCGCGTTCGCGGGCTTCCAGAACGTCGCTTCCACCTCGACCAGCACCCGGTCATCGGGCAGCATGCGGCTCACCTCGACCACGGTGCTCACCACCGGCGCCTCGAAGAACAGGCCGCGCACCCGGTTGTAGTGGGGGTAGTGGCGCAGGTCGCGGAAGTACTGCACCAGCCGCGCCGCATGCTCCATGCGCACCCCGGCCTCGGCGGCCAGCTCGCGAATGCGGGCCAGCACCCACCAGCTCTGGGCGACGATGGGCGCCTCGAAGGTGTCGACCGACATCTGGCCAGTGACGAAACCCAGCGCGCGCAAGGCCGGCAGGGCCTCGGGCGGCAAGTCCTCGTACCGGTTGACGACCGCGCCGGCAGACGGGTCGACCGCAATGACGCCGCTCAGGTAGACCTGGTCACCGAGTTGGCGCCAGGTGGCGTAGTTGGCCAGGGGTTTTCCGACGGACATGGGGTTCCTCTCGTGCAGGTCGTTGCGGGTGCTTGCGCTGCAAGCGGATGCGTTGGCCCCAAGTATCTCAGGCAGGCTTAAAGGCGGTGACCTCGATCTCCACCTTGGCATCGATCATCAGCCTGGCCTGCACCGTGGAGCGGGTTGGCTTGTGGTCGCCAAAGGCCTCGGCATAGACCCGGTTGAAACCGGCGAAGTCGGCCGCGTCCTGCAGCCAGACAGTCACCTTGCACACATCCCCAAGGCCGCAACCGGCCAGGGCCAGCGTGCTGCGCAGGTGCTCGAACACCTGCCGGGTTTGCGGCTCGATGCCGCCCTCGACCACCCGGCCCTGGGCGTCCATAGGCAACTGCCCGGAAATGAAAACGAAGTCCCCCGCACGGACGGCGGGAGACAGGTGTCTGGGCGAAGTGCCTAGCATCTCGAGCGTCATGAAAGCTCCGGGGTGAATAAGGGGGCGGGCGGGTGAAAGGCCGAGAAGGTTTGACCAAGGGGTGCCATTGTGGAGACGAATTTGGTCAACCGAGCAGCCGCATCAGCGACTGCACAGAATCGACGGATTCAAGCCGCCGCACCACGTCAACCACCTCACCCGCGTCGACCTGGCATCCCGACAGCCGCGCCAGGCGGGTGAACTTGTCGATCTGCTCGTCGACCGAGCACGGGTCGCCCGGCGTGCCATGGGCGTCACGGGTCTCGGCGCGGTGTACGGCACCGCCATGCAGGTGAACCTCCACCCGGCAGGCGAATTGACGCGGGTAGACGCTGTCGGCGACCGCATCCACCTCGAGCGAGACACGCCCGGCGATGGCGGCCCGGGCCGGGTCGGCAATGGCAGGCAGGTTGAACTCCTGCGGGTCATTCGGGTCGCCGCCCAGCGCCACGGCCACGCAATAGGGAATGCTGTACTGCGCGTCCATCGTGTCGGTGATGTGGGTGTTGCCGTTGTACTTGACGGCAAACGCGCTGGTAGCCACCACCACCTTGGCAACGTCGCTGGGCGCAATGCCATGCTGCGAACGAATCGCCAGCAGCAACTGCACCACGCCCTGAATCCAGCCGCAAATCGGAAAGACCTTGACCCAAATGTCGTCGATCGCCCAGCTTGCGCCCAGATCGGCGTCGAGGCGCGCAGGCTGGGCGGTGTCGGCGCTGAAGGCGTCGAGCAAACCAAACTGACCATCGATGGCAGCCGGCGGGGCGGTGAAGCCGCGACGCGCCAACATGGCCATGCGCACGGCCGCTTCTGCCGCACGGCCTGCGTGCATGCGCTTGACCATGCCGGCCTGACCGGCCGCAAAGTTCTTGACGCCCGAGGCGCAGGAGCAGGCCAGGCCCACCGCGTTCAGCAACTGGTCCAGCGGCAGTCGCAGGGTGACGCCCGCGGCCAATGCGCCAGCCACGGGGCCGACCACGCTGGTCTTGTGAAACCCACGCTGTGAGGGCTGCATGCCCAGCGCCAGGCTGATGCGCGCCGTGGCTTCATAGCCGGCCAGAATGCCGCGCAGAACATCCAGGCCGCTGGCATTGACGGCCTCGGCCGCCGCCAGGACGGCTGGCACGATGACCGCGCCGGGGTGAATGACGGCCTCAGACAGCAGGTCGTCCAGCTCAAAGCCGTGCATCGCCGTTCCGTTGCACAGGGCGGCCTGGCTGGGAGCGACTTTTTCTGGTCGGCCGAGGATGCGGCTCAACCCGTGGGAGCCATCGGAGAGAACTTCAGCCGAGATGATCTGCCCCCAGGGCTGCTGGGCGCCGAGCAGCGCGCAGCCCAGCGCGTCGAGCAGGCACCAGCGGGCTTTCTCCGTCGGCCCGGGCAGCGTGGCCAGATCGAGCGCATGGAGAAAGGCCACCATGCGCCTGGCGTGACCGACAGGGCGCTGGGTGTCCAAGGCAATCGGTGCGGCCATGGGGGCTCTTTCGATCGGTTCAGCTGGACACCTTGATGTTGGCGGACTTCACCACCTCCGCCCAGCGCTTGAAGTCACGGACCAGGAAGTCGCCCATCTCGGCGCTGGTCGAACCTACCGGGTCGGCACCTTCGGCGATGAAGCGATCACGCACCTCTGGCACCTTCATGATGCGGACGATTTCGCGGCTCAGGGTGTCGGTCACTTCCTTGGGCATGCCGGCGGGGCCGACCAGGCCGTACCAGCCACCCATGTCGTAGCCGGGCACGCCGCCTTCGGCAATGCTGGGCACCTCGGGCATCAGCGCGGAGCGCCGCGCACCGGTCACGCCAATGGCACGTAGCTTGCCCGAGCGCACCAGGGGCAGCGCGGTCGGGATGGTGGGGAAGGAAAGGTCCACATGGCCGGCCACCAGGTCGTTCATGGCGGGCGCCGAGCCCTTGTAGGGAATGTGGTCCATCTGCGCCTTGGTCAAAAGCTGCAGCAAGGCGCCCGAGAGATGGCCCGGCGAGCCGTTGCCGGCGGAGGCCTGGCGCAGCGGTTGGGTGCGTCCCAGCGCCAATAGCTCCTGCAAGTTCTTGACCGGCAGGCCGTTGTGAACCACCAGGATGTTGGGAACCATCGCCAACAGCGAAATAGGGGTGAAGCTCTTGACCGGGTCGAACTGGCTGCGGTCCATCAGCAAGGGGTTGGTCGTCAAGCCGAGCGACGACATGTGCAGCGTGTAGCCGTCCGGCGTCGACTTCGCGGTGGCGTCGCTGGCAATCATGCCGTTGGCGCCGGCACGGTTTTCAACCACCACCGACTGGCCCAGCGACTTGGACAGCTCCTGCCCGATCAGGCGTGCCGCCACATCGGTAAAGCCACCCGGCGCAAACCCCACCAGGATCTTGATCGGGCGGTTCGGAAAGGCGCCCTGAGCCAGTGCCGGCCCGGCCAGCACGCTGCCAGTGGCGGCCAAGGCGCTGCCCAAGACTTGTCGACGTGTCAGAAGTGAGTTCATTTCAATACCGTCCATGGAGTGATGAAGAGGAAGAAAAAGCGGAAGAAGACGAGGAAGAAGTTCAAGACATCTGGCGCAGGTGCTCCACGACGCGCCGGCTCACCAGGATGCCCTGGCGACGCCGGATCTCGCGCTCGCGAAACCCGCGCTCGGAAGGAATGCGCACCGGGCTGGCACCGGCTTGGAGGGGAAGGTTTCTCACCTTGCTCAAAAGCGCCTCCAGCTCGGCGGTGAACTGTTCGCGAGGCATCAGAAGCTCGGGGTCGAAGGCAACAAGGAAGTAGCCGAAGTCGCTCAGGTCCCCGTTTCTAAACTTGGCCCCCGCGAGCAGGCCCAGCGATTGAATGGCCAGCGACAAGCCAAAGCCCTTGTGGCCGCCAAAGGGAAAGACCCCCCCTTCCAGCAGCTCGCTGGCCACCCGGGTGGGCTGGCCCTGCTTGTTGATGCCATGGACCTCGGCGAACTCCTCGCCGAGAAAGGCCTTCATCAGCAGCTCACCCGACATCACCGAACTGGTTCCGATGTCGTAGATGAAGGGATTGACCTGACCGGGCAGCGCAATGACCATGGGGTTGGTGCCCAGCACCTTCTGCGCGGCGCCCGGCGGCACCACCGTGGGCGTGCTGCTGCCGGCGTAGATGCCGCAAAAGCCCGCCCGGGCGATTTTTTCCAGGTAGTAGGCGTTGCGACCTGCAAACCAGCTGTTTCGCATGCCAATGAGCGCAATGCCGGATTGGCGTACCTTGGCGATGGCGATCTCTGCCGCCTGCAGCATGGTGATGTAGCCCACGTTGTTGCCGCCATCGAGCATGGCCGAGACAGGCGTCTCGCGCACGATGGACAAGGGAATCCGGGGCTTGGCAAGCTCAGGCCGCTGGGCAATCACCAAAATGCGCGGCAAGCCGGCGAACTCGTAGCCCCAGGCAGAGGCGTCCACCAGGTGCGCCGCGATGGTGCTGGCTTCCTCCGGGGTGTAGCCGATCGAGCGCAAGGCCTTTTCGCCAAGTGCCTGCGCCTCGCCGAGGGTGAGGCGCAGGGTGTCTTCGGTATCCGGGTCAAGCAGGGCTTCGGTCATGGTCGTCCTGGGGACAGCCTCACTCGGCCTGCACTTTGGCTTTTTTGACCACCGGCCCCCATTTGTTCAACTCGCTCTCGATGAAGGCGGTGAACCTTTGCGGCTCGCCCCCGACCACCTCGTAGCCGGTTTCGACCAGTTGCTTTCTGACCTCGGGGTCGGCCATCACCCGGTTGAAGGCCGCGTTGAGCTTGGCGATCACATCTGCCGGAGTGCCGGCAGGCACCAGGATGCCGTTCCAAGAGCTCACGTCGAAGCCGGGCACGCCCGATTCTGCGATGGTGGGCACGTCGGGCATGGCCGAGGCGCGCTTGGCAGTGGTAATGCCCAGGGCTCGCACCTTGCCCGCCTTGATCTGGGGGGCCAGCACCACGGGCACGCCCATGAGGAAGTCGACCTCGCCCGCCATGACGGCAGTGGTGGCGGGGCCGCCACCCCGGTAGGGAACGTGCAACAGGTTAGCGCCCGACATCGACGCGAGCATTTCGCCGCCGAGGTGGTTGATGGCGCCCTGCCCTGACGAGGCGTAGCTCACCTGCCGCGTCTTGGCCAGCGCGATGAGTTCGGCCACAGTCTTGACCGGCAGGTTAGGGCTGACCACCAAGGCCTGCGGCACCAGAGTGAGAAAGATGACCGGGGCGAAGTCGCTCGCCTGAAAGGGCATCTTGGCGTAGATGTGTGGGTTGATCGAGTGCGTACCTGAATAGGCAAAGGTGATGGTGTAACCATCCGGCGCCGCCTTGGCGCCCACCGCCGCGCCGATGTTGCCGGCGGCACCGCCCCGGTTGTCGATCACGACCGGTTGGCCCAGCACCTGAGAGAGCTTCGGGTTGAGCATACGGGCCAGCAGGTCGGCACCACCGCCTGGAGGCCAGGGCACCACCCAGCGGATCGGCCGGTCAGGGTAGCCCTGGGCCAGAGCAGTGGGGGCAGCGGCAAGGCCCAGGCAGCCCACCACGGCCAGAAGCAGGCGCCGCAGGTTTTCTTTGGGCAGGGTGTTGGACTTGTTCCCGTCGCTGTTGGCTCGGTTCGTCATGCTGTCTCCTGAGAATCATTTTTGTGCCCTGGCCCGCCCTCGCCAAGGACTTGGGCAATGCCTTGGTGGAGGCGCCCGACCCTGCAGGGCGCCACACCTGCTCGACGAACGAAACATCGGGTCGAATGTACCGACAATCGACAATGCATGTCAATTTACGGCATCGGTTTCGTTCAGTGAAACGCCGCATACATTTGTAGCGTATGCCTTCGCGACGGCTTCATTTGCGACGGATATGTTCACGCCGTATGTGTTCACGCCGCCCGTAGTGAAGGTGAACGTATTGAGGCAATACGCCTTCAATCGAGCAGAGTGGCCACCCCTTGCAAGGCCGCTGAGGAGGGTGTGTCGATGACCCAGACGGGGACGGGCTGGAGG
>JAURKV010000038.1 GCA_030831585.1 Ramlibacter sp. | reverse complement strand
GCAGGGTTTGCCCTGGTCAAAAAGCTGCGCCGCCTTCTCAGACATCATCTGCGCGGCTTCGAGGCGCATCCAGGAGTCGGCCAGCGGATGCTGGATGGCCTGGTTCTTGCCGATGGGGCGGTCGAACACCACCCGGTTCTTAGCGTACTCGGTGGCCAACTCCAGGGCGCGGCGGCCCAGGCCGATCTGCTCGTAGGCCACCACCACGCGCTCGGGGTTGAGGCCGTCAAACAGGTAGGACATGCCCTTGCCGACCTCGCCGATGACACGGTCGTCGCTGACGATCAGGTCCTTGATGAACAGCTCGTTGGAGTCCACCGCGTTGCGCGCAAGCTTCGGAATGGCGCGGGCGTCGATGGCAGTGCGGTCGAAGTCGGCCAGGAACAGGGTGAAGCCGTCCATCGGGTTCTTGGGGTCACGCGGCGAGGTGCGGGCCGTGAGCAGCACCATATGGGCGTTTTGTGCGTTGGTGATCCAGACCTTCTGGCCGTTGATCTTCCAGCCACCGTCAACCTTCTCGGCCTTGGTGGTCAGGCGCGAGGTGTCGACGCCGGCGGTGGGTTCGGTGAGGCCGAAGCACATCACCGTCTTGCCTGAGGCAATGCCGGGCAGGAAGCGCTTTTTCATCTCCTCGGAGCCGTGGTTGATGATGCAACCGGGCGGGAAGATGTAGAAGTGAATCGCCGAGGCGCCGTTGGCGCCGCCGTAGTAGGCCACTTCTTGCAACATCACCGAGGCGGCTTCCAGGCCCAGGCCCATGCCGCCATAGGCCTCGGGAATCATCGTGCCCATCCAGCCGCCCTCAGCGAAGGCGTTGATGAAATCCCAGGGGTACTTTTTCTCTTCGTCGTGCTCGCGCCAGTACTCGAGGTCGAAGCGGGAGGCCAGCGCGCGGGCGGACTCGCGAATCATCTTCAGGTCGGCGGTATCAGTTTGGGTATTTGCCATGGTGTTGACTCTGCTTTTTAAAGGGTGGGGATCTGGTCCAAAGGGGTCAGCGGGTCGTGGGCGGACAGGTCGCCCAGGGGCTGGCCAAGGTGGCGAGCGCGGATGGCGCGTCGCATGATTTTTCCGTTGCGGGTCTTGGGCAGGCCAGTGACGACATGGACCTTGCTGGGGGCCATGGCCTTGCCAATGAGGCCGGTGACACCGGCGATCAGCGTCTCGGGAGCGACCGTGGCGCCAGGCTTAGCCACCACGAAGGCCACCACCGCCTGGCCCTTCATCTCGTCGGGCACACCGATGACAGCCGCCTCGGCAACGCCGGGTTGGGTCACCAAGGCCGACTCGATCTCGGCGGGGCCCACGCGGCGGCCGCCGATCTTGAGCGTGTCGTCCGAGCGGCCGTGGACATGCCAGTAGCCGTCGGCGTCGATGCTGCACAGGTCACCGTGCACCCAGATGTCGGGCCAGCGGCTCCAGTAGGTGTCCAGGTAGCGCGCATCGTCCTTCCAGAAGCTGTGCGCCATGCCGGGCCAGGTATTGAGCATCACCAGCTCGCCGATCTCGGGCGTGGCGCGGGCATCGGCGTCGAGCACGTCGACGTCCATGCCAGGCAACGGCCCACAGAAGGACGCTGGGGTCTGCGGCAGCATGGTGTAGCAAGACAGGATACCGCCACCGGTTTCTGTGCCGCCGGAGTAGTTGAGGATTGGCAGCCGCTTGGCGCCCACTTGCTCGAACAACCAATGCCAGGAGGGCTCGTCCCAGGCCTCGCCGGTAGAGGCAAAGGCGCGCAGGCTCGACAGGTCCACGCCCTTGCCGTCGACGTCACGCGAGCGCAGGCCGCGGGCGGCTGTAGGCGCGATGCCTTGCACCGTCACCCGGTTGCGCTCAACGATGCGCCAGAGGCGATCGGGCTCCGGGTAGTCCGGCAGGCCCTCGATCATCACCACGGCCGAGCCGCAATGCAGGCCGCCGACCACCATCAGGGGGCCGAGCATCCAGCCCATGTCGGCGATCCAACCCAACACATCGCCTGCTTGCAGGTCGAAGCCGTAGCCGAAGTCGATGGCCGACTTGAGCAGATAGCCGATGTGCGAGTGCACGATGCCCTTGGGCAGCCCGGTGGTGCCCGAGGTATAGATGATGAAAAGCGGGTGGTTAGGGTCTAGCGCTTCAGGAGCCGGCGCCGGGCCCGCCAGGGGCGCGGCCACGTCTTTCCACCAGTGGTCCCGACCAGCCACCATGGAAATGGGTTCACCCGAGTTGGGCACCACCACAAGATGCTGCACCGAAGGCGAGAGGGCCACCGCGCCTTCGGCGATCTGTTTCATGGGCACCGGCTTGCCACGGCGTGTGGTGCCATCGGCGGTGACCAGCACTTTGGCCTCCGAGGCCTGCAGCCGTGTGGCCAGCGACTCGCTGCCGTAGCCCGAGAACGAAGGCACCACCACCGCGCCGATCTTGGCGCTGCCCAGAATGACGACCGCCGCCTCGGGCACGGAAGGCATGAACAGCGCCACCCGGTCCCCCTTGCCCACGCCCAGGGACTGCAGGCCGGCGGCAAAGCGGTCGACCTCGGTCTTGAGCTCGGTGAAGGTCAGGCTGCGTCGGCTGCCGTTGTCGCCTTCGTAGGTGACGGCTGTTCGTCCGGCCTGCTGCGGGTCGGCCGCATGGCGGTCGACGCAGCTGTCGACGATATTGAGCGTGGCGCCGGTGAACCAGCGCGGAAAGGCGCGCCCCGCAGACTCGTCACACACCTTCTGCACCGCCCCGCGCAACGGGATGCCCAGGTCCTCGGCGGCAGCCGGCCAGAACCATTCCGGGCGATCGACCGAGGCCCGGTGAAAGTCCTCCATGCTGGAAAAGCCCCAGCGCTGGAGGGCAGCCGCCATGCGGCTGCGTGCGATATGGGCCGGCGTGGGCCGCCAAACGGCGGTTTCGTCGCGTCCGAAACTGGGGCGTCCCTTCATCGCATCAACCCTTGGCAGCGGCCTTGCGCGCCTTGGCGGGGGCCTTGGTGGCCTTGACCGCTTGGGTCGCCTTGGCGGGCTTATCGGAAGCCTTGGCCTTGGCAGGCTTTGCCGCAGCCTTGGCCTTGGTGGCTTTGGCCAGCTCCTTGGCCTTGGCGGCGGCCCGGGCGGCCTTGCTGGCTGCGGAGGCTGCCTTGCTCTTGGCGATCAGCGCTTCGTAGTCCTTGCGTTTGAGCATCAAACCAGCGCGCGTGCATTCGCAGACGATCTCGTCGTGCTGGTTGTAGCCAATGTGACGGAACCAGACGATGCCGGAGTCGGTGCGCTTTTGCGACTCGCGGAGTTTCACCACTTCGGTCACCACGTGAATGGTGTCGCCCGCAAACACGGGGTTGACGAACTTCACCTCGTCATAGCCCAGGTTGCCCAGGGTCGTGCCAATGGTGGTGTCGATCACGATCACGCCGTTGACCAACGCGAAGATGAACATGCTGTTGATCAGCGGCTTGCCAAAGATGGTGCTCTTACAGTACTCGTGGTCAATGTGCAGCGGCGCGCAGTTGTAGGTGAGCGCAGAAAACAGCATGTTGTCCATCTCCGTCGCGGTGCGGCGGATCGGGTGCTCAATGCGCATTCCGACAGAGAATTCCTCGTAGCAAAGTCCAGCCATGTGGTTTTTTCCTTCGTGTTCCTGAATGTTCGTGTTTGGTCGTGAGGGGGGGGTTACTGGCCCTTGCGGCTCAGGGTTGCGTGCAACTCGAGCACCTGCTTGGCCGACTTCACGTGG
>JAURKV010000037.1 GCA_030831585.1 Ramlibacter sp. | reverse complement strand
TGGTGTTGGAGAACTCCAAGGTCACATAGCCTTCCCACTCGGGCTCGAACGGCGTGACGTTGACGATGATGCCGCAGCGGGCGTAGGTGCTTTTGCCCAGGCAAATGGTCAGCACGTTGCGCGGGATGCGGAAGTACTCCACGGTGCGCGCCAGGGCGAAGCTATTGGGCGGGATGATGCAGGAATCACCATGGAAGTCGACGAAGCTTTTTTCGTCGAAGTCCTTGGGGTCGACCACCGTGCTGTGGATGTTGGTGAACACCTTGAACTCGGGCGCACAACGGATGTCGTAGCCGTAGCTGGATGTGCCGTAGCTGATGACGCGCCGGCCATCGACCTGGCGCACCTGCTGGGGCTCAAAGGGGTCGATCAGGCCGTGCTGCTCCGCCATGCGGCGGATCCACTTGTCGCTTTTGATGGTCATGTGAGGTGGCTCCTCCCGGGATTTTAGGCGGGCCGTGCTAGGTCGCGGGATCCAGGCCAGCGCCGCTGGCCAGGTGCACGGCCTGCACCGCCCGGTCATCGCCCAGGACGATGAGCGAAAAGAGCAATTCCTCCAGGTTGCCGGCCTGCGCGCTGCGGCGCGCCAGCAGGGGCGTGGCCTGGGGGTTGAGCACCACAAAGTCGGCCTCGCAACCGGGCTGCAGGTTGCCCACCACGCCGGAAAGGCCCAAAGCCTGGGCGGCACCGGCGGTGTGCTGCCACCACAGATGGGAGGGCGCCAGCGACAGGCCGGCCTTGGTGTGGCCCTCGCGGCCCACGTAGTAGGCCGCCAGCATGGTATGAAAGGGGGAGAAGCTGGTGCCGCCGCCCACGTCGCTGGCCAGGCCGTAGCGCATGCCCTGCCGGTCGGCCGCGGCGTAGTCGAAGAAACCGCTTCCCAAAAAGAGGTTGCTGGTCGGGCTGACCGCGGCCGCGGCGCCGGTGGCCTGCATCAGCGCACGGTCGGCGTCGTCGAAGTGGATGCAGTGGGCGTAAATGGCGCGCTCACGCAGCAAGCCAAATTTTTCATAGATCGCCAGGTAGCTGCGGGCGTCCGGATAGAGCTCTCGCACCCACCGGATCTCGTCGCGGTTCTCGGCCACGTGAGACTGTATCCAGACCTCGGGGTAGCGCGCAGCCAGCTCGCCAGCGCCCTGCATCTGCGCGTCGGAGCAACTGGGCGCGAAACGTGGGGTGATGGCATAGCCGAGGCGGCCCTGGCCGTGCCAGCGCTGGATCAGAGCCTCGGTGTCGATCAGGGACTGCTCGGTCTCATCGCGAACGCCGTCGGGACTGTGCCGATCCTGCAGCACCTTGCCGGCGATCAGACGCAGGCCACGGGCTTGCGCCAGACCCAGGAGGGCGTCGACCGAGCCCGGGTGAGAGGTGGCAAAGGTGAGCGCCGTCGTGACGCCATGGCGCTGCAGTTCGCCCAGAAAAAAAGTGGCCACCTGCCCCGCATAAGCAGCATCAGAAAAGCGTGACTCGTGTGGAAAGGTGTAGTTCTCCAGCCAGGGCAGCAGGCCCTCGGCCGGGGAGCCGATCACATCGGTCTGCGGGTAGTGCACATGCAGGTCGATGAAGCCCGGGGCGATCAGCCGACCGGGCAAGTGCTCCACCACCACGCCGGGAAAGCGGTCCTTGAGATCCGACCAGGCCCCGGCGGCCCGGACCACGCGAACGCCCGATGTGGTTGTTGCGGAGCGCGGCCCCGGCGCGCCTGACGCGCCCGGTGACGGCCCGACGACCAGCAGACCGTCCGGGTCGTAGACGGGGCGTCCTTCGTCGTCAAATCGAAGCAGGGCGGCGCGGTAGGCTCTCATGCCCTCATTTTGAAGCCTTGCCCACCACGCCGGCCACCAGCCAGTCCATGCCCAGAATCTGCTCGTCGGAAAGCGCCTGGCCGGCCGCAAGCCGGGCCCGACCCTCGTTGTCGGTGAGCGGGCCGGCAAAGGGCTTGAGGCGGCCGTCGGCAATGTCTTTCTGGCGCGCCAGCACCTCGGTCTGCACCGACTTGGGCACCTTGGGGCCAAAGCCCTCCACGCGGACCATGCCCTCCTTGACCCCACCCCACCTATTGCCCGAGGTCCATCGACCCTTCAGCACCTCTCGGGCGCGCCGGGTGTAGTAGCCACCCCAATGGTGGGTGACGGCGACGATCTGCGCGTCGGGCCCGAACTTTCGCATGTCGGAGTGATAGGCCACTGCCATCCGGCCTCTTTCCTGGGCTGCGGCCATGACCGCAGTAGAGGCGGTGTGAAAGGCAACCACATCGGCCTGCAGGTCAAAGAGGCTCATGGCCGCCTCGCGCTCCTTGGACGGGTCAAACCACTCATTGATCCAGACCACGCGGACCTGGGCCTGGGGGTTGACCGAGCGCATGCCCAGCGTGAAGGCGTTGATGCCCTGGACCACTTCAGGAATGGGAAAGCCCGCCACATAGCCCGCCACGCCGGTCTTGCTCATTCGACCGGCGGCGATACCGGAGAGGTAGCGGCCCTCGTAGTAACGGGCGTTGGCGGCGGCCACGTTGGCCGCTGTCTTGTAGCCGGTGATGGACTCGAACTTCACACCCGGAAACTCACGCGCCACCGCCATGGTGGGCTCCATGTAGCCGAAGCTGGGGGTGAAGATGAGGCCGTAGCCCTGACGCGCCAGATCGCGGATCACGCGCTCGGCATCCGGGCCTTCGGCCACGTTCTCCACGAACTGCGTTTGCACCTTCGGGCCCAACGCCTTTTGCAAGGCCTGGCGGCCCTCCTCATGCTGGCGGACCCAGCCCGCCGGGGTGACGGGCGTGACGTAGACAAAGCCGACTTTGAGCGGCGCAGAGGCCGCAGTGTCTGGCGACTGGGCTGGTGCCTTGGCTGGAGATTGCGCGTACAACGCAGTGGTGGGGAGAAAGACGCTTGCGGCCACCCATGCGGCGGCAGCGAGGTTTTTGTACATGGTGTTCCTCGACATGGCCCCGGGACAAAGAAAAAGAAAAGCGCCGCTGCGGGGCACAGCGGCGCGGGCGAATTGTAAGGGCGGGGCTTGCGACCTCAGGCGAAGCGGGCGAAGGTTTCGTCTAGCCGCGCAACCCAGCCGGCTTTGGCCTCGGCGCTGGCAAAGCTCGCCTCGAAGCTGTTGCGGGCCAGCCGGTAGGCCGCTGGCGCACCGAGCCCCAACGCCGCAAAGGTTTCGGTGAAGTTCTGGTTCATGTAGCCACCGAAGTAGGCCGGGTCGTCGGAATTGACGGTGGCCATCACGCCAGCGTCCAGCAGGCGCCCCAGGTTGTGGTCGGCCAGGTTCGGAAACACGCACAGCTTCTGGTTGGACAGCGGGCACACGGTCAGCGGCATGCGGTCGCGGGCCAGGCGCTTGACGAGCTCAGGGTCCCGCATCGACTGCACGCCGTGGTCGATGCGCTCGACCCGCAGCACGTCCAGAGCCGACCAGATATAGGCCGGCGGCCCCTCCTCGCCGGCATGGGCCACCAGGCGCAGGCCCAGCTCACGGCAACGGTCGAAGACGCGGGCAAAATTTTCCGGCGGGTGACCGACCTCGCTGGAATCGAGTCCCACCCCGATGAAGCGGCCCATGAAGGGCAGAGCCTCCTCCAAGGTCTGGAAGGCTTCCTCTTCACTCAGGTGACGCAGAAAGCACAGGATCAGGCTGGCACTCACGCCCAGCTTGGGCAGCGCGTCCTGGCAGGCTCGGTGCAGGCCATCGATGACAGTCTTCATCGGCACGCCGCGGGCGGTGTGGGTCTGGGGGTCGAAGAAGATCTCGGTGTGAATAACGTTGTCGGCCTGGGCGCGCTCGAGGTAAGCCCAGGCCATGTCGTAGAAGTCCTGCTCTTTCAGCAGCACGCTGGCGCCAGCGTAATAAATGTCCAGAAAGCTCTGGAGGTTGGTGAAGGCATACGCGCGGCGCAAGTCTTCGACGCTGGGATAGGGCAAGGCCACGCCGTTGCGACGGGCAATCTGAAAAATAAGCTCGGGCTCGAGTGAGCCCTCGATGTGCATATGCAGCTCCGCCTTGGGCATGGCGCGCAGGAGGGCGGGCAGGCGGTCGGCGGCGACCGGGGGAAGGCGGGGAAAGTCGGCGGGGGCAGGCATCGAGGTCATGCCTCAAAGCGTAGCAGAGCGCGGGGCATGCCTTTGGAGGCGCAGGTGATCTGCTAATCTTTCCAGCATGAGTTCTGCGCGCCTGTGCCTTCTGCTACTGCTCGCCCTGCTGCTGCCTCTGCGCGGCGCGCTGGCTCAGGTGCCGACCTGCGCGGGCGGTCATGACGCTCAGGCAGCCCATGCATCCGCCGGACAGGCGCAGGACCGGGTCGCTGGATCCCCGGGTTCGCAACCCACCTCCTGGGCCTATTTGCAGGGCCACGCGCAGGGACATTCACATGCCCACCCCTCAGGCCATTCTCATGGACACGCCCCGTCGCCCGTCACAGACCTGAATGGCCTAGCCACCGCGGGCTTCGCCGCCGAACCAGGCAGCCACCACCACGCCGAGGCTGAGGGCCAATGCAGCGCCTGCGCCAGCTGCTGCGCCGGTGGGCCAGCGGTCAGCCCGTTTGCCACGGTCCTGCCTGTTCAGGCCCCGGCAGGACCGGTTAGGTTCCCCTCTTGGGCTTCCCCCGTTGCCAGCGTCATTCTCGACGGCCTAGAGCGCCCTCCCCGTACGTTCTGACCGTCCCTGGGCGTGCGCAGCAGCCCCAGGGTCATGTATCCGAGCCTCTCCGGATCCCGCTGGCAGAACCGGCATTGGCGCCCCGAAGCGCCTCAACGAACATGAATTTACGAGGAATCCAAATGAAGTACACCCCCGAGGACCAAACGGCTTCGGCAACAGCGCCAAGCCGCCGCCGCTTTGTCTTGGCGCTCGCTGGCGCATTAGCCGCAGGCGCCGCCACCCGGTCGGCCCTGGCCACCAGCAGCCAGCCACAACTGATCGAGGTGTTCAAGACCGCCACTTGCGGCTGCTGCGGCGCCTGGGTAGACCATCTGAAGGCCAATGGGTTCCAGGTCAAGGTGAACGATGTCGCGGACACGGCAGTCTCACGCAAGCAGCTAGGGATGCCAGAAAAATTCGGAAGTTGCCATACCGCGCGGGTGGGCGGCTATGTCGTCGAGGGCCACGTCCCTGCGCTGGACATCAAGCGCCTGCTCGCCACCCGGCCAGTTGCCCTGGGTCTGGCGGTACCGGGTATGCCGGTGGGCTCGCCGGGCATGGAAGATGGCAGCCGGCGAGATGCCTTCCAAGTGCTGCTGATCGACCGGCGCGGGCAGGACAGCGTCTTCGCGTCCTATCCGGCAGCCCGCGCTGCTGCCAAACCCGCCCGGACCTGAGGGGGCACGCCATGAATCTCGCCAACTGGCACCAGGCGCAAAAAGCGTTGGGGACAGACGCCGAAGACATGCCTCAAAGCGTAGCAGGCCCGTCAGGGGCGCCCCGCAAAAACCAGTGAGGTCAAGGTACCGCACAGGGTGATGAGAATGCCAATGAACATGACCCCGTTGAGCCTCTCCTCGTTTCGCAGAATGAAGTAGCTGATTGGCACCACGACCAGCGGGGTGCACATGGAAACCAAGGCCGCCACGCTGACGGGGATGTACTTCATCGACGCGATCACCAGGGTCTGCGCCAGAAACTGAAGCACGCCAATACCTGCGAACTGCCAGGCGCCCTTGCGGTTGGCGAGCACTTCCTGCTTGTACTCGGGCCACTTGTTTCGGCTCGCCAGAAGCAGGGCCACGAGTGCCGCACCGGCGCCGATCGTGGCACCCAGGAGCGGCTCATTCCAGATCCGCACGGCCGAGCCGCGAAAGATATGGCTGCCCGAATACGCGGCAGAAGAACCGACGCCGACCAGCAGGCTCGCCCACACCAGCGAATGCCCGCTGCTCAGGGCTGCGGCCACGGGCGGCCGGGTCGCGGCGCGCCGCTGCAAGCCGAAACTCATGGACACCAGACCTACGATCGCCATGGTGATGCCCAGCATGCCCACCCAGCCGATCACTTCGCCCAGGAATACCCAGGCAAAAACCGCGGTGAGCAAGGGGCTGGTGCTTTGCAGGGCCGACGCCCCGGAAGGTCCATTGAGTTCAATCGACTTGAAGACCAGCCACCGGCCCAAATAGGTCGAAAAAATGCCGGCCAGTGCAAATGCCACCACAGCCCACACACTGATCCCTGCCTGGACCTCGCCAAACGCCAGTTGCAAGCAGGAAATCACGATGCCTGCGGGTATGCAGGCGGCAGCAGCAATCAGCGACCCGGGCTCGCTGCGAAAGTTCCGCACGCACACGGATACCAGCACCATGCAGATGCCATAGGTCAACAAAGAAAGCAGGGCCAGGGCGCCGCCCAGGACGACGTCTGGCGAGATGACGGGTAAGGCGCCCATACGGCGCCTAGCGCAGCATCGCCCCGCCGTCCACGGGAAGGCAAAGGCCAGTGATCCACCCTGCTGAATCGGACACCAGGTAGGACAGCATGCCCGTGACATCCTCGGGCTCACCCACCCGACGCAGCGGAAACTCCTTGGCCCGTGCAGCCAGCAGCTTGTCGTAGTCAGCGGCCGACATCCCTGCCGCCAAATAGATTTCGCTGCGCACCAGCGCCGGCGCGATGCAGTTGACCCGCACGCCATGCTCGGCGGCCTCGATGGCCAAGGCCCGCGTGAAGGCCTCAATCGCACCCTTGGTGGCCGAGTAAGCAATTGATCCAGCGCGCGGCCGCTGGGCGAGAGTGCTGCTGAAATTGACGACCGATCCCTTGCGCGCGATCAAGAGCGGCAAGAAGGCTTGGGTCACGAACATCGTGCCCAAGACGTTGGTCTGGACCAGGCGCTCAATGTCTTCGACCGACGCCTCGACAAACGGGCTTCTCTGCACCGCGATACCGGCGCAGTTCACGAGCACGTCAAGCCCGCCATAGGCCTGAACGACCCACTGGTGCATGCGGGCGATGTCATCACGGCGGCTGATGTCGCACTGGAAGACCTCGACCCCGCGCGCCTTCATCGCTTCGAGCTTGTCTGCGCGTCGGCCGCACGCCAGCACGGTATAGCCTTCGCGCCGCAGGTGCAGCGCGATATCCTCGCCAAGCCCGGCACTGCCCCCGGTGACCAGGGCGACTTTTCCTGTTGTCATGCGCTAGTTCCGGTGGGCTCAGGCAGCGAGGGACCTGCCGGCGGCGAGGCTGGCGGCCGTGCGAATAGCAGACAGCATGCTCTGGTGCTGCGCCACGCCGCGGCCCGCAATGTCATAGGCCGTGCCATGCGGCACATTGAGCATGACAAATGGCAAGCCGATATAGACGGTACAGGCGCCTTCAAACGCGCCGGTCTTGATCGGGATCTGCCCCTGGTCGTGGAACATGGTTACCACCACGTCATGCCGACCTTCGAGGGTGTGCCTAAACACCGTATCCGGAACCAGAGGGCCCTGGACGTCCATGCCGTCGGCACAGGCGGCGGCAACGGCCGGCGCAATTTTGTCTTGATCCTCCGGGAACATGGCGTGGGGATTGATCCCTGCAATGGCAATCCGGGGCTGCTTGAAACCCCAGCTTCGGAGCGTGCGGTCCACCAGCCGGACCACATGCTCAACGCGCTCGGGTGTGACGAGTTCGATCGCCTTGGACAAGGGGACGTGCTCGCTGAGTGGAACGGCGCGCAAGTTGCCGCTCATTCGCAGCATGAAG
>JAURKV010000036.1 GCA_030831585.1 Ramlibacter sp. | reverse complement strand
CAGCTTTTCCACCTGCCGCAGGGTGTGCTGCGAGTGCTTGGGGCTTCCGGTGAACAGGCGCTCGAACCCCAGCAGGGCCTTGGCCACCGTCCAGCCCTCGTTGAGGCCGCCGACCAGGTTCTCCACGGGCACGCGCACGTTGTCGAAGAAAACCTCGCAAAAGTCCGACTCGCCCGCGATGTTGCGGATCGGGCGCACGGTGATGCCCGGGGTCTTCAGGTCCACGAGCAGGAAACTGATGCCGGCCTGCTTCTTCACCGTCTTGTCGGTGCGCACCAGCATGAACATGTGGGTACCGTCGGCGCCCCAGGTGGTCCAGGTCTTCTGGCCGTTGACGATGAAATGATCGCCGTCCTTGACCGCTTCGGTCCGCACCGCAGCCAGGTCGGAGCCGGCATTGGGCTCCGAGTAACCCTGGGTCCAGACATGCTCGCCCGCGAGGATGGGGGGCATGAAGCGCTGGCGCTGCGCCTCGCTGCCAAAGCGCATCAGAATCGGCCCCACCATCACCAGACCCTGGTCGGGTGTACGGGCCACGCCCCAGGCCTCGGTCTCTTCAATGTAGGCGATGAGCTTGTCCGCTGGCAGACCCATGCCCCCGTGCTGGCGCGGCCAGGCCGGCGCCAGCCAACCCAGGCGCGCCAGGGTCATGTACCAGTCACGCGATTCGGCCCAGGTCTGGCGAAACGGCATGAAGCGCCTGTGCTCGGGGTAGTGCCGGGCGAACAAAGCGCGCACCAGGGCGCGAAAGCGCGGCTCGGGCATGGCCTCCCAATCCTGGTCGGGGCGGAAGTCGAACGTGGCCTCCGACGTGGCTTCCGGCGCCGGCGATACGGCGGCGGACCCGCCGATGCTGGCGCTGGCGACTGCCTCGTCATGCAGGCGACGCCAGCGCATGCGAAGCGACGCGGCGTTGCCCAGGCGACTGGCCAGGGTCATGGCGCGCTTGAAGTAAAGGCCGATGTCGTATTCGTTGGTGGTCCCGATCGCGCCGTGCAGGCCGATGGCTGCACGCGTGAGTTCGGTGGCAGCGTAGGCGCAGCGGGCCTTGACCCGCGAGGCCACCGCGGCCAGGCTCTCCCCGTCGCCCCGCGCCAAGGTGCGCAGACTTTCGCGCAGGCAGGCCTCGGCCAGTTCCACCTGCACCAGTCCGTCGACCGCCCGGTGCTGCAAGGCCTGAAAGCTGCCGATCGGCTTGCCAAACTGGACCCGGGTACGCAGGTAGTCACAGGTCAGCTCCAGTGTGCGCCGCGCAATGCCGGCCAGTTCGGCCGCCTGGGCGAAGCGCGCGATGTCATTGGCCGCCTGCAGCGCCGCGAGGGCCTCAGGGCCGTGCGCCAGCAACTGCCCCTGGGCTTCGTCCATTCGCAGCGTAGCGGTGCCCATGCCGTCGACGCCGGACTCGTGCTCCACCTGCAGGCCGCTGGCCTGCGCGTCGACCCAGACCAGCGCCGTCTCCGACGCCAGGTCCGCAGCCACGATCCAGCCGTCAGCGCCCGGTCCAGGGCGGACGAAGCGCTTGGTTCCGGTCACGCGCAGCGCTTCCCCAAGCACAGCGCTGCCGCCTGCGGTCGGGCGCGCATGGGTCATGCCGCTTGCGGGTTCGAGCTCTCCAGCGCTCTCCTGCCAGGCCAGGCCCACCACCCGCCGGCCCACCTGCAGATCTGCCAGCAACTGATCGCGCAAGGCGCCGCGGGCCAGACGGGCCAACAGAGCCAAGGGCTGCACGCCGGCGTCCACCAGGGGCTCGGGCAAGAGGTGGCGTCCGGCCTCCTGGGCGATGGTGGCCACTTCCGCCAGGCCCAGGCCCAGCCCGCCCTCTTCTTCGGGCACCAGGAGGGAGAACCACCCCAGCTCGGCCAACTGCTCCCAGCAGGCCCGGTCCAGGCCGCCACCGCTGGCCTCCAGCCGGCGAAAGCGCTGGCGCTGGTCGGCCGCGCCCAAAAAGCCGGCGGCGCTGTCGCGGAACATCTGGAGCCCGTCGTCTGCGACCTCTTGGGGTTGCTGGGACATGTCCATCTCAGATCACCCCGTCCTGATGCAGCTGGTCGATTCGGGACGCATCCAGACCCAGGCGCTCCTGCAGCACCTCGCGGGTGTGCTCGCCCAGAACGGGCGGACCGCGGTGGTAGGCCACCGGGGTGGCCGAGAACTTCACCGGGTTGGCCACCTGCGGCACCTGGCCGGCACTCGCATGGGGCAGCGTCATCTGCATCTGGCGGTGCTGGATCTGGGGGTCGGCAAAGACCTCGGCAAAGCCGTTGATCGGCCCCGAGGGAACGCCCGCGGCCTCCAGCGCCTGCTGCCAATCGGCCACTGGCCGCTGGCGCAGCACCTCGGCAATGCGGGGATTGAGCTCCTCCCTGTGTTTGACCCGCTGGGGGTTGGTCCGGTAACGCTCGTCGGCCGCCAGTTCGGGCAGGCCCAGCACCTGGCAAAAGGTGGCAAATTGCGGATCGTTGCCAACCGCCAGCACGATATGACCGTCGGCGCACTCAAAGGACTGCCAGGGATAGGTGATGGGCGAGACGTTGCCCAGTCGCGCCGGCTGCTGGCCCGAGACCAGGTACATCATGGCCACATGCGAGAGGGCGGCCACCTGGGCATCGAGCAGGGCCAGGTCGATGTACTGGCCTTCGCCGGAAACCATATCGCGGTGCCGGAGGGCGGCCAGGATGGCGCAGACCGCGTACATCCCGGCGGTGATGTCGCTGACCGAATAGCCCACCCGCACCGGGCCGCCGCCGGGCCCGCCATCGGGCTGACCAGTCACGCTCATGAGGCCGCTCATGGACTGGAAGATAGGGTCATAACCGGGCAGGTGGCTGTAGGGGCCGGACTGGCCAAAGCCGCTGATCGAGCAATACACCAGGCGCGGGTTGACGCGCCGCAGAGATTGGTAGTCGAGACCAAAACGCGCCAGGTCACCGGTCTTGAAGTTCTCAATCACGATATCGCTGTCTTTGGCCAGGGCGCGCACCAGTTCCTGGCCGGCAGGCTTGGCAATGTCCAGCGTAATCGAACGCTTGCCGCGGTTCATCGCCAAAAACGAAGAGGTTTCCTTCGTCTCGTTCCCCTGCGCGTCGCGGGCACGCGGGCCCTGCTGCCGAACATCGTCACCACGCCCCGGCCGCTCGACCTTGACCACATCAGCGCCGAAGTCGGCCAGCATCTGACCAGCCCAAGGGCCCGCAAACACCCGGCTGAGGTCCAGCACGCGAACGCCAGAAAGACTACTCATCTCAAAAAAACTCCTCGCAGGACGATGGCCTCAAGCTTAGCCGGGGCTGCCCACCGCCCGGAATCTAGGTCCGGGAAGCAGTCCCGCACAGGCCTGCCGGCACAAACCAGTTATGCAGGCGAGGCGCATGGAGCGACCCTGTTACGCAGCCCGCCGCAAAACAGCCATGCACCGCCGGACATGGGTCAAACGGGTACCAACCGCTAGATTCGCGCCAGAACCGCTCGCGGCGGATGGCATCGCAGCGGGTTCGGTCGACAAACATCCGCTTGACCAAGACCACAAGGAGACTCCCGTGCGCCTGACCTCCCCCACCGGCCTCGGCCGCCGCCATTTCCTCGCCCTGCTGGCCGCCAGCGCCAGCACCACCCCCGCCTGGGCCGCCTTTCCAGACAAACCCGTCCGAATGATCGTGCCCTTCCCCGCCGGCGGTGCGGCTGACGTCATGGCGCGCACTTTGGGCATGCAATTGAGCGAGGCGCTGGGCCAGCAGGTGTTGATCGACAACCGCGGCGGCGCCGGTGGCACCCTTGCCGTCGAGGCGGTGGCCCGTGCGCCTGCCGACGGCTACACCGTGCTGTTTGGCACCATGGGCACACAGGCCATCAACCCGGCCCTCTACCCGAAGCTGCGCTACGACCCGATGAAAGACTTCGCACCAGTGGCCCTGACACACATCACCCCGCGGGTGCTGGTGGTCGGCCCCTCGGTCAAGGCGCAGTCGGTGGCCGAGCTGATTGCCATGGCCAAGGCCCGTCCCGGCCAAGTCTCCTACGGCTCCGCCGGTAACGGCAGCTCCAGCCACCTGTCGGGCGCGCTGTTCGAAAGCATGGCCGGCGTGAACATGATCCACGTGCCTTACAAGGGCAGCGCGCCGCTGCTCACCGACGTCCTGGCCGGACGCATCGACACCACCTTCGACTCCTACACCGTGTACGAGGAGCACATCAAGGCGGGTAAAGTGCGCGCCCTGGCCGTGACCTCTGCACGCCGCATGGGCGTGCTGCCGCAAACGCCGACCATCGCCGAGTCAGGCCTGGCGGGCTACGAGGTCTCGAACTGGCTGGGCCTGCTCGCGCCGGCCGGCACACCCAGGGAGGTGATCGCCGCCCTGCATGCCGCCACCACCAAGGCTATGGCCGACGGCCCCATGCGCCGGCAGCTGACCGGCCTGGGCATCGAGCCCACCCTCACCTCCCCTGAAGAATTTGGCAACCTGATCCGCAGCGAAATCCCGAAGTGGGCCCGCATCGTCAAGGCCTCAGGGGCGCAGATCGACTGAGGCCCTGAAGGATGGCCCCGACGACGCGCCAGCGCACACTCCTCCCGGTTGGCGACGCGAGGCTGGACGTTGTCTCGGAAGGTACGGGCCAGGCCCTGGTCCTGCTGCCCTCCTCCCTGCGCGACTCGCTGGACTTCGACCTGCTGGCCGGCCTGCTGGCGCAGGCCGGATTCCAGGTCCTGCGGCCCCAACCCCGCGGCATGGGCCGCTCGAGCCCACCGCCTGAGGGCATGACGCTGGCAACCCTGGCAGACGACGTGGCTGGCGTCATCGCTCATTTCGCCAGAGGGCCCGCCATCGTCGTCGGCCATGCCTATGGCCACTGGGTAGCCCGAATGACGGACCTTCGCCATCCCGAGCGGGTGCGCGGCGTGGTGGCGCTCGGCGCCGCGGCGCGCGAGTTTCCTGCCGGGATGGCCGAGTCATTGGCGCTGGCCTCCGACCCCACTCTGGCCGAAGCAGCCCGGCTCGAAGCGCTGCGCCACTGCATGTTCGCGCCGGGCAACGATCCCCGCCCCTGGCTGGCAGGCTGGCACCCGCAGTGGCGGCGCGCCTACCGGGAGGCCTCTGCCTCGCCGCCACGGGACGGCTGGTTCAACCAGGGCCATGCCCCGCTACTGGATCTGCACGGGGCGCAAGATGCCTGGCGCCCGGCCTCCACACGCCAGGAACTGGCGCAGGCGCTGGGCAATCTGGTCACGGTCGAGGTCATCGATCAGGCAGGTCACGCGCTGGTGCCGGAGCAGCCTCAGGCGGTCGCCCGGGCGGTGACCGCCTGGGCGCAGCGGATTGAGCCGGCATAACAGCTTTGCCAACCCCGCACCGGAACGACCGTCCCCCTCTGGCTAGCATGAACGACCATCACCTGAGTCACTCGCCCATCCCGGCGTGGCTGCATCCATGACCCTCGGAAAAGTCCTCATCACCGCCGCTTCGGTCAAGGGCCATGCCCCCGCATTGCAAGCCCTGCGAGACGCAGGCTGCGAACTCGTCGTGGCCAACACACCGCAACCTTGCACCCTGGAATGGCAGCTGGAGCAGGTGCAGGACATCGCGGCCCTGGTCTTCGCGATGGAGCCGATGCCGGCGCAATTGCTCGAGGCAGCGCCCCGCTTGCGGGTGATCGCCCGACCCGGGGTGGGCTATGACACCGTCGACTTGGCCGCCGCCACCCGGCACAAGGTGGCGGTCACGGTCGCCGCCGGCACCAACGACCAGAGCGTGGCCGACCACGCCTTCGGCCTGCTACTCATGGCCAGCCGCGGACTGCTGACCGCGGTCAACAGCGTGCAGGCCCATGGCTGGGACCGGCCTACCGGCACGGAAGCCTGGCGCAAGACGCTGGCCATCGTCGGCTACGGCCGCATCGGGCGGGCCATCGCCCGCCGGGCTCGCGGCTTTGATATGCGGGTGCTGGTGGTCACGCCACGGCCTGACCCTGCGGACAAGGAGGTCGAGTTCGTCTCCCTGGACGAGGCCCTGACACAGGCCGATTTCGTGTCGCTGAGCGCCCCGCTCACCCCACAGACCGAAGGTCTGATCAACGCAAGCACCCTGGCCCAAATGAAAAAGGGTGCCTTCCTGATCAACACCTCGCGTGGTGGCCTGATCGACGAGGCGGCGCTGGCCGAGGCGGTCATGAGCGGCCATCTGGGCGGCGCCGCAGTGGATGTGCTGCGCCAGCAAGGCGCCAACTCCCCCAGCCCGCTGATCGGGGTGCCCGGCATCCTGGTCACCCCGCACATGGCCACCCTCACCCGCGAGTCCATGGCGCGGGTGGCGATGTCGGTGGCCGCCGGCGTGATCGCCGTCCTGCGCGGCGAGCGCGCCGCCAACACCGTCAACCCTGAGGTCTACGATGGCCATTGAATACGACACCCTCAAGCGGGTCACCGCGCAGTTGTTCGACCGCTCACTGCGGGGCATTCCCGCCGACACGCGGATTGCGCTGCAAGCGGCCGACACCCGCGAGACCAACGAGACCGCCAGGCACACCCTGCGCCTCATGCTCAAAAGCGCAGACGCTGCGCAACAGGCCAACCAGTTCATCTGCTCAGACGCCGGCGTGCCGGTGTACTTTGTCAAAGTCGGCACCCAGGCCCGATTTGGCGGCGATGTGCGCCGCGCCATTACCGAGGGCTTTGCCGAACTGGTGGCTTCCATCGACCCGCCCCTGTTGCCGCATGTGACGCACCCGCTGACCCTCGAGCGCGGCTACGCCGGCAAGGGCATGCCCATCGTCACCTTCGACCTGGTGGACGACTGCGACTATGTCGAGATCACCTGCTCGCCCAAGGCCCTGGGCTCGGGCCGCTGGGCGGCGCTGCAGATCTTCAGCTTCCCTGACCTCGCCACGATCGAGGGCTTCGTCATCGACACGGTGATCCAGGCCGGTGCCCAGACCTGCCCGCCGGTGGTGGTGGGCGTGGGCATCGGAGGCACCTTCGACTACGCCGCCAAGATGGCCAAAGAGGGCACGCTGCGCCCTATCGGCCAGCACCACCCCGAGCCCATGGTCGCAGCAATGGAAAAGCGCTTGGCCGAGGCGGTCAACCAGACCGGCTTCGGGCCCATGGGTACCGGCGGCGCCAGCACCGCGATGGCGGTGAACGTGGACTACTGCGCCGGGCACGGCTTCACCCCTGTGGCCGTGGCCTTCAACTGCTGGATCAACCGCCGCACCCGGGCCCGTCTGCACAACGACGGCCGGGTCGAAGTTCTGGAGTGAGTCATGGCTGAAGGCATTCGCACCCACCGGCTGAACTTTCCCCTCAGCGAGGCCGATGCCCGGTCCTTACGCGCGGGGGACCAGGTCATTTTGGACGGCGAGATCGTGGTCACCGCCGGCCTTCCCACTCACCAGCGCCTGCTCAGGTGTCTGGACGGACACGAGCCGCTGCCCATGGCGCTGCAGGGCGCCAGCCTGCTTCACATCGGCAGCTACAGCCGCGAGGAGCAGGGCCGCTTCGAGGTTCTGTACATCAACCCCACCACCAGCACCCGCTTCAACCCGCACATGCCCCGACTGATCGAGGGCCTGGGCCTGCACGCGGTCGGTGGCAAGGGCGGGCTCGATGCTGCCTGCGCGCAGGCCATGGCCCGCACCGGCTGCGTGTACCTGTCCTTCCTGGGGGGCGGCGCCACCCTGCACACGCAGGCGGTGCGCGAAGTCCTTGAGGTGGGCTGGCCCGACATGCTGACCCACTACCGCCTCGTGCGCCTGCGGGTCGAGGGCCTCGGACCGGCCACCGTGGGCATCGACGCCCAGGGTCGCAACCTCTACGACGAGCAGACCGCCGCGGCCCATGACCGGCGCGCAGAGATCATGGCCGGTCTTGCGCGGAGCCGCATGACAGCGTTGCAGCAAGGCAGCTAGCTCGCCCCTGCCTGCGCCGAAACAATCTTCTCCAAACCATGAATTCGTCAAGCCCTTCGATAACCACAGCCCCCCAGGGCCCCTTGTCCCATGTGCGGGTGCTGGACCTCAGTCGCATCCTGGCGGCGCCCTGGGCCGGACAGATCCTGGCCGACCTCGGTGCCGAGGTGATCAAGGTCGAGCGCCCAGGCGCCGGCGACGACACCCGGGCCTGGGGCCCGCCCTTCCTCCAGGGCGCCGACGGCAAGCCGACGAAAGAAGCCGGCTACTACCTAGCCGTCAATCGCGGCAAGCGCTCCATCACCGTGAGCCTGGAAAAGCCCGAGGGCCAGGAAATCATCAAACGCCTGGCCGCGCGCGCCGACATCGTGCTGGAGAACTACAAATGCGGGACGCTCGTGCGCTACGGCCTCGACGAGGCCAGCCTGCGCAAGGTCAATCCGCGCCTGATCTATTGCTCGGTCACCGGCTTCGGCCAGACCGGCCCCCGGCGCGACCAGGTGGCCTATGACTTCCTGATTCAGGCCATGGGCGGTCTCATGAGCGTCACCGGCGAGCGGGATGGCCGGCCCGGTGGCGGCCCGCAGAAGGTAGGCGTGCCCATCGTCGACCTGATGACCGGCATGTACACCACGGTGGCGGTACTTGCCGCCCTCGCCCGTCGCAATGAATGCGGCCGCGGCGACTACATCGACATCGGCATGCTCGACGTACAGGTGGCCACGCTGGCCAACCAGGCGATGAACTACCTGGTCTCGGGCAAGGTACCCGCCCGTAACGGCAACGCACACCCGAACAT
>JAURKV010000035.1 GCA_030831585.1 Ramlibacter sp. | reverse complement strand
AGGTGCCGGGGTCCCGCACCAGGGTGCGTCCGTCGATGACCAACTCGATGGCGAGCTGGTCGCAATGCGCATGGGCGCCCAGCCCTCGCAGGCCCCGTTCGCCGCAGCGGACCGCCAAGAAGAGCCGTTGGCTGCGGAACACATAGCAACCCATGCCTGGAAATGCCGCCAGTTCAAGCCCCTCGAGCAGGCCGGGAGAAGCCGCAAAGACTTCGCTGCGACGGCTGTGCGGGGGCGTGGCCAGGTGCGATCGGCTGGCCCGCTCCCAGTCCTGCAGTGACCCAACGGACGCGAGTGGGTTGGAAACCTCGATGGAAGCGCCGCCACCGGCCAGATCGAGGAGCAGCTGGGTGCAGGGGTCTATCAGGCCCGGCTTGCGTCCCTGTACGCCCGTGAGGGCGCGTAGCCCGGCTACCAGTGAGGCATGGTCCAAGCTCCAGCGTTCAGAGTCTGGCAGATTGCCTGCGCGCAACTGCTCGCCGCTGCCCAGGGTGATGAAGCGGCCGCTGTCGTTGTCACCGAACTGGACTGCTAGCCCGTCAGGCCGCGACAGGGCCTCCGTGAAATCGGCCATGCGCGCCAGCCGTTCCCAGCACCATGGGGGCAGCGGGCAGGGTTCGCCGCTCACTGGCGATGGATACATCGGCAGGGGCTCGGGCCGCAGGCGGGCCAACTTGCCGCCTGTCTGTGCGCGAGCCAGAACGGACCGCCTTTGCGGTGACAGCCCCGTAAGAAGGGCCACAGCCCACATCACCATCTCAGCGGACAGGCGGTGGTAGCAGACAGAGGCCTCGAAGTTGCTCCCGTCTTCGTGGAACTGGTAGCCGACCTCGGTAATCAGTTCCTGCACTGAAAACGCCAGCCACGCGTCAGTGTCTGTTCCGCTTTCTAGGTGGGCGGCGATGAACAGGAGTCCGACGATGTTGGCCAGGTAATGGTTGCCCCTGACCTGGGGATGCCACTCCAGGTTGCGAACGATGTGGTCGCCGTGCGCCCAGATGCTGCGGGCGAGGGCTGTCTCGAATTCAGTGCCGAAGTCGACGCCAGCTGTCAATGCGATGTCCCACGCCAGGAGCAGGTTAGCCGCGCGGATTCCGACATCCATGGCGCAGGCCCAGTTCACACCGAAGCCCGGGGGGTTCGTCGCCGTGAAGTCCAGTATTTGGTTGCGAAGTTCGCGCGCGTAAACCTCGGGCGCCAAGAAGCCAGACTGTCCCTCGCGCGCAAGGTAATACGCCATCGCAAGCGCAGGCAAGTGCTGCATGCGGGCAAGTTCCCAGGGCACTTTGACATCAGCGCCAGGCTTGTCGCCGATGCGGATATCGCGGTGCCAGCAGTCCTCTCGCCACCGGTGGCCAGACTTGAAGTCGAGCTGCCAGTCGATGGGCTGGTAGTCCGGATCTACCATGCCCCACAGACGTTTGGCCTCGGGCAGGTTGGCACGATTGATACGGCCTTCGAGCCAATTGCCAGAATTGTCCGGTGCACAGGGCACTGACATTCTGTAGGTGATTCCCTCGAAGCCGGGGTAATTCACATCGTGGGCGACGATGGTATGACCCGACCCCAGAAGGTCAAAGCGATGCGCAATTGCGTCTGCTGTTGTCGCCCTTATTACCGGTCCGAAGGGCAGAAACCCGGATGCCATTGCCTCGCCGGGTTTGTTGGCGTTACCCGTAAAACGGATCGGTTTAGGCTGGAGCGTGCTGAAGGCGGTTGATCCGAACGTGGAGTGTTGGCCCTGTCGGATTCGGTCGGCTACGGCCCGCAAATCACGCCCGAGGCGTCCAACGACGCGGCCTAGAAAGTTGGCGAACGTCATTGGGCGAGCCCGGGGGCGATGGCGCTCCCCTCTCGTCGGAGCGGGATGTGGTGGAAGCCATTCACGGGTAGACACCCCCCGACCGCAATCGGCGAGCTCGCAGGAAATGCGTCAGGTTAAGCGCAGCGGCGGCAGCTGCTGTTGAGGCCGCTGCACCCATCGCGCCGTGTGCCGGGATAAGGACTAGGCATGAGGCGATATGCAGGGTCAGAGCACAGACAATGCTTCCGACTAGGAAACCGTAGGCCTCGAACTTGAGAAGAAGATTGGTATGAGGACTGAATGCAAATGAGACCACCGCAGATATGCACAGGATTCGAAAAGCGCCTACGGCCTGAGGGTACTTCCCACCATCTACCCATGGCAATGCCCAACTCGCTGCTGCCGCAGCGAAAGCGGCAGCCCCGGCAAATAGCACGAGCATCTGGCGGTGTTTGGCTAGGATCGCCTGTAACTCCGCACCGCTTGCGGAGCTCCTGATGGTTGGGAGCAGCACCGCATGCACCGCTCCGAGCGCCAGGGACAGTAGCCCGTAATAACGGAATGCGGACCCATAGGTGGCGAGCATCAGCTCATCGCCGAGGATCTTTAGCATCAAGATGTCGGCTTGGGAAAAGAGACCGCCGACCAAGAAGAATGCGAACAGCTCGAGGTGCTTTCGGTTTGTGAAGCGCCTCGCGTAGTTAATGACGCCTCCGAGCTTGAAGGAGGCGCCCTTCATTGGCGTTTGAAGGGATACAAGTGCGACAATTGCCAGCGATACGGTTTGCGCTGCGAGGACCGAGTACGCGTCGACTTCGGAGCCGCGGTTCCAGATCAGCAGTAGTACGGTTGCGGCGAAAAGTATGGAACGGGCGACTTCCACGGTCGAAAAGCGAGCGAAGGCGAGTTCGCGCTGGTAACAAGTTTTGGCAAATTCGGCGCTGGACAGAGCGAAGACGAGGGCAAGCAAGAGCCAGATGTCCGCTCCGATTGCCAATATCAAAGGTGCCCCGACCAGCGCCAAGAGGACGATCACGAGGAATTGCAGTCCAAGCGCCTGGCCCGCTTCGCCCGGCCGGCCCTTTTCGGCGGTCAAGACATAGACCCTGTTGAGGCTGCCAGCTACACCACTGGTCACGATGGCAGCAATCGAAGCCAGCAGGGTGTAGGTCGCATATTCGCCTGCCGGCATGTATCGGATCAGGAGAATGCCCAGTGCCCCTAGTATCGCCTTGGAAACGAGATCTAAAGATAGGACTTGCCCAACTCGCTTCATCATGGGCGTCGCCCCATTGAGCCGCGCGCATCGCATCTACAAACTGTAGTTAGGGAGGGCCGACTGCACGCCGGCCAAGCCTGCCCACCCCCAGCTCGGTCTTGCGAGCGGGCGCACGAAGTCAGGTCCTGATGTAGGCTTTCCACCATAGAGCGAAATTAAAGAGGTACCAAACCTGCGCAGCCTTCTTCTCCTCGATCAGACGGAACACTTCCGTACGGTCGAAGAAGTCGGTCCGGGCGCAGAACTCCTCTAGCTCGCGGCGAATCTCACTGCCGAGCCGGTCGAGGAACCAGTCGTGAATCGGGACGCCGAAACCTTGCTTGGGCCGATCGATGATTTCGTCGGGAATCAGTCCGCGTACAGCGCGCTTGAGGATGTACTTGAGTGTCCCGTTCTGCGTCTTGGTTGCCTCGGGGATGCTCATGGCGAGTTCGACTAGCTTATGGTCGAGGAAGGGCACCCGCCCCTCAAGACCGACGCCCATACTCATCTTGTCGACGCGCATCAGTAATAACTCTGGCAGGCGCAGATTGAGGTCCAGGTACGTCATCCAGCCAAGCCAGGAAGGTCTCGGGCCGGACTTGCTGCAAAAACGCTCCCAGATCGGCTTCAGAACGTCCCAGGAGGTCGTCCCGGACGAGGCGGCGCGTAGTCGCGGCCCCAGCAGCCGCCGCTTGTGGGTTTCGGTGAAGGCCTCTGCCCCCCCCCAGAAAACGGGCAAGCCTTCGCTGCCTCTGCGAAGCCACTCGTAGGAGAAGTTGCGGTCCTTGCCCAGTAGGCGCATGGCCGCCAAGCCCCAGCGCTTGAAGACCCTCGGAACCGGCCAATCGTTGTAGTGCTGCAGTCGCAGCGCGGTTCGCCACCCGGGGTAGCCCCAGAACAGCTCGTCCGCACCCTCTCCGACCTGGCAGACCGTCACTCCGTTGTCGCGGGCGAGCTTGGAGACGAAGTAGACGGGGAAGCACACCGGGTCGGCGATCGGCTCGTCCTGCAGGCGAATCATCTCTGGCAGGAAGGCGAGCAGGTCTTCTACCGTCAGCAGCTTTTCGTAGTGCTGTGCGCCAACTTCGTCCGCAACACGGCGCGCGTAGTGCAGCTCGTTTTGGTAGCTGGCGTGCTCCCCGGCGTAGCCAATCGAGAAGGTACGCACCGCTTCGCCAGCGCCATCAGAAAAGAGCGCTGCGTTTGTACTGGAATCGATACCCCCCGAAAGGAACACCCCGACAGGAACGTCGCTGACCTTGCGTAGCCGGACGGCAACTTTCAGCTCCTCGAGGATGGCCTGCGCGACCTGATCCTCCGTTGCCTGTTCCAGATTACGCGGGTGGTCCAAGGGGTCCCAGTAGCGCGTCTCATGCATCGATCCATCCGGATCGATCCGCAGCCAAGTTGCACAAGGCAGTTTCTTGATGCCCTCGAACAGCGTATCTGGGGCCGGCGTTGTGAGGAAGGACAGGTAGTGCGGAAGCGCCGCCTCGTTGACTGCACGCCGCTGCTCGGGGTCGGCTAAGAGCGCTTTGATCTCGGAGGCAAAGGTGAGCCTCCCGTGGTGAATGCTGTAGTAAAGCGGCTTGACGCCCATGCGATCACGCACAAGCCAGAGCTGGCTGGTCCGCTCGTCCCATAGGGCGATCGCGAACATTCCTCTGAAGCGTTGGATGCAGGCGATGCCCCATTGCTCGAACGCGTGCAAGATGACCTCGGTGTCGGAGTGATCCGTTTTCCAGCAGTGGCTGCCCAAGGCTTCGAGCTCCTGGCGGATTTCTGCGTGGTTGTAGATCTCCCCGTTGAAGACGACCCGCAGGCTGCCGTCCTCGTTGTCCATGGGTTGGCCGGCGGTCTCCGACAGATCGATGATCGACAGCCGACGGTGGCCCAGCCCGATCCGCCCGTCGGGCGACACCCAGACCCCGCTGCCGTCCGGGCCGCGGTGTGTCATCGTGTCGCGCATCTTGACGACAAAGTCCGTCGTGACCTCGAATGCGCTGCCCGGGAGGGCAAGTACGCCAGTGATTCCGCACATGATTATTTGGTGGCTCGTATTCCGATAAACCAACCCCAATCATCCGGGAAGAACTTGCTTAGCCAGCGCGGCCAGCGGGTCGTGTCATAGGTTGTCATCAAGGGCACGAGTTCGACTTGGCGGTAGCTTGCGAACATTGCGGCCAGTTCTTTCTTGGTGTAGGCCTTGGTCCCAATGCTCTCGATGTTGTGCCAGACAACATCCGCAAAACTCAGCCAGGGCTTGCCTTTGAACAGTGCATGCCTCACCCAAACCTTGAAAACGGCGGGTGAATGCCTTCCATACAGCATTCCTATGAATGTGCCCCCAGGCTTCAGAACTCGGAGGATCTCGTCGATGATAAGTTGAGGCTTTTCCGAGTGATGGATCACACCCCACGAGTAGACGATGTCAAATGTGTCGGACTCGAAGGGCAGAGTTTCTGCATCGAGCTTGGTTAAATTCGACTGGAATCCGTAAAGGTCAAATCTCGCCCTTGTTGTCGCGATCGCCTCTGCGGTGAGATCGACCCCATGACAAATAGCTCCGGAGCGAGCCCACTGTAGATGGTCGGTTCCTGCGCCAACGCCGACCTCCAGCAGTTTCTTGCCATGATGTCTAGGGAATTGGGCCACTCCGTGGATGAATGGCTCTACTGAGTAGCGGTGCTCCTCGATTCTTTCGAACCATTCTTTGGACAGTGGCTTGAGTTCACCAACGATCGTTGTGCTGCTGCCGCAGACGCCTTGTTCCCAGAAGTTCTGTACCTGGTCATTCAGAGCCATATTCTTTTCCTTGGTTTGAGGGCCTGCTGGAAATCAACTCTTGCACCGAAAGTGCGATTCGGGCTGATTGGAGCTGCTGCCAAAGAGGAATGGGCCAAGCATTCCCCCTCTTGATTGCCTGCGCAAATTCAATCAATTCGTCCTTCTGTCCCTTATCCGCCGCTCGGCTTTCCAGGGGCTTGTGCTTTGCCCCCGCGACTTCCAGGCTCCGGTAATCGTCCAGCGAGATCACAGTCCCATCGACAAAGATCTCCAGCCGCTCTTTGGGGTGCTCGGTGCTCCCGAGCGCGGTATAGGTCAGTGTCGCGACGGAGCCGTCGTCAAACGACAGGGTGGCCGCGAAGTTGTCCGAGGCGGCGTAGAAGCCGGTGGCGGGCCGGATCGCCTGGGCCTCAACCCGAACGACGCGCGCACCCGTGAGGAAGGTAAACAGGTCGTAGATGTGGCAAGCCTCACCCAGGTTGCGACCTCCGCCCTCCGGTCCATGGACCCAATGGTCCAGGGGAATATGCCCCGCGTTCATCCGGTAGTTGAGGATCATCGGATTGCTGCGCCCGGCCACCCGTGCCTCGATGGCGCGTGCGTAGGGGGAAAAGCGCCGGTTGAAGCCGGTCAACAAGAGGGGCTTGCTTGCCTCGTCCCTCGCGTAGAAGGCCTCAATAGCTGCGAGTTCAGACTCCTCCAGCGCGAGAGGTTTCTCCAGGAGCACATGCTTGCCAGCCTCCAGGGCTTCGAGTGCAAGTTTCGCGTGGGTATCGTGCCGTGTCGCGATGATCACGGCGTCGATGTCGGGGTCTGCAAGCGTCTCGCGGTAATCGGTCGTGGCATAGGCAGCGCCGAACCGCTTTGCAGTGGAGGTTGCGTTGTGTCCAGTGCGGCTTGCCACAGCTCGCAGCTGGAAGTGCGATTCCAACTGGACCAGATTGGGCAGATGCATGCCCTTGGCGAAGCCGCCAGCGCCGATCACGGCGACGCGAATCTGTCCCTTCCACGCCTTGAGCGGACGCTCGTCGAGCAAAACCCGGTGTTGTCCATCGTTGGCTTCGGTCTGCGGGTAGGCCAGCAGCGCCATCAGAGGCTTTTCCCCGGCGGCCTGGAGCGACCGGTAGGCGGCATCGACTTGCTCGATCGGGTAGACCGTGGTCACCAATGAGCGGATGTCCAAGGTGCCTTCCGACATGAGGCGCAGGTACTCCTCCATGTTCCGACCTTCAGTCCAGCGCACATACGGGAGCGGGTAGTCGAGTCCCTTCTCCTCGTATCCCGCGTCATAGCGGCCAGGTCCGTAGGAAGTCGAGATCAGGAAGTCGAGTTCTTTTTCGTAAAAGTCAGCGCGCTGGAGATCGAGGCCCACATCCCCCACCAGCACGACCCGGGCCTTCTTGCGGCACATGCGAAAGGCCGTCGAGACGAGGGCGTCGGAGGGGCTCGCTGCCGTGATGATGACGCCGTCTGCGCCAACTCCGCCGGTGATTCGGGCCACCTGCAAGATGTCATTGACGTCGTCCGGGTGCAGGCCCCAGTTCATGCCCCGGCTTGAGGCCAACGTCAGCCGAGCCCGGTCAAGGTCAACGCCGATGACGCGGCAGCCGTTGGCGCGCAGGAGTTGGGCAGTGATTTGACCAAGGACGCCCAGGCCGATCACGACGAAGGTCTCTCCGAGGGTGGGCTGGGCCCGGCGAACCCCTTGCATTGCAATCGCGCCGAGCGCCACTGATGAGGCCTCGGGGAAGCCGACATTGGCGGGCATGTGAACCACCAGGTTCCGCGGGACGCGCACGATCTCTGCGTGAAACGCGCACTGGGCCCCCGCGCAGGCCACCCGGTCCCCCACGGAGACATCGTCGACACCCGCGCCAACCGCGATGACCACGCCAGCTCCGGAGTATCCGGTGGGGAGTTCGACTGACAGGCGGTCTTTCACCAGTCGGCGCGTCGCCGCGAGGCCCTCCGAAAGGGCCAGATCCAAGACCTTCTTGACATGCTGGGGTTGCCGAAGCGCGCGCTTCCAAAGAGGCAGCCCGGTCGACTTGACGCCCGACATTTCGGTCCCGATTGAGATGCAGGAGTGATCCATTCGGATCAGCACTGTCCCGGGCTCGACCTGTGGGGCGGGAACTTCCTCGAGGTGGACCTGCCCACCGCTGACAAGAACCTGCTTCATCGCCACAGGCCCCTTGTGTCGATGACTGCTTTGCCTTCCAGTCGATGGCGGGGGACGTCCTTGAACTGCAGGTGGTCCACCAGCAGAACGATCACGTCGGCGCCCTCCAAGGCAGCCTCAAGGGTGGCGAACTCGGTCCCGGTCAGCCCTGCCAAAGCCGGTGGCATCTGCTCCAGGTAGGGCTCCACCACCAGGGTGCGGTCGGCCAGGCCCCGTTCGACCAGGTGGCGGGTGATCTCGAGCGAGGGGCTCTCGCGCAGGTCGTCGATGTTCGCCTTGAACGCCAGCCCCAGACAGGCCAAGACGACTTCGCCGGACCGGCGTTGACGGATGGCAGCCACGGCCTCTTCGATCTTGGTGATCACCCATTCTGGCTTGCTATCGTTCACCTCGCGTGCAGTGCGTATGAGCCGCGCTGCCTCGGGCGCAGCATCGACGATGAACCAGGGATCGACCGCAATGCAGTGGCCACCGACTCCTGGACCCGGGTTCAGGATATTGACCCTGGGGTGGCGGTTGGCCAGTGCGATCAGCTCCCAGACGTCGATTCCAAGCCGGTCGCAGATGAGAGACAACTCGTTCGCGAACGCGATGTTCACGTCGCGGAAGGCGTTCTCGGTCAGCTTGGCGAGCT
>JAURKV010000034.1 GCA_030831585.1 Ramlibacter sp. | reverse complement strand
AGAGGTAAGCGTCGGGTGTGCGGCAGGGGCTCGGCGGCGCCTATGCGGGGCTGAGGCGCGCAGGGCGCTGGGGGCCGAAGAGCGAGGCATGTTTGAGCCCTGAAGGGGCGAGTTTGCCTCGCGTGCCCCTGGCGACCGAGCACCGCAAGGAAGCCCGAAGGGCCCCTGCATCGAAGCCGCCGGGCCCCTGCCGCACACACGCCGCGTACCACGCAACGCCAACACCTTGCGTTCCACTTCAACCCCAAATCAAGGTGCCCAAAGAGGCCAAACAAAAAAGGGCCCACGAGGGGCCCTTGATTCCTGCTGGGTGGCACTCACTTCTTCGCGTAGTCGTAAAAGCCGCGTCCCACCTTGCGGCCCAGACGGCCGGCGTCGACCATCTCCTTGAGCAGTGGCGCCGGGCGGTACTTGGGGTCGCCAAAGCCTTCGTGAAACACCTGCATCACCGCCAGCAGCGTGTCCAGACCGATCATGTCGCACAGGGCCAGCGGGCCAATCGGGTGGTTGCAGCCCAGGCGCATGCCGGCGTCGATTTCTTCAGGGGAGGCCAGGCCCTCTTGCAGCACGAAGATCGCCTCATTGAGCATGGGGCAGAGGATGCGGTTCACCACAAAGCCCGGCGCGTTCTTCACCGTGATCGGGGTCTTGCCCACCGCCTGGGCAAACTCGACCGCCACCAAGTGGGTCGCGTCGGAGGTTTGCAGACCGCGGATCACCTCCATCAGCGCCATCACTGGCACCGGGTTGAAAAAGTGCATGCCCACGCAGCGTTCGGGGCGCTGCAGCACCGCGGCCATTTGTGTGATGGAGATCGACGAGGTGTTGCTGGCAATGACCGTATCTGGGCCGACCACCTTCTCCAGATCGCGCAGGATGCGCAGCTTGAGGTCTAGGTTCTCGGTGGCCGCCTCGATCACCAGGCCGCACCCGGCCAGATCCGTCATCTGGGTGGAGGTTTTGATGCGGGCCAAGGCCTGGGCCTTGGCCTCCGGCGTGAGTTTTTCCTTCTGCACCAGGCGGTCCAGGCTGCCGCTGATGGTCGCCACGCCTTTTTGCAGGGCGGCGTCCGAGATGTCGGTCATCGTGACCTGCAGGCCAGCGACGGCGCAGGCCTGCGCGATGCCGTTGCCCATAGTTCCGGCGCCGATGACGCCAATGTGAAGAGTGCTCATGGTGAAAAAAGTCGTAAAGGAAGAAGGAGGGGTGGCGACGGCGCTCTGGTGGGGGTTCTTGTTCCGCCGCTTCGGATACACCCAAAGATTTTAGGGTGCGCTATCTCGTGAGCACCACCGATGCGCCATTGGCGCCTAGTCCCAACACCGCGCTCAGGCCGACCCGCGCGCCTTCGACCTGCCGGCCCGCGGCCTCGCCCCGCAGCTGCCAGGCGAGCTCGCACACCTGCAGCACGCCTTGGGCCGTGGTGGCCTCACCGAAGGACAGAAAGCCGCCACTGGGGTTGATCGGCAGACGTCCGGCGAGGCCGTAGCCGCCGTTGGCGATGAGGCGGTCCGACTCACCCGGCTCGACAAAACCGAACAACTCGGGCCAGGCCAGCACATGCCAGGCGGTGTTGTCGGCCATCTCGATCAGGTCGACGTCGGCATGCGAAACGCTCGCCTGAGCCATGGCGCGCTGCACCGCGCTCACCACCTCGCTGGTGTGTGAGACGCCGGGGAGGAGCGTTTGCGAGACGGTGGGAATTCGCGCCGCCGGGTCCCCAAACTGGCCGGTGGCAGCGGCGCAGCCCGCCACCCTTACCAGTGGGCCGCCGCGCTGGCGGGCTTGCGCTTCGGTGCCCAGCACCAGGGCGGCGGCGCCGTCGCTCACCGCGCAGATCTCCAGCAGATGCAGCGGGTCGCTCACCACCGGGGAGGCCAGCACCTCCTCCACTGAGCAGGCCTTGCGGTAGCGGGCCCGGGGGTTTCCCAGCGCGTGCTGGTGCATCAGCGAGGAGGCAGCGGCGAAGGTCTCCGCGCGGGTGCCGAAGTCATGCATGCGCCGGCGCGCCTCCAGTGCCCAGTAGGCCGGGTTGGTGGCGCCCATCGCCACCCAGCGCAGGAAGTCCGGGTCACTGATGTCGTCGGCCAGCCCTGGCGGGCGGGGGATGAAGCCCTTTGGCATTCGCTCGGCCCCCACGGCTGCAGCGATCTCGCACTGGCCGCTGGCGACCATGGCATAGGCCTCGTGGATGGCAATGGCTCCGGCGGCGCAGCCACCGCCCACGTTGATCGCGGGAATGCCGCTCTCGCCTCCGGCCTGCAGGATTTCATTCGCATGCAGGCCCCATCCCATGCCGCCCTCGAAACGTGAGCTTGCAGCCACCAGACCTTGCAGGTCGGCCCAGGCCAGGCCCGCGTCCCTGAGCGCCTCGGCCAGCGCGTCGAGCGCCAATTGCAGTTGGGGCTTGTTCGGAAACTTGCCCCAAGGGTGGGCGCCTGCGCCCAACACATAGACCGGCCTCATGCGGACGCTCCCTCGGTGGAAATGGCGCCGGCAATCGCAGTAGTGGCAGCCCCTGCTGCTGCGAGCGGCCTGAACTGGTAGGTGAGGACCTCACGGCCTTCGCCGTCCCGGGACAGCACGCCGGTGGTCAACGCCACTGGTTCGCCGATGCGCCAGTCCTGCGGCGCGCGGCCGGTGAGCATGGCCATGACCCGCAGGCCCTCCCGCATGTCGATCAGGCCCAGCGCGTAGGGGGCCCAGTCGTCCATGACGAAGAGCGGCGGTGGCCGGTAGGCCTGCACCGTGAAGCTGTAGAGGGTGCCCTCGGGCCCGAGCAGGATGT
>JAURKV010000033.1 GCA_030831585.1 Ramlibacter sp. | reverse complement strand
GGGCTGTTCTACTTCAACTACCCCAGCGGCACGGGCTTGGTGTCGGGGGCCGTGTTCGGACGCATGGCCGGCGTTAGCGCCGGTCGGGCCGCCACGGCCTGACACCACAACATTTTCAGGAGCGAATGTGGAACCGAGCGACTACGGCCCTTTTGACTACACCCCCATCAACCGGCGTCCCGTGCTGCGCTGGCCTAACTCAGCGCGGGTTGCGTTGTGGGTGATTCCCAACATCGAATTTTTCTCACTCAAACGCGCATTTGCCGGCCATCCTTTCGAGAAAGCCGGCACCGATGTGCCAACCGTGCGGCCCTGGGGCCAACGCGATTACGGCAACCGCATCGGCGTGTTCCGGGTGATGGAAGTACTCAAACGGTATGGCATCCGCGCAACAGCCACTGTCAACGCCGACATCGTCGACCACCACCCGCAAATCCTGGAAGATGCGCTCAAGCACGGCTGGGAGTTCATGGGACATAACCTGACCAATCACACTCGCCTGACTGGAATGAACCCGGAGCAAGAGCGTGAAGTCATCCACGGGTCGTTGGATAAGCTCGAGCGGTTTTCCGGCAAACGCCCCCGAGGATGGCTGGGTTCGGGTCTGGCCGAGACCTGGAACACGCTCGACATTTTGGCGCAAGCTGGGGTTGAATATGTGTCCGATTGGGTCAACGATGATCAACCCTACTATATGAACACCCGGCCGCACCGACTGGTGTACATGCCCTATTCGTACGAAATCAACGACTCGCCCCAGTTGTACTACCGCGACCGCTCGATCGAGGAATTCGAGCAGATGATCCGACATCAGTTCGATGTGCTCTACGAGGAGGGCGCGCAATCGGCGCGGGTAATGGCCATCTGCCTGCACCCCTACCTGATTGGTGTGCCGCACCGCATCGGCGGACTTGACCGGGCACTGCGGTACATCACCGGACACAGCGGCGTGTGGTGCGCCACCGGCAGCGAAATCATGGACGCCTGGAAAAAATCGGACGCCACTTTCTGAGGACCGATCGATGCAGGACTCCACTGGCCTGACCGACACCTTGGTGCGCCGAGCTCTGGCACTGCGCAGAGCTGATCTCGCGCCCGAGGTGGTTGCCCTCGTGCATCAAAGCCTCAAGGACACTCTGGGCGTGACACTGGCTGGCGCAATGGACGCGCTGCCGCGCCGGCTATACCAGCAAGCCTTGAGCGAAGGAGGCGGTCAGGGGCCAGCCAGGCTCATCGGCAGCCCTGGGCGCCTAGGCATCAAGCAGGCGGCTTTAATCAACGGTTCGGCCGCCCATGCACTGGACTTCGACGACGTCAATTTATCGATCAACGGCCATCCATCGGCCGTCATCTGGCCAGCCGTGCTGGCCATCGCCGATGCCCAAGACCGCTCTGGAGAGGAGGCCTTCATGGCCTTTCTGAGCGGCTATGAATTTGCCTGCCGTGTGGGACGGGTCGTCGAGCCTGGACACTACGACCGGGGCTATCACGCCACCTCCAGCGTCGGCGTGCTGGGTGCAACGTTGGCCTGCGCCCGGCTGCTGCAACTGAACCAGGAGCAGACTCTCCATGCGGTAGGGATAGCAGCCACCATGGCTTCTGGGCTCAAGGCCATGTTCGGCACCCCCTGCAAGCCCCTGCACGCCGGTCTGGCTGCGCGCAACGCAGTAGAGGCAGCTTTGTGGGCGCAGCAGGGCCTGACAAGCCGGCCCGACGTCCTCGAATGCGAACGCGGTTTTGCGCGAACTCTGAGCCCCGACTTTCGGGTGCAAGACGCGCTTGCCGATCCAGACCGGATGTGGATCCGCGAGAACCTCTTCAAGTACCACGCCGCCTGCTATGGCACGCACTCGGCCATCGAAGCCGCACTGGCGATCAAGCGCCGCGGTGTGCAAGCGGCCGACATCGATCAGATCTGCATTCGGGTTGAAAAAGTGGCAGATACCACCTGCAACATCGCCGACCCCAAAACGCCCGCGCAGGCCAAGTTCAGTCTGCGATTGGCTGTTGCCATGGCCCTTCTGGGCCTGGACACCGGGGACCTGCAGCTCTACAGCACCCAAACCCTGGCACGGCACGACGTCCAAAGGCTGCGTCAGATAACCCGGGTGGAGCTGGTCGATGGTTGGTCCACGATGGACTCGGAAGTGATGGTAACCCTCGGCAATGGAAGCCTAATCGGCGAACGGGTCGATACCGGTGTGCCGTGCAGTGACATTGCATGGCAAGGCGAGCGATTGGCCACCAAGTTCACCCGACTGACCACCCCCTTGCTTGGCATGACTGGCAGCGCGCAACTGGCTCAGACGATCGAGAGATTCGAGCAGGTTACAGTGCGCCAGCTGCTTGACCTGTGCAAGAACGCAAGCCCGACGCCAGGAGGCAGCTCGCATGAACGATGACCTCAACCGAGAACAGACCGCGCAGGGCATTGTTGATCTCACCGCCTGGGCCGCCAGTTCACAGGCGCGCGAGATCCCGCAGGCGGCCATAGGCAAGGCCGCGATGGTCTTTGCCGACAACCTCGCTGCCCTGATCGCCGCGCAGGAGGAACCCGAGGTTCAAGCCATCCACAAGCAACTGGCCGGCGAAGACGGGGGGGGATATGCCACCATCTTCTCGCGCGGCACGCCCAAGGCCGGTCGAATCGCCGCGGCTCTGGCCAATGGCGTCGCTTGCAGTTGGTGCGAGCTTGACGAAGGTTACCGGCTGGCCCCATGCCATGCCGGCCTACTGGTCCAACCGGCT
>JAURKV010000032.1 GCA_030831585.1 Ramlibacter sp. | reverse complement strand
TCCTCCATCAGCGGGTAGTAGCGGCGGTCGCTCACACCGAAGTGCTGCATGATGGGGTGGAAGTGAAAGCCGATGAAGCCCAGCTCGGTCACCGCCTTGCGCACCTGTTTCATCGCAATCTCGCCCTTGGCGGGCTCCACGGCGCCCCAGCACTGGAGGATGCGATCCGGATGCCGCTTCCACATCTCATGCACGTACTCGTTGGTGCAGGCGGCCGCGTCGATGGTGGTCTCTAGGTCCAGGGCCACCAGGCAGGCTTCGACGCCGGCGTCGGTGAACTCTTGGATGACGTGGGCCTCACTCTTGCCGACCCACTCACGTTTCCAGTAGCGGGCCAATTCCCCCGGGTAGGGGCCTTGGGACTCGATCCAGGTGGAGGTGCCAGGGTAGCAATGCAGGTCAATGATTCGCACGGGAATGTCTTTCGTGAAGGGGTCAGGTCGGCAGGCCAGCGCGTTCAGCCGCGAGCTTGGCGGTGATTTGCTCGCCCAGGGCCTTTTTCGAGACCTTGCCAAACGTAGAGACCGGGAACTCAGCCAGCGTCTCCAGCCGCTCGGGCAGCTTGAACTTGGCGATTTCCTTGGTGAGGAGGAAAGCCACCAACTCGCCCAGATTCAGTTCGGCGCCGGTCCGCAAGATGACGTAGGCGCACATCTTCTCGCCCATGGCTGCATCGGGCATGGGCACGCAGGCCACGTTCTGCACCGCGGGGTGCATGAGGATCAGGTTCTCCACTTCTTCGGCGCTGATTTTCTCGCCGCCGCGGTTGATCAAATCCTTCTTGCGGCCCTCGACGATGTAGTTGCCCGAGGCGTGCTTGCGCATCAGGTCACCCGAGCGATAGAAGCCATCTGGCGTGAACTGGCGTGCGTTGTACTCGGGTACGCCGTAATAGCCACGCAGGGTGTAGGGGCCGCGCACGGTGAACTCGCCCACTTCGCCTTCGGGCACTTCGCGGCCTTCATCGTCGAGCAGCAGCACCTCGTCGTCCGGGGAGACTGGCCGGCCGCAAGTTTCGAGCTTGACTTCCTCGGGGTCACTGGCGCGCACGAACATCAGCGTGCCCTCGGACATGCCGAAGTTCTCTTGGACGAATACACCAGGAATGAGGGCGCGCGTCTTGCTGCGCACCTCCGGCTGCATGCGCTGGCCGCCGCTCTGAATCAGCTTCAGGCTGGACAGGTCGAAGTCCTCCACCGAGGGGTCGTTGATCAGGCGAATCAGGAGTGCCGGCACCACTTTCAGGTGCGTGACTTTGTGCTTCTGAATCAGGGCGAACATCTCGGTCGGCCGGGTGTTGGCATGCACCACCACCTTGCCTCCCTTGAACATAAAGCCCTGAATACCCGGGCAGGCCAACGGCAAGTTGTGCGCGATCGGCAGCACCAGGAGCAGGGTGGAGTCTTGCGTGAGCTCCGTCACCTCCGCGGCGACCTTGGAGTTGTAGGCGTAGTCGTTGTGCGTGCGCGGGATCAGCTTGGGGATGCCGGTGGTGCCGCCCGAGAGTTGGAAGATGCAGGGGTCGGTCGGTGCGAACGCCAGCTCCTTCAGGCGCGAGGCAGGCAAGGTGGCCGGCTTGTCGATCAGGGCGCGCAGCGACACCTCGCCTGGACCCGCGTTGCCCAGCACCATCCGGAACCGGAGGCTGGGGTTTTCTTGCTGCACGCGGGTGATGATGGGTGCAAAGGCGAAGTCGCCTGAAGTCTCGGGGTAGACGCAGGTGGTGGCGCCCGAGAGCTGTACAAACTGGTTGATCTCGGCAAAGCGGTGCGTGACCAGCGCCGCGATCGGGATAGCGCCGATTTTTTGCAGCGCGAAGTACAGGATCACGAACTCGTGGACATTGGGCAGCGTCGGCACCACCCGGTCCAGCGGCTTGAGACCCAGCTCCAAGAGGTTGAGGGCCAGGTTGGTGGTGACCCGGTCTAGCTCGGCGTAGGTGAAGGTCTTGTCGCCGTCGACCAGGGCTACCCGATCGGCAAAGCGCTGGAAGACGCCTTCGAACTCCTGCGCCAGGGTGCGGTCCTGCCAGTAGCCCTTGGCCCGGTAGCGCGCGGCAAATTCAGGGGGGAAGGGAACGAAGCCTTCGAGCATCGGGGTTCTCCCAAGGGGCTCAGGTGGAGCTGGTGAAGCCGCCGTCAATGACGACCACCTCGCCGGTGACAAAGCGCATGCCCTGGATCAGGTTCATCATGACTTCGGCCACGTCGTCGGCCGTCACGCAGCGCTTGAGGGGCGTGGCCTTGGCGCGTGCGCCCATGAGCTGGTCGTACTTGTCGCCCAGCATGCGCTCCATCCAGTCGCCTTCCATCCAGCCCGGGGCGACTGCGTTCACGCGGATATCGGGGCCCAGGTTCCAGGCCAGCATTTTGGTCAGGCTGATCACCGCGGCCTTGCTGGCGGAATACGGCAGGGGCTGAGGGCCAGGGCGCATGCCCACAATGCTGGCGGTGTTGACGATGCAAGGCTCGGTGCCCTTTTTCAGCAGGGGCACCGCAGCGCGTGAGACCTGGAAGGTACCGCGCACATTGACTGCGAAGGTGCGGTCCCACTCGTCCATGTTCAGGCTTTCCAGGTCCTTCACCTTCCAGTTGGCCGTGGTCCCGGCGTTGTTCACCAGGGTGTCGAGGTGGCCCCAGGCGGCGTCGATGGTGGCCAGCATCTGGCGGACCGCCGCGTCGTCGCTCACGTCGCATTGGAGCGTCATCGTTGCGGCGCCCAGAGCCTGGGCCTCCTGGGCCACTGCCTCAGCGGCCTTGGCGCTGGAGCCGTAGTTGATGGCGATGTCAAAGCCGGCGCGGGCCAGGGCCAGGACGGCGGAGCGACCGATGCCGGTGGCGCCGCCGGTGACCAGGGCTTTTTTGCGATCTGTCATAGGGTGCTTTTCCTGAGGTTGGAATACGCTTCGCCCGCCCTGCGCCGGGAAGCTGCAGGGAGAAGGCGTGCGGGAGCGGGTTTTACTGGGGCTGGATGCCGAGGTCGGCGACCAGCTTCTTCATGGCGCGCTGCTGCGAGGCAAAGAACTCGCGGGCGGCGGCGGGCGTGTCGGCGCGGGGGTAGACACCCATGTCGTTGAGTCGGGCGCTCATCTCGGGCGACATGATGATGCGGTTCACGTCGGCGTTGACCTTGTCGATCACGGCCGCAGGGGTGCCGGCCGGCAGGATGATCTGGAACCAGCCGATGGCCTCGTAGCCCGGGTAGGTTTCGGCCACGGTGGGAATGTCCAGTCCCGGCAGGCGCTGGGTGGACGTCACCGCCAGAGCCTTGAGCTTCCCGGCCTTGATCTGTCCGATCAGGCCGGGAATGCCGTCGGTGGTCATCACCACATCACCTGACATGAGGCCGACCAGGGCGGCGGGTGGTGCGGGGTAGGGCACGGTGGTCATGCCCATGCTGCCGGCCTTGTTCAACATTTCGCCGGCCAGGTGGGGCAGAGAGTTGGGCTGGGGCGCGGCGAAGTTGGCCTTGCCTGGGTTGGCCTTGGCAAAGCGCGCCAGGTCTTGCAGGGTGTTGATACCCGAGGCGGCGTTGGCCACCATGACCAGCGGGCTGATGCCAATGGTTGCCGCCGAGGTGAGCTCGGTGTCGGGGTTGAACTGGGGGTTCTTGTACACGAGGGGCGTGATGGTGCCCATGGCTGCCGGCACGAAGCCGATGGTGTAACCGTCGTTGGCCGACCGGGCCAAGGCCGACATGCCCGGGATGCCGCCGGCGCCGGGGCGGTTGTCCACCACCACACCTTGGCCCCAGGCCTGGCTCAGGCGTTCAGCCAGCAGGCGGGCGATCACGTCGGGGGCGGCACCCGCACCGGCCGGCACGATCAGCTTGACGGGGCGGGCGGGCCAGCTCTGGGCATGGGCGCCCACGGCGGTCAGTGAAAGCGCGGTGAGAGCTGCCATGCCCAAGGCGCGGCGGGTCCATGCGTGGAAGGTGCGGTTCATCGATGTCTCCTGTATGTTTGTTTCCCGCATCTGGCGAGCGGAATGGAGTGCAGTCTAGGTGGGCTATGAGTTCTCAAACAGATGCCAAAATATGCCGATCAATCACAAATTGTGAACACCCATGAAGTTGAACCAGCTGCGAGACTTGGTCGCCATCGTGGAGCGGGGGAGCCTGCGCGGCGCGGCGCGCCATCTGGAGGTGGCGCAGTCGGGGCTGACCCGCAGCATCCGCGACCTCGAGCGCGAGCTGGGCAGTCCCCTGTTCGAGCGAGATGTGCGGGGCATGGTGCTCACCCCGATGGGTCGCTTGTTCTACCAACGCGCCAGTTCGGCCGTGAACGAGCTGCGGCGTGGCCGCGAGGAAATGGAGCAGGCCCAGGGGGGCACCCAGGGCACGGTGGTGGCGGGCCTGTCCATCATGCCGCACCTGGGCATGCTGCCCGCTGCCCTGCGCCACTTCCGCCAGCGCTTTCCAGGCGTGGTGCTGAAGGTGATCGAGGGGCTGTACCCGGCCATCGAGCCCGGCCTTCGAAACGGCACGATCGACTTCTATGTCGGCGCGGTTTCGCAGGCTGAGCCGGCGCCTGGCCTGGTGTCGGAAGTCCTGCTTCAAAACACCCGCATCGTGGTGGGCCGAACGGGCCACCCCCTGGCCAGTGCCAAATCGCTCAAAGAATTGACCAGCGCCGAATGGGCCACGCCCTCGCTCGACGTGAACGCGGCGGAAGACCTCACCGCCGTCTTCGCCCGCTTCAAGTTGCCACCCCCCTCGATCAAGCTGCAAGCCCATTCGGCCATGTCGGTGCTGGTCGCCCTGGGAAGCACCGACCTGCTGGCCATGCTGCCCCGGCAATGGGCTGACTTTTCGATGGGCCAGAAGACCCTGGGCGTGATTACGGTGCGCGAGCGGCTGGTCGCACCCGACATCGTCTTCGTGCGCCGAGCCGACCTGCCACTCACGCCCGCCGCCGAGCATTTAAGCGACCTGCTCCGGCGTTACGCCGACGCTTGAGCGTGGCCCCTGGCGCGCCAGGGGCGCGCTCAGGTGCAGCTGCGGACGAAGTCCCCCAGCGCAGTGGCAAAGCCCTGGTCCTCGGTACCGATCGAAGAAGTCGGTGAGAAGTGGTTGTGCTCCGGGAGCACGAAGAAGCGTGGCATGAAACCATGCTCGGTCACCAGCCGCGAAAACAGCGCACCGGCTTGCACCTGCATATGCGGCATATCCCGCTCGGCCATGCCCACCAGCACTGGCATCGGTTCGACGTCGATTCGCGCGAGGATGCTGGCCTCGTACCAGTCGGCCCGCTCGGCGCCGAAGTAGGCGTCGTTGCGCGGGTCCGGGGTGGGGATGCCCAGCGGCCCACGGGCCAGCCGTTCCATCCGCGCGTCATAGGGCCCCGACATCAAAAAGGCGCCGGCCACTTGCCAGCCCGGCGGCTGCAGCGCGCGGATGAAGCTGGCCGCGGCGACATGGGCGGCGCCTGCGGACTCGCCCGCCAGCACGATGGCCTTTGGGTCGCCGCCAAAGCGATGGGCGTTAGCGTGCAGCCACTGCCAGGCGGCGGCCACGTCTTCGCCACCGGCGGGCCACTGCGCCTCGGGCGCCAGCCGGTAGTTGATCAAGGCGGTCACAAAGCCTTGCTTCGCACCCCACCAACCCAGGTTGGCGCGGTCTGACTTGTCGCCGCGGATGAAGCCGCCGCCATGGGCGAACAGCAGGACGGGTCGGTCGGTTGCGTCGCCTTCTGGGTGATAGATATCGATGCGATGACGCGCATGCGGACCGTAGATCTGGTCGGCCACGAGGGTGACGCCACTTCGGTCTTGCGTCGCCAGGCGCGCGGCGTAGAAGGCCTTGACCTCTGGCAAGGGGGCAGCGGCGCCCCAGGCGCGCAGCTGGGCGAGGGCTTCGGGTCCGGGTCCGGGTGTGTGTTCGGCTTTTGCCGGTGGTAACGCAGTCATCCCGCAATCGTGCCAGAAGGTATCACCCGAACTTTCACTTCGCCACCGGGGCCAGGGCGACCTGCTTGAAGGCCCGCCGCCCGAGTGTGTTCAGGCCGACGCGATTCTCCCAGCCAGCTCGCGCAGCAGGTCTTGGGTCGACTTTTGAGTCAGCGTGGTCGGGCGCTGAGAGCTCACCGCCATGCTCACGCTGCTGCGCAGCCTCGGAGAGCCGATGGGTCGGGAGATGAAAGCGCGCGGTCTGCCAGAGCTTCGTACTGCCTGGCCTGCCAGGACGGCGCTGCCCGCGCCGTCGGCCACCAGTTCAAGAATGGAGGCCACGCCGTCGATCTCCAGCGCGATCCGGGGCTTGAGTCCCAGGGCCGCCAGCTCGCCTTCGACCTGCATGCGGATTGCGTTGGGCCGGCTCGGAATGACCAGCGGCATCTGGGCGAGTTCGCGCAGGGTCACGGCCCGGGAGGATGTGCCAGCGGGGCTTGTGACCGAGGTGGTCGCCGGCGCCTTGGCAGCGCCTGCCTCGTTCGCCGGGCGTGCCTGGACCAGAAAGAGGTCCTCCTCGAACAGGGGGGTGTGCTCGATCTCGGGGGAGGGCGTGGCGTTATAGAGAATCGCGATGTCCAGCCGGCCGCTGGCCAGCGATTCCAGCATGGGCGTGGACAAAGCCTCGGTGATAGACAGCGTCGCCTGCGGCATGGACTCGCGGAAGGCATGGATCAAGGGCACGGCCAGGGTGCGGGCGATGCTCGGTGGCATGCCCACCGCCACCCGCCCGGCCAGGGCGCCGCGCACCCGCCCCAGTTCCTCACGGGCGCGCTCGACCTGGTGCAGGATGCCGCGGCCATGTTCGAGCATCAGCGAGCCCGCCTCGGTGGGTACCGCCCCGCGTCCGTTGCGTATCAGCAGGGTCTGGCGCAACTCCACCTCCAGCAAGCGCACCTGCCGGCTCAGGGCGGGCTGGGCCACGTTGAGCGCGATGGCTGCCCGGGTGAAGCTGCCCAGTTCTGCCACCCGCACGAAGTACTCGATTTGCTTGAGGTCCATGTTCTTCGTTTCCGTGAATAACCTTTGGCCTATTATGCCGTTCTGCTATAGCTGCTAGTGAACCCCACTCCTAGGTAGTCCAGCTGGTGCGGGGGACAATCCCCTTCGCCATGAATCCGTACTCCGCCTCCCCACCGACGTCCTCAAACGCCCACCCCCTGCGCGGCATCTCCTCGATGGCCACGCGCCAGTTGTTGGCAGACCTAGTGGGCGCCTGGCAGGCTCGCACTGGTCAGGCGGTGGAAATCGACTCAGTCGGCGGCGTGGACGCCGCGAAGCGAGTGCAAGCCGGGGAAGCCTTCGATCTGGTCTTTCTGGCCGCCGATGCCTTGGTCAAATTGGAGTCTGCAGGCCATTTGATTGCGAGCAGCCGGGTTGACCTGGTGCTCTCGGGCACTTCTGTGGCGGTACCCGCCGGCGCGCCACTTCCTGAAATTTCGAGTGAGGCGGCGGTACGTGCCGCGGTGCTGGCCGCGCCCAGCGTCAGCTATTCCACTGGCCCCAGCGGCGTGGCACTGGCGGCGATGTTCGAGCGCTGGGGCATTTCCGAGCAGGTCAGAGGCAAGATCGTGACACCGCCTCCCGGCACCCCGGTAGGCTCGCTGGTGGCCCAGGGCCAGGTGGCGCTGGGCTTCCAGCAACTGAGCGAATTGATCCATGTGAGCGGCATCACCATTGTCGGGCCGCTGCCGCAGGCGATTGCCATCGACACCATCTTCTCCGGCGCCCTGGCCCAGACTTGCCTGGACAGCGCGCGTCAGGCCCAGGCCCGTGCGCTGCTGGCCTTCATGGCCTCGCCCGAAGCGGCAGACGCTAAGCGCCGCCAGGGCATGCAGCCGGTCTGAGAGCGCCGCCTCAAGCCCTTCAAGCATTACCAGAAGATTCAAACTACAGGAGCCACCATGTCCCTCATCATCGACTGCCATGGCCACTTCACCACCGCCCCCAAGGCGCTGGAGGATTGGCGCAACCAGCAAATTGCCGGCATCAAGGACCCGTCGGCCATGCCGCGCGCCGCAGATCTCAAGATCAGCGACGACGACCTGCGCGAGGCCATCGAGACCAACCAGCTCAAGCTGATGAAGGACCGCGGCAGCGATCTCACCCTGTTCTCGCCCCGCGCCAGCTTCATGGCCCACCACATCGGCGACTTCAATGTCTCATCGACCTGGGCTTCCATCTGCAACGAGCTGGTGTTCCGCGTGAGCCAGCTCTTTCCCGACAACTTCGTGCCGGTGGCCATGCTGCCGCAGTCACCCGGCGTCGACCCGGCCACCTGCATTCCCGAGCTGGAAAAGTGCGTCAAGGAGTACGGCGCGGTCGGCATCAACCTCAACCCCGACCCGTCGGGCGGCCACTGGACCAGCCCGCCCCTGACCGACCGCCACTGGTACCCCATCTACGAAAAGATGGTCGAGTACGACCTGCCGGCCATGATCCACGTCTCGACCAGCTGTAACGCCTGCTTCCATACCACCGGCGCGCATTACCTCAACGCCGACACCACCGCCTTCATGCAGCTGGTGCAGGGGGATCTGTTCAAGGACTTCCCGACGCTGAAGTTCCTCGTTCCGCACGGCGGCGGTGCGGTGCCTTACCACTGGGGTCGTTTCCGCGGCCTGGCGCAGGAGCTAAAGAAGCCCCTGCTGTCCGAGCATGTGATGAACAACGTGTTCTTTGACACCTGTGTCTACCATCAGCCTGGCATCAATCTGCTCAACACGGTCATTCCGGTGAAGAACGTGCTGTTCGCCTCCGAGATGATTGGTGCGGTGCGCGGCATCGACCCGGAGACGGGGCACTATTACGACGATACCAAGCGCTACATCGAGGCCAGCCCCATCCTCTCTGATGCCGACCGTCACCAGATCTACGAAGCCAACACCCGCCGTGTCTTCTCGCGCCTCGATGCGCGCCTCAAAGCCAAAGGACAGTGACCATGTTTGAACTCGGAGTCGTTTACCGCAACATCGAACGTGCGGACCGCGCCACTACCGATGCCCTCGCCAGCCTGGGCTCGGCCACCGTCCATGAGGCCATGGGCCGCGTCGGCCTGATGAAGCCCTATATGCGCCCGATTTACGCTGGCGCTCAGGTCTCGGGCACTGCAGTGACCGTGCTGCTGCACCCCGGCGACAACTGGATGATGCATGTGGTAGCCGAGCAAATTCAGCCCGGCGACATCGTCGTTGCCGCTATCAGTGCCGAGTGCACCGACGGTTACTTCGGCGACCTGCTGGCCACCTCTTTCCAGGCCCGCGGCGCTCGCGCTCTGGTGATCGACGCCGGCGTGCGCGACGTGAAGGCCCTCACCGAGATGAACTTTCCGGTCTGGTCCCGCGCCATCTCCAGCAAGGGCACTATCAAGGCCACGCTAGGCTCGGTCAACATTCCGGTGGTCTGCGCTGGCATGTCGGTCAATCCGGGCGACGTGATCGTGGCTGACGACGACGGCGTGGTGGTGGTGCCGCGCCAGATGGCCGCCAAGACCCTGGAGGCCGCCCGCGCGCGTGAGGCCAACGAGGGCGAAAAGCGCGCCAAGCTCGCCTCCGGCGTGCTGGGCCTCGACATGTACAAAATGCGTGAGCCCCTTGAGAAGGCCGGCCTGCGTTACATCGACTGAAAGCGAGATATGGCACAAGCCAATGACAAAGTAACCGCGGGGGGCTTCACCAAGACCCCCGGCTGGCTCGACTGGTACACCGGTCCAACGAAGCCGCGCTTCCAACTGCCCGCCGGCAGCGTGGACGCGCACTGCCACGTGTTTGGACCCGGCAACAAATTCCCCTACGCCCCCGAGCGCAAGTACACCCCTTGCGACGCCTCTTGGCAGCAGCTCTTTGCCCTGCGTGACCACCTGGGCTTTGAGCGCAATGTGATCGTGCAGGCCACCTGCCATGGGTCCGACAACAGCGCCCTGGTTGACGCCCTGAAAAACGCCCAGGGCAAGGCACGTGGTGTGGCCACCGTCAAGCGCAGTGTGAGCGATGCCGATCTGCAAGCCATGAATGCCGCTGGCGTGCGTGGCGTTCGCTTTAACTTCGTCAAGCGTCTGGTGGACTTCACCCCCAAGGACGAACTGATGGAGATCGCCGCCCGCATTGCTCCCCTGGGCTGGCATGTAGTGATCTATTTCGAGGCGGTCGACCTGCCCGAGCTCTGGGACTTCTTCACCGCACTGCCCACCACCGTGGTGGTGGACCACATGGGCCGCCCCGACGTGAGCAAGCCGATCGACGGCCCCGAGTTCGAGCTGTTTCTCAAGTTCATGCGCCAGCACCCCAATGTCTGGAGCAAGGTCAGCTGCCCCGAGCGGCTGTCGACCACTGGCCCGCGCGCGCTGGATGGCGAGCAGGCCGCCTACCGCGACGTCGTGCCTTTTGCCCGCAAGGTGGTCGAGGAGTTCTCCGACCGTGTGCTCTGGGGCACAGACTGGCCACACCCGAACCTGAAGGACCACATGCCCGACGACGGCCTGCTGGTCGACTTCATCCCGCACATCGCCACGACCGCCCAATTGCAGCAAAAGCTCTTGGTGGACAACCCGATGCGCCTCTACTGGAAGGACTGATATGGCCCTCGACAAGCCTTACCTGGACGTCCCAGGCACCACCATCTTCGATACCGAACAAAGCCGCAAGGGTTATTGGCTCAACCAGTTTTGCATGAGTCTGATGAAGGCCGAGAACCGCGCCCGCTTCAAGGCCGATGAGCGCGCCTACCTCGACGAGTGGGCGATGACCGAGGAGCAAAAGCAAGGTGTGCTCTCACGCGATCTCAATCGCTGCATCGCCCTGGGTGGCAACATCTACTTCCTCGCCAAGATCGGCGCCACTGACGGCAAGAGCTTCCAGCAGATGGCCGGCTCCATGACCGGCATGAGCGAGGAGGAGTACCGCAACATGATGATTGGCGGCGGCCGTTCAGTAGAGGGCAACCGCTATATCGGGGAGAAAAAATAATGGCCCGTATCACCGCCAGCGTCTTCTCGTCGCATGTGCCGGCCATTGGCGCCGCCCTCGATTTGGGCAAGACCCACGAAGACTATTGGCAGCCGGTCTTCAAGGGCTATGAGTTCGTCAAGCAGTGGGAAAAGGCCCAGAGGCCCGATGTGGTCTTCTTGGTCTACAACGACCACGCCACCGCCTTCAGCTTGGACTTCATTCCGACGTTCGCCATCGGCACCGCCGCCGAGTTCACACCCGCAGATGAGGGCTGGGGCCCGCGCCCGGTGCCCCAGGTCTATGGGCATCCGGAGTTGGCGGCTCACATCGCACAGTCGGTCATCCAGCAAGACTTTGACCTCACGATCGTCAACAAGATGGACGTGGACCATGGCCTCACGGTGCCTTTGTCGCTGATGTTCGGCCAGCCCGAGGCCTGGCCCTGCAAGATCATTCCCTTTGCGGTGAACGTGGTGCAGTACCCCGTGCCTTCGGGCCAGCGCTGCCTGAACCTGGGCAAGGCGATCCGCAAGGCGATCGAATCTTTTGACGAAGATTTGAATGTGCAGATCTGGGGTACGGGCGGCATGAGCCATCAGCTCCAGGGCCCGCGCGCTGGCCTGATCAACAAGGTGTTCGACAATGCCTTCCTTGACCGCCTCATCGCCGACCCCGAGGGCCAGGCCGCGGTACCGCACATCGACTATGTGCGGGAAGCCGGGTCCGAGGGCATCGAGCTGGTGATGTGGCTGATTGCCCGCGGCGCGATGGCCGACCTGGCCGGCGGCAAGCCGCCCAAGCCCCTGCACCGCTTCTATCATGTACCCGCTTCCAACACGGCGGTGGGCCACCTTGTTCTGGAGGAACAGAAATGACTTTGAAAATCGCCCTGGCCGGTGCTGGTGCATTCGGCATCAAGCACCTCGATGGCTTGAAGAACATCGCAGATGTGGAGGTGGTCTCCCTGATCGGTCGTGAACTCGGCAAGACCCAGGAAGTTGCTGACAAGTACGGCATCGGCCATGTCACCACAAACCTAGCCGACACCCTGGCCATCAAGGAAGTGGACGCCGTCATCCTGTGTACGCCCACCCAAATGCACGCCGAGCAGTCGGTGGCCTGCATGAAGGCCGGCAAGCATGTGCAAATGGAAATTCCCCTGGCCGACAGCCTCGCGGGGGCCCAGTCGGTCGACACGATTCAAAAGCAGACCGGTCTGGTGGCCATGTGCGGCCACACCCGCCGCTTCAACCCGAGTCATCAGTGGGTCCGTCACAAGATCGTCGCTGGTGAATTCAACATCCAGCAGATGGACGTGCAGACCTTCTTCTTCCGTCGCACGAATATGAACGCGCTGGGTCAAGCCCGCTCCTGGACCGACCACCTGCTGTGGCACCACGCCGCGCACACGGTCGATCTGTTCGCCTATCAGGCGCGCAGCCCGATCGTGAAGGCCAACGCAGTGCAGGGCCCGATTCACCCGACGCTGGGCATTGCGATGGACATGAGCATCCAGCTCAAGGCCGCCAACGGCGCCATCTGTACCCTGTCGCTGTCGTTCAACAACGACGGTCCCCTAGGCACCTTCTTCCGCTACATCGGCGACACCGGCACCTACATCGCCCGCTATGACGATTTGGTCAACGGCAAGGAGGAGAAGATCGACGTCTCCAAGGTAGACGTGTCGATGAACGGCATTGAGCTGCAAGACCGCGAGTTCATCGCCGCCATCCGCGAAGGCCGTGAGCCCAATTCGAGCGTGGCGCAGGTGTTGCCTTGCTATGAAATTCTCCATCAACTCGAGCAGCAGCTGGCCTGAGTGACACGGCAATAATCAAGGCCCGCAGTCGCCCCAGCGACGCGGGCTTTTTCCATTCAGGAGACACGCATGAAAACCCGCAAGATCGGCCCGTTTGAAGTCAGTGCCATTGGCCTGGGCTGCATGAATCTCTCGCACGCCTATGGCGCCCCGCCATCTGAGGCAGATGCCGCGCGCGTGTTGCTCACGGCCCTGGATGCCGGTGTCACCCTGTTCGACACTGCCGCCCTCTATGGCTTTGGTGCGAACGAAACACTGGTAGGAAAGACCCTGAAGGCGCATCGGCAGAAGTTCACCCTGGCCAGCAAAGGGGGGCTCGGCGGCTTTCCGGACGCCCAGGGCAAGGTGGTGCGCGGTATCGACGGACGCCCTGAAACACTTCGACGTTATTGCGAGGACAGCCTGCGCCGTTTGCAGACAGACGTGATTGACCTGTACTACCTGCACCGGTGGGACAAGAAAGTGCCGATTGAAGACAGCGTGGGCGAAATGAGCCGCATGGTCGAGGAGGGCAAGTTGCGAACGCTGGGCCTGTCGGAGGTCTCCGCCGCCACCCTGCGGCGCGCCCATGCGGTGCATCCGATCACTGCGGTCCAGACCGAGTACTCGCTGTGGGCCCGGGAGGCCGAGATCGCCATCGTGCAAGCCTGCCGGGAACTGGGTGTGGCTTTTGTCGCCTTCAGTCCCGTGGCGCGCGGCTTCCTGGCCGATGGCGTTCCCGATGTGGAAGCCTTGGAGGCCAATGACATCCGGCGAGCCATGCCGCGGTTTACCGCCGGCCACTATCCGGCCAACCTGGAACTGTTGAAGGCATTCCGCGTCATCGCTCAGGAGGCCGGCTGTACCCCATCCCAGTTATCACTGGCCTGGCTGCTGGCGCAGGGCCCGGAAATCATTCCGATTCCGGGCACGAAGCGCGTCGACCATTTGCTGGAGAACCTGCGGGCGGCCGACATCAGCGTCTCGCCGGAGCTGCTGGCGCGTGCAGGCGACTGCATCAACCAGCGCACCGTCTCTGGGCCGCGGTACGCGGAGCGGTCACAGTCGGAAGTCGACACGGAGCAGTTCCCCGCAGAGTGAGACCTTCCGGTGGTGCCAGAAGCCCGCCTGGAAGGAAAAAATCAGTACAGCTTGAAGGCCTGCTCCGGCGTCATGTGAAAGACGCGGTCGTAGCACAGGTCGTAGCTGCCCCGGATCTGGTTGTCGAGGCCCGCCACGGCAGCGCTCCACTCGGCGACGTTGCGCCTTTCGTTGTCTGCCTGGATGGCAACCGGCGTCTCTTTGCAGCGCTCCTCCTTGCGAGTGGTGCTCGCCTCCTTGCAGATCGTCTGCTCACCGCGCTTTTCGCAGATGCTTTGCTTGCCTGTGGGCACATCGACCATTTGGCACTGCTTGTGAATACGGTACCCACGCCCCAGAGCCTCTTGGGCCGATTGGATGCCCGCCAGGTAGGACTGCCTGCTGGCCCGCAGGCTTCTTACCGTCGGCTCCCGGTCACACACGCGGGTTGCACGGTCTTGGGCCGACATCTTGCGGAAGTCATCGACCGTCGTGCACCCCGCCAGGGTGAAGGCTGCCAACAGGATGGCGATACGCATAACTTTTGCTGCCACGCTTTCCCCCTTGTTGGGATGCGCCGGCCGCATCCTTCGAGATAAAACCTAAGAGCTCAATCGAGTCGTGATGATTGCCCACCTGCCGGCTTGCGTCAACGGCTGAACCCTTTCGTCCCCGGAATGTTCAGTGGCAATATCAAGAGCGGTGTCGAGCCCAGCTCGGATAAAACCAGCGACCCACCGCGACCCCCGGCGCGTCAAGACCGATCGACTTGGCAAGCATGGTCAAAAAAGGAAAGGGCCAGCATTTGCTGGCCCTTCCATTATGAACAGGGCCTGAAGGCCCTTGCCTTGTTCAAAGCGAGTCGATGAACGAGCGCAGCTTGTCGCTGCGGCTCGGGTGCTTGAGCTTGCGCAGCGCCTTGGCTTCGATCTGGCGGATTCGCTCGCGGGTCACGTCGAACTGCTTGCCCACTTCTTCCAGCGTGTGGTCGGTGGACATCTCGATGCCGAAACGCATGCGCAGCACTTTGGCTTCGCGGGGCGTGAGGCTGTCCAGAATGTCTTTGACCACGTCGCGAAGACCGGCTTGCAGGGCCGCGTCGATGGGCGCGGTGTGTGTGCTGTCTTCGATGAAGTCGCCCAGGTGGCTGTCGTCGTCGTCACCGATCGGCGTTTCCATGGAGATCGGCTCTTTGGCGATCTTCATGATCTTGCGGATCTTGTCTTCGGGGATTTCCATCTTCTCGGCCAGGATGGAGGCATCGGGCTCGAAGCCAAATTCCT
>JAURKV010000031.1 GCA_030831585.1 Ramlibacter sp. | reverse complement strand
GGGGCCGAGCATCTCCGGGACCCCAGCCGCCCGCGGTCGGGCCAGTTCGCGGCTGCGTCCGGCGGTACCGGTGCGACGCCCGCTGTACAGGCCCCCCGGGCTTCGCAGGCAGAGGCAGTGGCGCAGCTGAGACCGCCCTCGAGTTGGTGGCGGCGCTTCTTGGGTTCTTTCTTCCTCGGGCCCAAGGCGTCCCAACTGGAGTCCGCCAGCCGCCTCCATGCCCAGGTGCGCGCCGGTTCAAGCCCGGGGCAAACGACCGCCGTCGCGCGCCCCGCCATCTCCGATGGCCTGGCCGCCTTGATCCAGGGCGAGGCCAACGGCAAGCCCTACGAGAGCTTCGATCGCATGACAGGCCGCCTGAACCCGGATGCTCCTCCGCAAGGGCTCCCGAGCTGGCTCGATGCGCGCGCCTTCCTTTTGGCGGCGCCCTCGCAGGACGACGCCCTGCGCGCGATTCGGACTTGCCTCGCGCCCAGCGGGGGCGTGCGGCAGCCCCAGGCCCAGCTCGAAACCCGGGCCCGCACCGTCTACCTGGCCCTGGTGGACGCTGTTCGCCGGCATGGCCAGTCGCCCAGCGTGCTCAAGGCGCAGGCGCAGCAGGCGCCCGAGGCGGCCCATGGCTCCGGGTCTGTCCACTCGCCGTCTTTGGCGCTTTCCCCTGGAGACGAAGCGGCCGCCCGTCGCCAGCGCTCCCAGGCCGCGGCCCTGGCCTTCTCGCGTGAGTTGGACCTGGCTTGCCAGGCCAAGCCAGGCGGCCAAGACCTCGCAGCCAGGCTGGAGCGGCTGGACCTGCTCGAAGCCAGTCTGCCCGCGCTGCAGGACCTGGAAGCGGCGGACCGGACTCACTGCACCTTCCTGTTGGCCGAGCGCCGCGGCCAGATCGAGCCCGACCGGGCAGCCCTGGAGAAAATGCTGGCCAAGGTCACCGAGGGCAAGACCTGGGAGCCCTTGCGTGAGGCCTTGCCGGCCCGGCGCAGCCAGTGGGAGGACCTGCGCAAGGCCTTGCCCCTGTGCCGCCAACTCGACACCCCGAGCCGTGCAGCGCTGAACAGCGTCCTGCAGGACACCGGGGCGCGGCTGGCGCTGCTGGAAACGCGCGACACCGACCTGGCCGCGCTCCAGGTGGAGGCCCCGCGGATGGGGTCGGCGCTGGCCACGCTGGCGCCGCAGGACTATCTCCATGCACGCAGCAGCTTGGTCTTGTTGCTGGCCCGTCTGCCGGCGACCCCTCGGGACCTGCTGATCAAACATCTCGACACCCGGATCGGGCACGCGGCCCAGACCCGCTGGCTCAGTGACATGGCGGCCGGCGACGCCGAGGTCATCGACATCGTGTTCAAGGGAGCCCAATGGCACGAGGACGCGCTGGCGCTCAAGCTGGCGGTCATTGCGCCCGACGACAGCACGGCGCTGCGCAATCTCGACGTCCAGTGCAACCTGCGGATGGTGGCCGATGAGCTCGACGCTTTCATGGCCAGCCGGAATGTCGCCGGCGGCAAGGCGAGCCTGCCCGTCAGCCTGTTCGGCGCCGTCAAGGCCAACCAGGCCGTCGTCTCCTGGCTGGTCAAGTACGCGTCCCAGGAGGTGGCTGCCCGTACCGCCCAGATCGGTGCCTGGATCAGCCTGTCCCTGTACGACCCCGCGCTGGGAACAGTTGACGAGAAACAGGTCAACGAGCTGCTGGCCCAGCTCCAGAAGCAGGGCATGGATGCCGGCCTGCTTCGTGAGCACATCCGCCAGGGCTTTCACAACACGGCCGAAGTGGTGGAATGCCGCGAGCTGATGCAATCGGTTGCGCGCGCCTGCCAGGAGTCAACCTTGCTGTCCTCCCTCGACGAGGAGCGCTTTCACGCCTTGCGCGCCACGCGCATCGTGTGTCAGTTGTTCCGGGAGGTGACGGGCAAGGACACCGAGGTCGCCACCGGCCAGGAGGTCGATGAAGCCCTGGCCGAGGCGGTCGACGCAGCGATGCCATGGGTTCGTTTTGAGCAGGACCTGGCGCTTTCGCAAAAAGAACTCGAGCGCGAGCTGTTGCAACTCGGCCAGGCGTCCTTGAAGATCGCAGGGCATGAGCAGGCCGACCGCAGCTGGCTGGCCAAGCCGGACCAGCTGGCCGCTGCCGCCAAGGACCACGACCTGGTCCGCAACATCCTCTTCGCCGAAACCCGCATCAAGGAGCTGCAGGCCGAGAAAGGGGACCCGGCGCGGATTGCCGAGTTGAACGCGTCGATCGCCACCCAGTGGAAGGCCTTGGCCGGCTTCAGCCCGGCCCACCTGCGACGCGAGCCGGGCTCGAGCGCCCAGCCCGAGATGTCCGAATTGCGCGCCATCGGGCTGGAAATGGACCGGCTTTCGCGTTTGCCCGTCCTGCACCACCGGGTCGCTGCCTTGCAGGCGCTGGCCACGCCCAATGACAAGCAGAGCCTGCAGATCAAGCCGCTGATGCGACGCCTGCGCCAGATCGCCATCTTGCAGGTGGCCCTGGAAAGCGCAGACCCGGAGTTCAAGCCCAATGGCGCGCGCATCGATCGGGGGGGCGGTTACACCGGCGTAATCGTCAAGCGACTTGCCGCCTTCGGCATTTCTACGAAGCGACAAAGCGCTTTCCTCAAGAACGAAGTCCAAACCATAGAGGAGGCCCTAGGCAAGGACGAGCGGCCCCTGGGCAAGCTGATCAGCGAGTTCGACCCGCAGAAGATCAGCGCCCGCTTACGCGGGGCCCTCACCCGCTCGGTCGGCGGTAAGCGGGGTAGCTTCACCGGGGCGTCCGCCTCGGCTGCAGCCTCTCCGGGTGCGGCCCCCCTTGCTGTGTCCATTACCGAGGGCCAGCGCCGGCAGGCGGTGGCCTTGACGTCGGTGGAGCGGCAGGTGAGCGACCTGGTCCTGGGTCAGGCCTTCGACATTCGCATGGGCGTCTACGGCACGGTCTCGGTGGGCTCACCCATCGTTCCTGGTTTGAGCACCTCCACCGACGTGCGCGCTGAGCGGCAAAACGGCATCCGTGTGTCCCTGGAGCCCGATGGTGCCTATGTGGTGCGGGTGCAAGGCGGCGGTGCTGTGCGCCACGGCGTGACGCTCTCGGCCCTGTCGGACCTGATCAATTTCAGGGGTGAATCCCAGGTCGAGCGCGAAAAGGGGTTCGACTTGCGCTTCGGCGATCGGGATAGCTGTATGGCCATGCTCCGCGGGCTCATCACCGGTGGCGAGGTGGATCCCGCCGCCTGGAGCCCCGAGCAGGTACAGCGCGTCGAGCGGCAATCGCTGAGTGGGCGCGCCAGCCTGAACGCCAAGGTCGACCTGACTCTGGCGGCCTTGTCCGTCGAGGCGGCGGCCGCAGTCGGCAGCGAGTCCACCGTCAAGCGGTCGACCGCCGGCGAGGTCGAGACCCAGGTCCGGCGCGTCATGGCCACCACCACGGCTTCTGCCCAGGCCGCAGCGGGCGGCGCCTCGCGCGAACTGAGTGCCGGCCTGAACCTGTCGGCCAGCAAGACCCTCGAGCGTCAATACGGCATGCTGCGTCCCGGCTCGCAAGCCACGCTTTCGGCCACCGTGGTCGGCGGTAACCTGGACCGCTGCCTGGACAGCCTGTTCCCGGCCGATGCCGATGAGGGCGAAGGCGCTCAGAAGGCGCAGAGGGACGCCATGAAGCAGGCAATGAAAGCGTCCCTCGCCCGCGAGACGGGCGCCGTGCCTGACGGCACCGAACTGTTCGTCCGCTATCGCCTCACACCCACCGCCATCCGCGAGGCCAACGCCTTGCTGGGCCAGGCGTCTCAGGCGCTGACCCGCGCTAGCCTGGGCATGGGTGAGACACGCCAGTTGGCCCGCAACGAAGCGGCGGACTTCGCAAGCCAGGCCCATGCGGTCACTCGCCGGCCCGACAGCTACGCGCTTGATGGTTGGGGCTGGACGCGCCGCGACCAGGTGGAAGTCACCCGCCACCGGGGCGCCTACCAGCAGTTCGCCCGCGGAGCGTCGGCGCAGACCGGGTACACGGCGGTCGATGGCGGCGCTGGTGACGGTGTCGCTGCCGGCACCGGTGCTTCGGCTCCGGCAATGAGCGCGTCGCTGGCCCGTTTGCTGCCCTAAGCCGAGGGTTTGTCCGCGGCGCCACGCCGGAGTGACAAACCCCAGGCCAGGACCAGGCCCACGCCCAGGGCCACCGTGAGGTCAAACACCACGGTGAGCACGAAGGTCAGGACAACCAGCACCCCATGCGCCAGCGGTTGCTCCCGCAGGCGGACAAATTCGTGCCATTCGCCCATGTTCCAGGCGGTGAAGAGCAGCACCCCAGCCAGCACCGCCAGCGGAACCTGCAGCGCCAGCGGCGCCGCCAGCAGCACGATGGCTGCCAGCACCACGGCGTGTACGAGCCCCGCCACCGGACTGGTGGCGCCGGCGCGCACATTGGTCACGGTGCGGGCGATGGTGCCGGTGGCAGGCATGCCGCCCAGGCAAGGCGTGGCCAGATTGGCCAGGCCCTGGGCCATGAGTTCCTGGTTGGGGTCGTGCGGTGCCAGGCCGCTGGTCTGGTCGGCCACCCGGGCGCACAGCAGGGACTCGATCGCACCCAGCACCGCCAGGGTCAGGATGGGGCGTGCCAAGGCCGCCAGACCCGAGAGGCTAAAGTCTGGCGGTGACCACGCGGGCAGGCCCGCCGGGATGCTGCCGAAGCGGCTGCCGATGGTTTCCACCGGCAAGTGGAGCCAAGCGGCCAGCAGGGTGATACTCACCAGAGCGACGACCGGCCCCGGCACCTTGGCGCCCACGTTGGCGAACTCATGCACCAGGGGTGTGTCCAGCGTGGCCCGTAGTGGCGAGCGGGCATGCCACAGGCGGGGCCATAGCCAGAGGCCCAGCACAGTGACACCCCCGAGGCCAAAGGCCCAGGGGTTGAAGCTGTCCAGATGTGCGGCCAATGCGTCCAGTTCGGCGAAGAATTCGGCAGGCATGCGGGGCACCGCCAGACCCAGCCAGTCGCGCAGCTGCGAAAGCACGATCAGCACCGCGATACCGTTGGTGAACCCGACCACGATGGGCGCGGGGACCTTCTTTACCAGGTTGCCCAGGCGCAGCAGGCCCATCAGGAACAGCAGCACTCCGGAGGCTGCGGTCGCGACCAGCAGGTTGGCCACACCGTGGCGCTCGACAATGCCGTAGACGACGACGATGAAGGCGCCAGCCGGTCCTGCGATCTGCACCGGCGAGCCCCCCACGAGCGCGACGATGGCGCCGGCGATGATGGAGGTCCATAGGCCGGCCTCGGGCTTGAGGCCACTGGCGATGGCAAAGGCCATGGCCAGGGGCAGGGCGACGATGGCGACCGTGAAGCCCGCTCCGAGGTCCTTGAGGAAACGGGCGCTGTCATAGCCCCGCAGGGCGTCGATCAGGCGGGGGCGGAAGCGGGTAAGAACCGAGGCGGAGGGCGGGCGCATGGTCAAGCCCGATTGTGCGCCGCGCTCAGGCTACTTCTTGTCCTTCTTGTCATCCCCCGGCAGCACCATACGCGCGGTGCCAATGACGGCATCGGCCGCCAGACCGACGGTGCCCACCACCACGGTGGCGGCGGTGTCGGCCACAGCGATGACCGCGCAGCCCGACAGTGCGCCAGCGCTGGCCAGCGCCAGCGCGAGGCGGACGCTGCGTGGCACGGCGCCAAGGATGTCGGACTTCATGGGCAGGCGGCAGGATTTCATCAGCGCACTCGCATGCCCGGCTGCGCGCCTGGCCAGGGGTTGAGGACATAAATTCCTGGCTGGGCCTTCTCGTCGCCGTGGCTGGCGGCCAGCACCATGCCCTCGGACACACCGAACTTCATCCTGCGCGGGGCCAGGTTGGCCACCATCACGGTGAGCTTGCCCACCAGGTCTTGTGGCTGGTAGGCCGAGGCGATGCCGGAGAACACAGTGCGGGTGCGGCCTTCGCCCACGTCGAGCGTGAGGCGCAGGAGTTTGGTCGAGCCCTCGACCGCTTCGCAGGCCACGATCTGCGCGATGCGCAGGTCGATTTTGGAAAAGTCGTCGATGGTGATGGTGTCTGCCATCGCCTCGCCGCCGGGGAGGGCGGGCGCCTCGGGCGCTGCAGGGGTCGCAGCTGCCGGTACAGCCTCGGCGGGCGGCTCGAACAGCGCGTCGAGCAGCTTGGCATCGACCCGCTGCATCAGGTGCTGGTAGCTGCCCACAACATGTCCCGCACCCAAGGGGCTGGCAGCGCTGGCCCAATCGAGCGGCGCGCATTGCAAGAAGGCCTCGGCTTGCGCCGCCAGGGCGGGCAGCACCGGCTTTAGACAGGCCGCGAGCACCTTGAAATGCTCGACGCACTCCGAGCCGATTGCGGCGGCCTCCAGGGCCTTGCCCTCCTTGGCCAACTTCCAGGGCGCGGCGCCGTCAAAGCGCAGGTTCACCTCGTCGGCGTAGGCCATGATTTCGCGCAGGGCCTTGCCGTACTCGCGCGCCTCATACAGGGCGGCCACGCTGTCCACCAGCTTGGCGGGTTGCAAGGTGGCGGCGTTGTTCGCCACGAGCTGGCCCCCAGGGATGAATTTCGCTGCGCGGGAGGCGATGTTGACGAACTTGCCCACCAGGTCGGCATTGACGCGAGCCACGAAGTCGTCGGGGTTGAAGTCGACGTCTTCTACCCGGCCATTGAGCTTGGCAGCAATGTAGTAACGCAGCCACTCGGGGTTCATGCCCAGCGAGAGGTACTTGAGCGGGTCGATGCCGGTGCCGCGGCTCTTGGACATCTTCTCGCCGCTCACCGTGATGAAACCGTGCACGTTCACCTGCGCCGGCGTCTTGCGGCCGGAGAACTGCAGCATGGCCGGCCAGAACAGGGTGTGAAAGTAGACGATGTCTTTGCCGATGAAGTGCACCTGCTCCACCTGCGGGTCGGCCACAAATTCATCGAAAGAAGCTGCGGTGCGCGAGGCCGGGTGCCAGTGGTCCCGCGCCTGGCCCTTGTCGAAATGATTTTTCAGGCTGGCCAGGTAGCCCACCGGGGCGTCGAGCCAGACGTAGAAGTACTTGCCCGGCGCGTCCGGAATTTCGATGCCGAAGTAAGGCGACTCGCGGGAAATGTCCCAGTCGGCCATGCCGGCTTCAAACCACTCGCTGGCCTTCTTGGCCATCTCGGGCTGCAGGCGACCGGGGCTTTGCGTCCAGGCTTTGAGAAAGTCGACCACCTCCGGGTTCGACAGCTGGAAGAAGAAATGCTCGGAGCTTCGGATCTCTGGCTTGGCGCCGGTGAGCGTGGAGTAGGGCTCGATCAGGTCGGTGGGCGCATAGACCGCGCTGCACACCTCGCAGCTGTCGCCGTATTGGTCTTTGGCGTGGCAGGTGGGGCACTCCCCCTTGATGTAGCGGTCGGGCAGGAACATGCCCTTGACCGGGTCGTAGAACTGCTCGATGGTGCGGGTGGCGATCAGGCCCGCGGCCTTGAGGTCTTTGTAGATGCCCTGCGCCAGCTGGGTGTTCTCGGCGCTGTCGGTGCTGTGCCAGTTGTCAAAACGAACATGAAAGCCGTCGAGGTATTGTTGGCGGCCAGCGGCGATTTCGCCCACGAACTGCTGCGGCGTCTTGCCCGCTTTTTCGGCGGCAATCATGATCGGCGCGCCATGCGCGTCGTCGGCGCCGACGAAATGCACCATGTGCCCCCGCATGCGCTGGAAGCGCACCCAGATGTCGGCCTGGATGTATTCCATGATGTGCCCGATGTGGAACTTGCCGTTCGCATAGGGCAGGGCGGTGGTCACAAAAAGCTTGCGCTGGGTCATGGTGTTCTCGGAGGCAACCATCGATTTTATGTCGCGTCGTTAAACTGACCGGCTTTCCGACCCCATAGACCACCATGGCCACCCCCGTCTCCCTCGATAGCCTGTCCGCCGCCCTGGCCGCAGCCCAAGACCCCCTGACCGGCCGCGAGTTCGGTGCCAAGGCCCTGCGGGACCTGCGCCTCGAGGGCGGACGAGCCCGTTTTGCGCTCGAACTGGGCTACCCGGCCCGCAGCCAGCACGAGGCCATCAGCCAGGTCCTGACCCAAGCGGCCCGCACGGTGCCCGGCGTCGACGGGGTGGAGGTGTCTTTCCAACTGCAGGTGGTGCCCCATGCGGTTCAGCGCGGCCTGCAGCCCCTGCCCGGCGTGAAGAACATCATTGCCGTGGCCTCGGGCAAGGGCGGCGTGGGCAAGTCCACCACCTCGGCCAACCTGGCCCTGGCCCTGGCCGCCGAGGGCGCCAAGGTGGGCCTGCTCGACGCCGACATCTACGGCCCGAGCCAGCCGATGATGATGGGCCTGTCCGGCCGGCCCCAGTCGGAAGACGGCAAGACCATGGACCCATTGATCGGGCATGGGGTGCAGGTCATGTCCATCGGCTTCCTGGTCGGCCAGGACCAAGCCATGGTCTGGCGCGGCCCCATGGCCACCCAGGCCCTGGAGCAACTGCTGCGCCAGACCAAGTGGCATGACCTCGACTACCTCATCGTCGACATGCCCCCCGGCACCGGTGACATCCAGCTCACGCTCTCGCAGAGGGTGCCCATGACCGGTGCGGTTATCGTGACCACGCCGCAGGACATCGCCCTGCTCGACGCCCGCAAGGCGGTCTCCATGTTTGAGAAGGTGGGGGTTCCCATCCTCGGCCTGGTGGAGAACATGGCCGTTCATGTGTGTGCCCAGTGCGGCCACGCCGAGCATGTGTTCGGCGAGGGCGGCGGGAAGCGCTACGCCGCCGAGCGCAGCATTGCCTACCTGGGTGCGCTGCCGCTGCACATCGCCATCCGCGAGCAGGCCGATAGTGGCCGGCCGACGGTGGTGGCCGAACCCGAGGGCACACTGGCCGGCCTGTACAAGTCGGTGGCACGCCAGGTTGGGGTGGCAGTGGCCGCGCGTGCCAAGGACTACTCGGCCAAGTTCCCGACCATCACCCTGTCCAAGAACACCTGAAGTCTGAGCCGCCGGCGCTCGGCCCCCACGTCGATCGGGGTCCGAAGGGACTGGCGCGACGGAGCCTGCGCGCGCACCTGAATCGCGCAAATCCTGCTGACGCGAGGCACAGACGTCGCAAGGTGTAAGGCACCGCCCATGCGAGGTGCCGCTACTGCCTAGCATCCGCCCGTTCTCATTTTTTTCATGGGACGAGGCATGGGCATGATCAATCCGATTCGGGCCGTATTCGTGGGTGACGGCAGCCTGCTCGTCCGATGTGCCGAGGCCTTCCTCGAGGCGGGTCACGAGGTGGTGTGCATCGCCAGCGCCGACCCGGCGGTGCTGTCCTGGGCGCAGGACCAGGGCCTTGCTTTCGAGCAGGTGCAGGGCCTTGCGCAGGTGCCGCGTTTTGAGGGGGCGGACTTCGAGGTCCTGTTTTCCATCGGCTGGCTGCACCGTCTGCCTCCGGCGCTGCTGGCGCGTGCGCACCGTCTAGCACTCAACTTTCACGACGGTCCTCTCCCCCGCCACGGCGGGCTCAACGCGCCAGCCTGGGCGCTGCTCGAAGGCTGCCGCCACCATGGCGTCACCTGGCACGAGATGACCCCGGCACTGGACGCAGGCCGTATCGCCTGCGAGTTGACCTTTGACCTGTCGCCCGACGAGACCGCCTTCAGCCTCAACACTCATTGCTACGAGGCAGGGTTTCGCTCCTTTCTCACCCTGGTGGACCTGCTCGCGAGCAATGCCCTGGCGCTGCGCAGCCCCGCGGCCCCGCCACGTCTGCATGGCCGCCACCACCGACCGGCGGCTCTGGCCACCCTGGACTGGCGTCGGACTGCCGCCGAACTTGCGGCGCAGTGCCGGGCCCTGGACTTTGGCCCCACGCCCAATCCCCTGGCGTGTCCCAAGCTGTGGTGCGCGGGCCGCCTGCTGCGCGTGGCATCGGCGCAGGCCGAAGCGGCGGTCGATGCCTCACCGGTACCCGGCTGCGTGCTGGCCCAGCAGGGTGACCGTCTCTGGCTGGCCACAGTCCAGGGAACCCTACGGCTCGAAGGCCTGGTGGCGCTCGACGGCGGGCCACTGCCCACGCTGGTGCCCGGGGAGGTGTTGGCGCCGCTGTCCGTCGGGCAGCTTCAGCGCCTGGCCGACGCCCGACCCGCGATGGCCCGCGGTGAGGCCGCATGGCGCAGCCGCCTCTTGGCCCTGGCGGCAGAGCCGCTGGCCGAACTGCCCCATCCTCGCCGCGACATGACCGGTGCGCCGGAAGCTTGCGGCCCAGGCGCTTGCGAGGCGGACGGTGCCTCTGATTTCGAGGTCTCATTACCGGTTGACCCGGTCACCTGCGCGATCCCCGGCCATGTGCTTCTGGCGGGTTGCGCCGCCTGGCTGGCCGCTGTGTCCGGCGAGTCTCGCGCGGCCCTGGCCTGGCGCGATCCCTTTCTGGCCCAGGCCGCCGAGGGACTCGCGCCCCATGTGACCGACTGGTGGCCCCTGCTCCTGGGCGTCGGTCGCCACACAGACGCGGCCGACCTGCGCGAGGCGGCGGCCGAGTGCCTGTTCCTGGCTCGCGCCGATGGACCCATGACCGCAGACCTTCGGCTGCGCCTGGGTCGGCCAGGGCCGGAGGCGCTCACCCTGGGCGTGTGCATCGGGCCCTGGCCCGATGGCGTAGGCCATGACGCGCCCTCGGTGTGCCTCATGGTGCCGGCGCTGGCGGACGCATTGCCTCACGGGAAGGCGATGTCTTCAGCGGAGGCTTTGCCCTCGGCGGATGCCTTGTCCCCCGATCCATCGGACCTTGCTTGGGCGGCCCGCCTTCGTGCGACCCCTCGGGACCACGGCGCGCAAACCCCAGGACCTTGGCGATTGCGCTTCGACGCTGGGAAATGGGAGGTGCCCGTGGCCGCCGAAATAGCCGCGCAGTTGGCCGCCTGGTTGCCCCGCTTTGCCCGCCATATTGGCGCGGTGGGGGCCTTGTCCCTGCTGCCACCCTCGGATCTGGACCGGATCGCCGAGCTTCACGACAGCGCGCAGTCCGTTGACCTGCGGGGCGGCTTGTGGACCGCGGTCGGCCGGGGTCTGGCGCGTCACCCGGGGGCGTCTGCACTTGAGTGGGTCGGCGGGCCGGGCGACCAGGTCCAGCGCCTCAGCCGGGCCGAGCTCGTTCGGCAGGTGACTTCACTGGCGCGTCTGCTGCGCGCGCGCGGCGTGGTCCGGGGCGAGGTGGTAGGCGTGTGCCTGCCGCGCGGCCCGCAGTTGCTGGTGTCGGTGTTGGCGGTACTGGCCTGCGGTGGTGCCTACCTGCCGCTGGACCCCGACTACCCCGCTGATCGCCTTCGCTTGATGTGCCACGACGCTGGCCTGCAACGGGTGATTGGCGGCCCCGAGGCGGCCGCCCTGCTCGGCGTTTCTGGGGAGGCGGTCATCTCGCCCGTGGCCTCGGGGCTAGGCGAGGTGGGCGTTCCGGAGCGCGGCTTCGCCGCTGTTCCTGCGCGCGCCGGGGAAGATGACGATGACGAAGGTGACGAGGCGGAGGAGGGTGAGGGTGAGGATCAGGATGAACCCGCTGTTCCGTCTGACGACGACGGCATGGAAGTGGACGTTGACGAAGACGGGTACGGGTACGGGGAGGTGGCCCTGCCGGACGACCTGGCCTACCTGATCTACACCTCGGGCTCCACAGGCCTGCCCAAGGGGGTGCGGATCACTCAGGGCAGCGTGTTGAATTTCTTCGCCGGCATGGATGCGGTGCTGGCGCAGGCCCCCCAATCGCCCATCACCGCCCCGATTGCCACGAATCACACGGTAGTTGGCAACCCAGCGGCGCGCACAACGCCGCAGCCCGATCGCGACGTGGCCGGCCGCTGGCTGGCGGTCACCAGCCTGTCCTTCGACATCTCGGTGCTGGAGCTTTTGTGGACGCTTGCGCGCGGGTTCACCGTGGTGCTGCACGGCGTGGTGCCGGCTACGGCCCTGGGCGCAGCTGGCGGAGCGGCTTCGGGCGCGGCCTTCGACCCGGCGCTAAAGACCGCCGCTGCGGGGCACCCGGGCGAACCTGCTGCCACAACGGCCCGGATGACGGGACGCGCCCCGCAGTGGAGCCTCTTTCACTTTGCCAGCCAGCGCGAATGCGCCGCCAACGAAGACGCCGGAGCGGCCTACCGTTTGCTGATCGACGCCGCGTGTTTTGCCGATACCCACGGCTTTGCCGCGGTCTGGACCCCCGAGCGCCACTTTCACGGCTTTGGCGGGCCCTTTCCCAACCCAGCGCTCCTCTCCGCCGCACTGGCCATGGTCACCCGCCATGTGCAGCTGCGCGCGGGCAGCTGCGTGCTGCCCTTGCACCATCCGCTGACGGTGGCCGAGGACTGGGCCCTGGTCGATCGGCTCTCTGGGGGCCGGGTGGGCGTGTCCTTCGCTGCCGGCTGGCAGCCGCAGGACTTTGTGCTGGCGCCAGCGGCGTGGGCAGGCCGGCGCCAGCAGATGTTCGAGGGCATCGACGCGGTGCGCCGCTTGTGGCGGGGCGAGGCCCTGACCTGGCCCGGGCCTGAGGGGCAGACGGTGACGGTGCGCACCCTACCGCGGCCTGTGCAGGCGCAATTGCCGGTGTGGGTGACGGTGGCTGGTAACCCGCAGACCTTTGCTGAGGCCGGCCGTGCCGGATGCCATGTGCTCACCCACCTGCTCGGGCAGTCGGTCCAAGAGCTCGCCGACAAGGTGGCGGTGTACCGCGCGGCCTGGGACGCGGCCGGCCATTCGGGCCGGGGCCAGGTGGCACTCATGCTGCACACCTTTGTCGGGGAGGACGAGGACGAGGTGCGCGAAATGGCGCGCGGACCGCTCAAGGCCTATCTGCGCGAGGCGATGGATTTGATTCGCCGGGCCGACTGGCGCTTTCCGACCTTCGCGACGCCCACCGGTGGTGCTTCGCCCGCGACGCCGGCGGGCCAGGCGCTCCCCGCAGGCCAAACCGTCGGTCTCGCCGGGCTCGTCGGGCCAAGCGGTGGTCTCAGCGAGTTTGCAGTGTGCCCGCCAACGCAGGCGGAGACCGAGGCCCTGCTCGATCACGCGTTCGAACGCTATTGGCGCAGCAGCGCCCTGATCGGTACGCCAGAACGATGTATGGGCCTGGTGGCGCAGCTCGCCGAAATCGGGGTGTACGAGATTGCCTGCCTGATTGATTTCGGCATCCCAGGCGACCAGGTGCTGGCGCACCTGCCCGACCTGCATCGGTTGACAGTTCTGGCGCGGACCAGGCTGGAGGCGGGGGCGATGCCAGTCGCGAGGCCCACCGCACATACCGTACATGCCGCAGATACCACTCAGGCCACTCAGGTTGCCTTTGTTGCGCAGTCCGCAGGCCGCGCCCTCTCGGTGGGGGCCGCGCTCACGCATCACCGCATCACCCACCTGCAATGCACGCCGTCGCAGGCGGCGATCCTGCTGGTTGATGAGGCGGGCCGGCAAGGGCTGTCAGGGCTGTCAGCCCTGCTGGTGGGCGGCGAGGCACTCCCGCCCACGATGGCCAGCGCGCT
>JAURKV010000030.1 GCA_030831585.1 Ramlibacter sp. | reverse complement strand
GGCTGTGCTCAAGTTGCCGGCTGGGGTCGGGGTTGTGCGAGGCGGTTTCGTTAAGAACCTCGTCGTCCTCGAAGGTGTAGCGGCGGTGGGGGGCGCGGGAGAGGTAATTGCGCACCAGGTTCATCGCGATACCGTAGAGCCACGTGGAGAGCTCCGACTCGCCCTTGAAGGTGGCGAAGCTGTGTGCCGCTTCGACGAAGGCCTGTTGGGTGATGTCTTCGGCGTCACTGCTCCAGCCGATGTGTTTGACGACGAAACGATAGAGGCGATGGCGGTGGTCTTGGACGAGCTTGCGAAAAATGGCCTCGTCCGAGGGGCGGAAGCTGGCGGGTGCGGGCTTGTCTTCTGCGCCGAGGAGGAAGGCGGCCGTGCCCGGACCTGAAGCCGCTGCCGTGGTGAGGCCGAGGGAGGCGGCGGCTTGCGGTGTAGAAGAAAGATGGGGTCGGGCGTTCAAGACAACTCCAAAGTGTTAATTCAGGCCCAACGGTGCATCAAAGTAATTATTTAGTCAATAGGTATTCAATTTAGTCTGGATTGACAGTGCAGACGGTGCGGCGCCGGGGCTTGTGGCAGCTCCGTTGGCGCGGCCAGTGGGGTGCGCTGCGCGGAGGGGGCGCATAGGGCTACGCAAAGCGAGCGCGAAGGGCGCGCGGAGGGGCGCGTCTAGGGGCGCAGGGGCAGCGAAGGAAGAGCGAAGAGAGCGCGAAGAGAGCGCGAATGGGGACCGAGAGGAGGCCCGGTGAAGGCCTGGGGCCTGGGGCCTGGGTTCAGCCCCGGAGCTTGGCCATGAAGCGGTCGGCTTCTTGGAAGGTCTCGAGGGCTTTGCGAGACCCCTCGATCAGCTCGACCTGGGTTGTGTCAAGCTGGTAGGGCTGCCCCTGGACGGCTCCCATGTACTCGGCCAGCTTGCGTGCCAGGCCAGGCGGCAGCCCGATTTCGGCAGCCGCACCCTGGTGCAGAGAGTCAGCGATCTGCGCTGCTGCACCAGCCAGGCCGCCAGCCAGGCCGCCAGCCAGGACGCCAGCCGAGGCGCGGATGGCTAAGGTGTGGTGATGCGCGGTGTGGGCGTTTGAGCGCTGCACATGCGCCACCTCGACCAGCCCGATGGGCAATTGCATAGAGCCGCCGGAGACCACGCGCAGTGCTTCGCCATCAAAGACGATCAGGTCACCCGCACTCAGGGACCTTGGCGTGTTTCCGGCTTGTTCGGACTGGAACAGCGCGCTCGGGTGTGCGGCTTGGTGGGAGATGTTGTTCATGTGAGCTCGGGGGCAGGGACTGCTCAGGTGCCGGCTGAAAGCGAAGATGCCCCGTGGGTGACCGGGTCCAGATGATGGTTCCGAAGTGCGCGGTGCACGGACCGATCAAGCGAACTGTTCCTACACGCCTGTCAGACGAACCCAGCGGAGCCGGTGGAACACTGCTCACGCCTGTGGTGCCCGAGGCCGGAATCGAACCGGCACGCCTTGCGGCGGGGGATTTTGAGTCCCCTGCGTCTACCAATTTCACCACTCGGGCTGAGGAGAGCGAACTTAAAAATTATGGCACAGTGTCGGAATGAAGTACCCCACGATCGAAGACGCCGTCGGTCGCACGCCCTTGGTGGCGCTGCAGCGAATCGGCGCTGAGGGCCATCGGCAGCGCGGCAATGTGGTGCTGGGCAAGCTTGAGGGCAACAATCCCGCGGGCTCGGTCAAGGACCGCCCGGCCCTGTCCATGATTCGTCGGGCCGAGGAGCGCGGCGATATCCGCCCCGGCGACACCCTGATCGAGGCAACGTCGGGCAACACCGGCATTGCCCTGGCCATGGCGGCCGCCATCAAGGGCTACCGAATGGTCCTGATCATGCCGGAGGACCTCTCCATTGAGCGCGCCCAGACCATGAAGGCCTTCGGCGCTGAACTTCTGCTCACGCCCAAGAGCGGCGGGATGGAGTACGCCCGCGACCTGGCCGAAAAGATGCAACGCGAGGGCAAGGGTCGAGTGCTTGACCAATTCGGCAACGAGGACAACCCCCGTATCCACTACGAGACCACCGGCCCCGAAATATGGGAGCAGACCGCTGGGCGCATCACCCATTTCGTGAGTGCCATGGGCACCACCGGAACGATTACCGGCGTGTCGCGCTTTCTCAAGGAGAAAAATCCGCAGGTGCGCATCATCGGCGCGCAGCCCAGCGAGGGATCGCGCATTCCCGGCATCCGCAAATGGCCGCAGGAATACCTGCCGCGCATCTATGACGCCCGAAACGTCGATGAGCTGGTGTACGTGAGCCAGGACGAGGCAGAAGAGATGTGCCGGCGTCTGGCGCGGGAGGAGGGCATCTTCGCCGGCATATCGGCGGCCGGTGCCTGCTGGGTGGCCCAGCAGATTTCGGCCCAGGTCGAGAACGCCACCATCGCTTTCATCGTGTGTGACCGCGGCGACCGCTACCTGTCCACCGGCGTGTTTCCCGCCTGAGCCGTCCTGGCCCTCTGCCCGCCATGTCTGCGCCCCCCGCTCCCCGCTTTTGCCCCCAGTGCGCCACGCCTCTGGCCCTCATTGCCCTCCAAGAGGACGGGGGCCTGTGCGAGCGGCTTCGGTGTCCCGCCTGCGCATGGACGCACTGGAACAACCCGACGCCGGTGCTGGCCGCGATCGTCGAGTACGAAGGCGGCGTGCTGCTGGCGCGTAACGCGGCCTGGCCGGGCCGGATGTTTGCCCTGATCACCGGCTTCATGGAGGCCGGCGAGACGCCTGAAGCCGGAATCGTGCGTGAAATTCGCGAGGAAACCGCGCTGGAGGTCAGCCACCTCGACCTGGTTGGCGTCTACGACTTCCAGCGCATGAATCAGGTGATCGTGGCCTATCACGCGGTGGCCCATGGGGAGGTGCGGCTCTCGCCTGAGTTGGCCGAGTGGCAGCGCTTTGAACTGGACGAGGTGCGCTGCTGGCGCGCGGGCACCGGGCAGGCGCTGGCCGCGTGGCTGCGCAGCCGCGGTCATGAGCCCCAGTTCATCGATTTTCCTCGCGGCTGAGCAAACGGGAGACAATGGCGCCATGGACATCGCCAAGGAAATCGACACCCGCGGGTTGAACTGCCCCCTGCCCATTCTCAAGGCCAAGAAGGCCTTGGCCGAGCTTGAGTCGGGCCAACTGCTCAAGGTGGTGGCCACCGACCCGGGCTCCTTGCGGGACTTTCAGGCCTTTACCCGGCAGACCGGGCATGAGCTGGTCGAGCAGCAGACGCTCGGCAGCGAGTTCATCCACCTGCTGCGGCACCGCTGAGCGGGCCGTGCCACACGGCCCAAACCGCCCGGCTCCGCTTCGGATCGCCTCAACGGGTGTCGACTCGCCTTGACTCGCCTCGTCGGGCCTTGCGATTGGCGCAAGACCTTCAGCAGACCGTGCGCCGCAGGTACTGGCTGAACTCCGCACCCACCTCGGGGTGCTTGAGCGCAAGCTCCACCGTCGCTTCCAGAAACCCCTGCTTGCTGCCGCAGTCGTAGCACTTGCCTGCGTATTGGTAGGCGTGCACGCCCTCGCCCTCGATCAGTTGGGCAATTCCGTCGGTGAGTTGGATCTCGCCACCGCTGCCGCGCGGAAGTTGGCGGATCTTGTCGAAGACGCTGGCGCTGAGGATGTAGCGGCCGGCCACACCCATGCGGGAGGGGGCCACCTCGGGGGCTGGCTTTTCCACCATTTGGCGAATACGGATCAATCCCGGGCCGGCTGAATCGCCGGCGACGACGCCGTAGCGGCGGACATGTTCGGTGGGTACCTCACGCACGGCCAGCACGCTGGTGCCCACCTCTTGAAAGACCCGGACCATCTGCGCCAGCACACCGGGCCCGCCGTCCGCGCCCACCATCAGGTCGTCGGCCAGCAGCACCGCAAACGGGTCTTGTCCAACCAGGGGTTGGGCGCACAGCACCGCATGGCCCAAGCCCAGCATGCGGGCCTGGCGCACATAGGAGCAGTCCATGTCGTCGGGCTTGATCGAGCGCACCAGCGCCAGCAATGCGTCCTTGTGCGCGGCCTCGAGCTCGTTTTCGAGTTCGTAGGCGGTGTCGAAATGGTCTTCGATGGCGCGCTTGCTGCGGCCGGTGACGAAGATCATGTGCCGGATGCCGGCGGCGTAGGCCTCTTCCACCGCGTACTGGATCAGCGGCTTGTCGACGATGGGCAGCATTTCCTTGGGCTGGGCCTTGGTGGCGGGAAGGAAACGCGTGCCCAGCCCGGCGACCGGGAAGACGGCTTTCTGGATGGCGGGACGAGTCGTGGTCATCGTGGGCCTTTTCGGGTGGGCTGACCGGCGGTGCCGCTCAGGCGGGTTCGTGTGGAGCCTCGACCTTGAGCGCGGCGGCGGGGACGTTGTGTCGTCTCCCGGCACCGCAGGCTGTCGGACATGTCCATTCCAGCAGAGGTCAGGGGCGCATCTTAGCGAGGGCCGATGACAGGCGCGTGGCGCTTCAGCTGCCCAGGCGGGCCAGTTGCTCGCGTAAACGCGCCAGGGTGGCGCTGAACTGGGCGATGCGCTGGCGCTCTTGCTCGATCACCGCCGGGGGCGCCTTGGCGACAAAGGCCTGGTTGGACAGCTTGGCCTCGGCCTTGGCGACTTCGGCCTGCAGCCGGTCGGCTTCCTTGGACAGGCGCGCCTTCTCGGCTGCGACGTCGATTTCCATGAACAGGCACAGGCGGGCCTCGCCCACCATCGCCACCGGGGCGGACGCAGCGGCGGCCGACCAGTCGGCTTCGGCGTCGAAGACCTTGACCTCGCTGAGCTTGGCCAGCGCCTGCAACAACGGCGCGGCCTCGCGCAGGAAGGCGGCGTCGCCGACGGCGTAAAGCGGCAGCCGGGTCGAGGGCGAGACATTCATCTCGCCGCGCAGGTTGCGGCAGGCGTCGACCACGGCCTTGAGCCGCTCCATCCAGGCGATGGCGGCAGCGTCGATGCGCTCGGGCTGCGACACCGGGAAGGGCGCGATGCTCACCGACTCACCCGCCAGGCCCGCCACCGGCGCGACCTTCTGCCAGAGTTCTTCGGTGATGAAGGGAATGACCGGATGCGCGAGGCGCAAGATCGCTTCCAGCACCCGGATCAGGGTGCGGCGGGTGCCGCGCTGCTGGGCCGGGGTGCCGGTCTGGATCTGCACCTTGGCAATTTCCAGGTACCAGTCGCAGTACTGGTCCCAGACGAACTGGTAGATTGTGTTGGCGACGTTGTCGAGGCGGTAGTCGGCAAAGCCCTGCGCCACCTCGGCCTCGGCTTGCTGCAGCAGCGAGACGATCCAGCGGTCGGCGGCCGAGCGCTCGGCGGCGTCGTCGCTGCAGTCTTGCCCCTCGCAGTTCATGAGCACGAAGCGGGTGGCGTTCCAGAGCTTGTTGCAGAAGTTGCGGTAGCCCTCGCAGCGCTTGCTGTCAAAGTTGATGCTGCGCCCGAGGGAGGCCAGTGACGCAAAGGTAAAGCGCAGCGCGTCGGCGCCGTAAGCCGGAATGCCCTCTGGAAACTCCTTCTCGGTCTGCTTGCGCACCTGGGGCGCGGTTTCGGGCTTGCGCAGACCGGTGGTGCGCTTCTCAAGTAGCGGCGGTAGGGCGATGCCATCGATCAGGTCCACCGGGTCCAGCACATTGCCTTCCGACTTGGACATCTTCTTGCCCTGTGCGTCTCGCACCAGGCCGTGGATGTACACATGCTTGAAAGGTACCCTGCCGGTGAAGTGGGTGGTCATCATGATCATCCGGGCGACCCAGAAGAAGATGATGTCGTAGCCGGTCACCAGCACGGTGGAGGGCAGGTACAGGTTCATGTCCTCTGTTTGCTCGGGCCAGCCCAGGGTGGAAAAGGGCACCAGGGCCGAGGAGTACCAGGTGTCGAGCACGTCCTCGTCGCGCCGCAGCGACTTGCCAGGGGCCTGGGCCTGGGCCTCGGCTTCATTGCGGGCAACGTAGACCTTGCCGTCCTCGTCGTACCAGGCCGGAATCTGATGGCCCCACCAGAGCTGGCGGGAGATGCACCAGTCCTGGATGTTGTTCATCCACTGGTTGTAGGTGTTGACCCAGTTCTCGGGCACAAAGCGCACCTCGCCCGATTGCACCGCGTCGATCGCCTTTTGCGCGATGGACTTGCCCGTCGGGTCCTGCTCGCTCACCTTGCTCATGGCGACGAACCACTGGTCGGTGAGCATGGGCTCGACCACCTGGCCGGTGCGGGCGCAGCGCGGCACCATCAGGCGGTGCTTCTTGGTCTCGACCAGCAGACCCTGGCCCTCGAGGTCGGCCACGATCTGCTTGCGGGCGACGAAGCGGTCCAGGCCCTGGTACTTCGACGGGCCGTGCTCGTTGATCTTCGCGTCAAGCGTCAGCACGCCGATCATCGGCAGGCCGTGGCGCTGGCCGACTGCGTAGTCGTTGGCGTCATGCGCGGGCGTGACCTTGACCACGCCGGTGCCGAAGGCGCGGTCCACGTAGTCGTCGGCAATGACCGGAATCAGGCGGTCGCACAGGGGCAGGTGCACCTGCTTACCAATGAGGGCAGCGTAGCGCTCGTCTTCCGGGTGCACCATCACCGCCACGTCGCCCAGCAGGGTCTCGGGCCGGGTGGTGGCCACGGTGAGGGCGCCCGAGCCGTCTTGCAGCGGGTAGTTGATGTGCCAGAGGAAGCCGTCTTCCTCCTCACTCTCGACCTCGAGGTCGGAGACGGCGGTCTTGAGCTCGGGGTCCCAGTTGACCAGGCGCTTGCCGCGGTAAATCAGGCCCTGCTCGTAGAGTTTGACGAAGGTGTCGGTGACGACGCGCGAGAGCTTGTCGTCCATGGTGAAGTATTCGCGGGACCAGTCGACGCTGTCGCCCATGCGGCGCATCTGGGTGGTGATGGTGTTGCCCGACTGCTCCTTCCACTCCCAGATCTTGGCGACGAAGTTCTTGCGGCCCAGGTCATGGCGGCTGACCTTCTGCTGCTGCAGTTGGCGCTCGACCACGATCTGAGTGGCGATGCCGGCGTGGTCAGTGCCCGGCACCCAGACCGTGTTGTGCCCCCGCATCCGGTGGTAGCGGGTGAGGCTGTCCATGATGGTCTGGTTGAAGGCGTGCCCCATGTGCAGCGTGCCCGTGACGTTGGGCGGGGGCAGCTGAATGGCGAAGGCCTCTTCACTGGCCTTGGCGGCGCCAGTGCCTCGGTGGCCGGCGCGTCCGTAGCCCCGCTGCTCCCACAGGGGTCCCCAATGGGCCTCCAGGGCGGCGGGCTCGAAGGATTTGGACAGGCTTTGGAGGCCGCTCTGCTGGGGGGTGTCGCTCATGGTCTGGCGGAAAAAGAAAAAACGGCAGCCGTGGTGCCGTCCTGGGATTCGGGGATTCGGCTGGATTCTATTCGGCGCCTCTCAGGCCGCCGGGTGCACCTTCTGGTCGCGCTTGGCCGCAGGGCCAGGACCCGATTGCCGACATCTATTAGGGTTATCACCTAAATAGCCGCAGGCAATTCATCGAATTGACGCGTCCAATTGGACGGGGCCCATGCGGGCCTCTACATTTGCGTTGACTTCGCCCCCGCCCGTCGGGCCGGTGGAGTATTTTTGTCTTCTTTCCAACCACCAGGAGGTGTTCCATGGCAGCTCTCAAAGGCTCCAAGACCGAAGAGAACTTGAAGGCCGCGTTTGCCGGCGAGTCCCAGGCAAACCGCCGTTATCTGTATTTCGCAAACAAAGCGGACGTCGAGGGTCAGAACGATGTGGCCGCCCTGTTCCGCTCCACCGCGGAAGGCGAGACTGGCCACGCTCACGGCCACCTCGAGTGGCTCGAGCAGTGCGGCGACCCCGCCACGGGCCTGCCCATTGGCGGTACCCGCCAAAACCTGGCTGCGGCCGTTGCCGGCGAAACCCACGAGTACACCGACATGTACCCGGGCATGGCCAAGACGGCTCGCGACGAAGGCTTTGACGAGGTCGCCGATTGGTTCGAGACCCTGGCCAAGGCCGAGCGCTCGCACGCCAACCGCTACCAGAAGGCGCTGAACGAGCTGGTCGACTGACCCGCATCGCGATGCTTCGTGCTGGGCATGGCTTGCGCCGTGCCCAGTGCCAAGCACCGATTTCCGCATCCCGCCCCAGAGCATTCGAACCACAAGGACAAACGCCATGGCCCGCGAAGGCAGCCTGGAAGCCCCGACCCGGCATCCGATCGATTGGAAGAACCCCGCTTTCTATGACGAGGAAGCCACCTTCCATGAGATGGAGCGCATCTTTGACATTTGCCACGGCTGCCGGCGCTGCGTGAGCCTGTGCGGTTCCTTCCCGACCCTGTTCGACTTGGTGGACGAAGGGCCGACCGGCGAACTCGACGGGGTGGACAAGCAGGACTTCTGGAAGGTGGTCGACCAGTGCTACCTGTGTGACCTGTGCTACCTGACCAAGTGCCCCTACGTGCCGCCGCACGAGTGGAACCTGGACTTTCCGCACACCATGCTGCGGGCCAAGGCGATCAAGTTCAAAAAAGGTGAGGTGGGTGCGGGAGAGAAATTCCTAGCCTCCACCGACACCCATGGCAGCTTCGCCGGCATCCCGATCGTGGTGCAGGCGGTCAACGCGATCAATTCCACCAAGCCGGCCCGCGCCCTGATGGAGTCCGCCCTCGGAGTGGACAAGGACGCCTGGTTGCCCAGCTTGGCGACGCACAAGTTCCGCTCTGAGGCGGCAACCTCGGCCGACTTCCCGGTCAAGGCCGGCGAGAAGACCCCAGGCAAAGTGGCGATCTACGCGACCTGCTATGTGAACTACAACGAGCCAGGCATCGGCCACGACCTGCTCAAGGTCCTCGCGCACAACGAGGTTCCTTATGTGCTGGTCGACAAGGAAAAATGCTGTGGAATGCCCAAGCTGGAGCTGGGTGATCTGGAGTCGGTCGACGCCAACAAGCAGGTCAATATTCCGGTGCTTGACCGATACGCCCGCGAGGGTTACGCCATCCTCTCGGCGGTACCGAGCTGCACGCTGATGTTCAAGCAGGAGCTGCCCTTGATGTACCCCGAGGACGAAGCGGTGCAGCGGGTCAAGGCGGCGATGTGGGACCCCTTCGAGTACCTCATGGCCCGCAAGCGAGACGGCCTGCTCAAGACCGAGTTCACCGAGCCCCTGGGCAAGGTGGCCTACCAGGTGCCGTGCCACGGCCGGGTGCAGAACATCGGCAAGAAAACCGAGGAAATGCTCAAAATGATTCCGGACACCCAGGTGCACACGCACGAGCGCTGCTCTGGCCATGCTGGCACTTTTGGTGTGAAGAAGGCGACGCATCAGCAGGCGATGAAGATCGGCAAGCCGCTGTTCAAGAAGATGGCCGAGCACTCTGACGGCGGCTCGCCCGACGTGATCACCTCCGACTGCCCCCTGGGTGGTCACCATATTGCCCAGGGCTTTGAGGTCAATGGCCTGGGCGCCCCCGAGATGCAGCACCCGCTGACCCTGGTGCGGCGCGCCTACGGTTTGAAGTAAGACCAAGACGAGAAACAAGGAGAGGACCATGCAGCTGACCGGACAAGTCACCGCCGACAGCCTGATGACGCTCGAGGCCTATACCAAGTGGCGCAAGGCGCACAAGGCGGACGTGATCGCGCATCGCAAGTTGCGTTCTGTGCAACTGGGCGAGCATGTGAGTGTGCAATTCGAGAGCGAGACGACCATCCGCTACCAGATCCAGGAGATGCTGCGCATCGAGAAGATCTTCGAGGAAGAGGGTATTGCCCACGAGATCGAGGCCTACGCCGCGCTTTTGCCCGAGGGCAGCAACTGGAAGGCAACGCTGATGATCGAGTACCCCGACATCAACGAGCGTCGCCGCGAACTGGCTCGCCTGATCGGTATCGAAGACCGGATGTTTGTCGAGGTCGAAGGACATGCTCGGGTCTACGCCATCGCCGACGAGGACCTGGACCGGGAGAACGAAGAAAAGACCTCGGCGGTGCACTTCCTGCGCTTCGAGCTCCCGGCCGCGGCCAAGGCCTCGGTGAAGGCGGGCGCCAGCGTCAAGCTCGGTTGCGACCACGTCAACTATCCGGCGCACCTCACTATTGCGGCCGAAACGCTGGCTTCGCTGGCTGGCGATCTGCGCTGAGGCTTCGGTCCGGGCCAGCGCTCAGTCTGGCGTGAAGAGGTCGACCCGGTCAGTGATGATGCCGTCGGTGCCCAGGGAAAGTAGCTGGGCTGCCACCGACTCGTCGTTGACCGTATAGGACAAGCAGCGCATCCCCATCGCCTGCACGCGGGCGACATTGGCTGCGTCCCACAACCCGTACTGGCAGACCACTGCCACGCAGCCCAGGGCCTGGGCCTCCTCGAACCAGCCTTCCCAGAGTGTGCTGAGAAGCAATCCTCGCGGTAAATGGGGTGCCTGGGACTTTGCGCCCTCGAGGGCTTCGGTCTTGAAGGAGGTGAGGAGCGGCGGCACCGCAGCGTTGGTCCACAGGCGTGCCGCTTCGACGGCGACGGTCTCTCCGGTGGCGCGCTCTGAACCCGGCGTGGGTTTGATCTCGATATTGAGGTGGTGTCTATTGGCCAAGCACCAGCGCGCCAGGGCCTCCAACGTAGGCAGCGGCTCGCCGGCGTATTGGCGCGAGTGCCAGGACCCGGCATCCAGGCTGGACAGGGCGGCCCAGGTTTGCTCGCCCGCGACGCCCTGGCCGTTGCTGGTGCGCTCGAGTGTCGCGTCATGCAGGAGGAAGACCGCGCCATCGGCCGAGAGCTTGGCGTCGCACTCGAACATGCGATAGCCGTGCGAGGCACCCAGACGGAAGGCCGCCAGGGTGTTTTCGGGGGCCAGCTTGCCGGCGCCGCGGTGGGCGATCCAGCGGGGATAGGGCCAGGCGGGCAGTGCGGCGGCAGTCATGGGTGTGCTGTGGCGATGATCGGTGATGGGTGGCAGACTCAATCGGGCAGGCGCTTGCCGCTTTCGGCGTCGAACCAGTGCAGCCGGTCTGCGCGCGGCGCGACGAGGAGTGTGCTGCCGGGCGCTGGCGCGCCCCGCCCCTCGTCCAGACGGACGATGAGGCTCTCGCCTCCCAACCGCCCATAGACCAGGCGCTCGGCGCCGAGCAGTTCGACGGTCTCCACTTGCACCTGCCAGCCGCTGCTGGCGACATCGAGGTGCTCGGGCCGTACCCCCAATAGCGCACCAGGCCGGCCGCCTGGCGCGCTTTCGAGCAAGTTCATCGGCGGTGAGCCGATGAAGCTGGCCACGTAGGTGGTGGCCGGGCGAGCATAGACCTCTTCGGGCGTACCGAACTGCTCCATCACCCCGGCATTCATCACGATCATGCGCTGGGCCAGGGTCATGGCCTCGACCTGGTCATGGGTCACGAATAGCGAGGTGATGCCCAGCTCACGGTGGAGTTTCTGAATCTCCAGCCGAGTCTGGGCGCGCAGCTTGGCATCGAGGTTGGACAGCGGCTCGTCGAAGAGAAACACCTGAGGCTGGCGCACGATGGCACGGCCCATGGCCACCCGCTGGCGCTGTCCGCCGGAGAGCTGTCGCGGCTTGCGCCCGAGCAGGTGCGAGAGTTCTAGGATAGAGGCCGCCTTGTCCACCCGCTGGCGGATCTCGGCCTCGGGCAGCTTGCGGATCTTGAGCCCATAGGCCATGTTCTCGAACACGCTCATGTGTGGGTAGAGGGCGTAGTTCTGGAACACCATTGCAATATCCCGGTCAGCCGGCTCGACCTCGTTGACCACCCGGTCGCCGATGGCGATCTCGCCACCGGTGATTTCCTCCAGCCCCGCAACCATGCGCAGCAGGGTCGATTTGCCGCAGCCGGAAGGGCCGACGATGACGATGAACTCGCCGCTGTTGATTTCAGCGTTGACGCCGTGGATCACCTGAACGGCCGCCGGCCCCTTGCCGTAGCGCTTGACGATGTTCCGAAAGGAAATGCCTGCCATCTTTGTTGATGCCTTGTACGGTTGCGGCTGGCTGCCAGTGCGGCCAGGTCGCGTTATTTCTCTGTATCGACCAGGCCCTTGACGAACCACTTCTGCATTCCGATGACCACCAGGGCGGGCGGCACCATGGCCAGGACCGCAGTGGCCATCACCATCGCCCAGTCGGTCTGTGCATCGCCTCCAGAGATCATCCGCTTGATACCGATCACGATCGGGTACATCTCTTCGCGGGTGGTGACCAGCAGCGGCCAGAGGTACTGGTTCCATCCATAAATGAATTGAATGACGAAAAGCGCCGCCATCGGCGTTACCGACAGCGGTAGCAGCACGTCTCGGAAAAACCGCATGGGACCAGCGCCGTCGATGCGGGCCGCCTCCACCAGTTCGTCCGGTACTGTCATGAAAAACTGCCTGAAAAGGAAGGTGGCGGTGGCAGAGGCGATGAGGGGCACGGTCAGGCCGGCGTAGCTGTCGAGCATGCCCAGGTCAGCCACTACCTTGTAGGTGGGCGCAATGCGTACCTCCACCGGCAGCATCAGGGTGATGAACACAGCCCAGAACACGGCCTTGCGAAGCGGAAAGCGGAAGTAGACGATGGCGAACGCCGACAGCAGGGAGATCGTGATCTTGCCCAGAGTGATGGTGAGCGCCGAGATCAGGCTGACCAGCATCATCCGGCCAACCGGCGCGTGCGAGCCCGGGCCGGTGTGCTCCCCCAGCAGCACGGTGCGGTAGTTGTCCCACATGTGTCCGCCCGGCAGCAAGGGCATGGGCGCCTGCACCACCGCGTCATTGGTGTGGGTCGACGCCACAAAGGCGACATAGAGCGGAAAAGCGACGATCGCCACGCCTAGCGCGAGCACCAGGTGGGTGAGGACATCGAGGAATCGGTTGCGTTCGATCATGGCCGGGACCTGCGGCCCTTCAGTAGTGGACCCGCTTCTCGACGAAGCGGAACTGGATCACCGTGAGGCTGATTACGATAGCCATCAGCACCGCCGACTGCGCAGCCGAACTGCCCAGGTCCATGGCCTTGAAGCCGTCGAAGTAAACCTTGTACACCAGGATGGCAGTGTCTTTGCCCGGTCCGCCCCGGGTCGCGGCGTCGACGATGGCGAAGGTGTCGAAGAAGGCGTAGACGATGTTGATCACCAGCAGGAAGAAGGTGGTCGGCGATAGCAGTGGAAGCTGGATGGTCCAGAGTCGTCGCCAGGGCCCGGCGCCGTCGATCGCGGCGGCCTCGATCAGCGAGCGCGGGATCGACTGCAGGCCCGCTACGAAAAAGAGGAAGTTGTAGGACAGCTGCTTCCAGACTGCGGCCATCACGATCAGGGCCATGGCATGCCGGCTATTGAGCAGCGCGTTCCAATCGAAGCCCAGCTGTTTGAGCCACCAGGAGACGATACCGACGCTGGGCGCGAACATGAACAGCCACAACACCCCAGCCACCGCAGGCGCGACCGCATAGGGCCAGATCAGGAGGCTGCGGTAGGCGGTGGCTGCGCGGCCCGCCCGGTCGGCAAACACCGCCAGTAGCAGCGACAGGGTCAGCCCCAAGCCGGCCACAAGGACCGAAAACACCGCCGTGGTCTTGAAGGAGTCGAGGTAGCCCTCGTCCGCAAACAGCTGGCTGAAGTTGTCTAGGCCGACCCATTCGACCGAGGTGCCGAAGGGGTCTTGCTGCTGCAGCGACTGCAGCAGGGTCTGACCGGCCGGCCAGAAGAAGAAAACCGAGATCACCACCAGCTGCGGCGCGAGCAGCAGCCAGGGCAGCCAGCGGGACCGGTAGAAGACGCGCTTATCCATCCTTTAGAGGGACGGCGCGATCAGGACTTGTTCGCCTTCTGGAAGCGCTCGAGCTGCTCGTTCCCGCGTTTGACGATGGCATCCAGGGCTTCCTTGGCGCTCTTCTTGCCCGCCCAGACCTGCTCGAGCTCTTCGTCCTCGATAGCTCGGATCTGGACATAGTTGCCCAGGCGAATGCCGCGCGACTTTTCGGTGGTCTTACGGACCATCTGGTTGACTGCGGTGTCGGCACCCGGGTTCTGCTTGTAGAAGCCCGACTCTTCGGTCTTCTTGAATGCAGCCAGGGTGATCGGCAGGTAGCCGGTGCGCTTGTGGCTGGCCGACTGGATATCGACGTTGGACAGGAATTCGAAAAAGTTGGCCACGCCCTTGTACTCCTCGGGCTTTTTGCCGGACATGACCCACAGACTGGCGCCGCCGATCACCGTGTTCTGCGGCGCGCCGTCCACATCGGGGTAGTAGGGCAGAGGAGCAACCGCGAACTTGAACTTGGCGTTCTTGGCCACGTTGCCGTAGAACCCGGATGAGGTGGTGATCATGGCGCACTCGCCGGAGACAAAGCTGGCTTCGGGCACGTTTGCACGGCCCTTGTAGATGAAGAGGCCGGTCTTGGCCATGTTGCCCAGGTTCTCGATGTGGCGCACATGCAGGGGGGAGTTGACCACGAGCCGGGCGTCGAGTCCCTTCATTCCGTTGCCTTTGGTGGCGAGCTCTGTGTTGTGCCAAGTGGAGAAGCTCTCCAGCTGGGTCCAGCCCTGCCAGGCCAGAGTGATCGGACACTTGTGGCCGCTGGCTTTCAGCTTGGCGGCGGCCAGAGCGACCTCGGGCCAGGTGGCCGGCGGCTTGTCGGCGTTGAGGCCGGCGGCGGCGAAGGCATCTCGGTTGATGTAGAACACCGTCGTCGAGCTGTTGAAGGGGAAGCTCATCATCTGGCCGTTGGGCGCGGTGTAGTAACCGGCCACGGCGGGTATGTAGGCCGCCGGGTCGAATTTCTTGCCGGCGTCGGCCATGACCTTGCCGACCTGGACCACCACGCCCTTGCTTGCCATCATCGTGGCCGTGCCCACTTCGAACACCTGCAGGATGTGTGGCGCGGTGCCGGCACGGAAGGCGGCTACAGCTGCTGCGTAGGACTCGTCGTAGGTGCCTTTGAAGACGGGAACGACCTTGTAGTCCTTCTGGCTTGCGTTGAACTCCTTGGCGAGGTCGTTGACCCACTCGCCGTTTACCGCGGTCATTGAATGCCACCACTGGATCTCGGTCTGTGCCAGGGCCGGCAGCGTGGTGCCGGCGGACAGGATGGCTGCCGCAGCGAGTTTGTTTAGAACTTTACGCATCTTTTCTCCTCAAATTGAGCTTCGACGAGCATGTCACCTTCAGGGGACATGACTTTGACCTACGGAGTTATTGTCCTGCTGCGATTCCGGCTTGCACCTCGGGGGTTTCCCCCGCTACCCACGCGGGCCTGCCCCCTTTGGTACCATCCCCCCTCAGCCGCGCCCGCTTCCCATCCTTTCGGCTGAAGCCCGATCGCGATGAACGCACCCACCACCCTCCATCACCTCCTGGCTGCTGCCGACGAGGCGTCGCCGCGCCTGCGTGAAATTCCCTACAACTACACCTCGTTCTCCGACCGCGAGATCGTGATCCGGCTGCTCGGCGAGCGGGCCTGGGAGGTGCTGGGGCAATTGCGCCAGGAGCGTGCCACCGGACGCTCGGCCCGCATGCTCTACGAAGTGCTGGGCGACATCTGGGTGGTGCAGCGCAATCCCTATCTGCAGGACGACCTGCTGGACAACCCGGGTCGCCGTCGCCAACTGGTCGAGGCCCTGCACCACCGCCTTTCCGAGGTGCAAAAGCGCCGCACGCCGGAGCATGCTGCGGCCCGTGATCTGTTGGTGGGTGAGCTGCTCGAGGCGGCCAGCCGCGCGGTGCAGGCCTTCGACGCCAGCTTCAAGGCGATGGCCGAGCTTCGCCGTCGCACCCAGCGCCAGCTCGGGCGACTCACCGCCCGCGACAACATCAAGTTCGACGGCCTTTCGCGCGTCTCGCACGTGACCGACGCCACCGACTGGCGGGTCGAGTACCCGTTCGTCGTGCTCATTCCCGACACCGAGGCCGAAATGGCCGCTCTGGTGCGCGGTTGCATCGAACTGGGCCTGACCATCATCCCGCGCGGAGGCGGTACCGGCTACACCGGCGGCGCGATTCCGCTCACCTGGAAAAGCGCGGTCATCAACACCGAGAAGCTCGAGGCGATGACCGAAGTCGAGCTCGTGGCCGCGCCCGGTCACGCGCAGCCCCTGCCCACCGTGTGGACCGAAGCCGGCGTGGTCACCCAACGCGTGGCCGACGCCGCCGAACGCGCGGGCTTCGTCTTTGCCGTCGACCCGACCTCGGCCGAGGCCTCGTGCATCGGCGGCAACATCGCGATGAACGCCGGCGGCAAAAAGGCGGTGCTCTGGGGTACCGCCCTGGACAACCTGCTGTCCTGGCGCATGGTCACCCCCGACGCCGAGTGGCTGGAGGTGGTACGCATGGACCACAACCTGGGCAAGATCCACGACGCCGAGGTTGCCACCTTCGAGTTGCGCTACTTCCCGGCCGACGCCAAAAAGATTGACTGGGCCAAGCCGGCGCGTACCGAGCGCCTGGTCATCCCCGGCCGGAGCTTCCGCAAGGAGGGCCTGGGCAAAGACGTGACCGACAAGTTCCTCTCGGGCTTACCGGGCATCCAGAAAGAAGGCTGCGACGGCCTCATCACCAGCGCGCGCTGGGTGGTGCACCGCATGCCCTCGCACATTCGCACGGTGTGCCTGGAGTTCTTCGGCCATGCCAAGGACGCGGTGCCCAGCATCGTCGAGATCAAAGACTTCATGTTCGCCGAACAAAAGCGCGGCGGTGCCATCCTGGCCGGTTTTGAACACCTGGACGACCGCTACCTCAAGGCGGTTGGTTACGCCACCAAGTCCAAGCGTGGCGGCCTGCCCAAGATGGTGCTGGTGGGTGACATTGCCGGTGAAGACGCTGACGTGGTAGCGCGTGCTACGTCCGAAGTGGTACGCATCGCCAACTCGCGTGCCGGCGAGGGCTTCATTGCCATCAGCGCAGATGCGCGCAAAAAATTCTGGCTGGACCGCAAGCGCACGGCGGCTATTTCGCGCCACACGAATGCTTTCAAGATCAACGAAGACGTGGTGATTCCTTTGCCGCGTCTGGCCGAATATTCGGATGGTATCGAGCGCATCAATATCGAACTCAGCTTGGCCAACAAACTCGAGCTGTGCGATGCGCTCGAGGCTTTTTTCACCCAAGGCCAGTTGCCTCTGGGCAAATCAGACGACGCCAATGAAATTCCTTCGGCTGAGTTGCTCGAAGACCGCGTGTCGCAGGCGCTTAGCGTGGTGCGGGAAGTTCGCAGCTTGTGGCGTGGCTGGCTCGATCAGGTCGAGCCCTTGTTTGCACAACTGCAAGACCACTCCTTGCGCGCCAGCTGGAAAACCCAGCTGCGCTTGCCGCTGCAGGCAGTTTTCAATGGCGCGGCTTTTCAGCCCATCCTGGATGAGTGCAGCGCCATTCATGCCCGGGTGCTCAAAGGCCGCGTCTGGGTGGCGCTGCACATGCACGCCGGGGATGGCAACGTACACACCAACCTTCCCGTCAACAGCGACAACTACGACATGCTGCAGACTGC
>JAURKV010000029.1 GCA_030831585.1 Ramlibacter sp. | reverse complement strand
GCGCCCTGCGTGGGCTGCAGGCACGCCGCTACCCGCGGGCTCGCCAGGTGCACAGCCGGGCCGACATCGACCCCGGCACCGCCCAGGCGCGCCTGGGCCTCACCCTGGACTCGGGCCCGCGCATGCGACTCGGGCCAATACAGCCCAGCGGTCTGGTGCGCCACACACCGTTGATGGTGACGCGCCTGGCGCGCCTGCGCGAGGGCGACGACTACGACGCGCAGGCCCTGCTCAACGCGCAGGACCGGCTGGTGGCCAGCGGCTACTTCGACTCCGCCTTCTTGCATGTGGAACCGGAGGCCGATCCCGCCGCGGCCCCGGTGCAAGCCACGCTGCGCGAGGCGCCGCTGCAGAAGGTGGTGCTGGGGCTGGGCATCTCCACCGACCAGGGCCCGCGTGCAACCCTCGAGCACCGCCACCTGCAACTGCCGGGGGTGGGCGGCCGGCTGGACAGCCGCGTCGATCTGCAGAGGCGCACGCCCTCGTTGCAGTCCGAGTGGCTGGGCCTACCGGATTCGCGCGGCTGGCGACGCGCACTGCTGCTGCGCGCCGAGCGCCAGCGTGACGGCCAGCTGCGCACTGACGGCCTGCGCCTGCGCGCCGGTCAGTTGATCACGGGCGAGGCCATTGACCGCAACGCCTACCTGCAGTTGGACCAGGCCCAGGTGAAGGGCCCCACCCTCGCCGCCACCGGCGACCACCGCGACGGTCGCGCGGTCACCGCCAACTACGCCTGGACCACGCGCCGCTTCGACCAGCTGCCCGACGCACGCCGGGGCTTTGGCCTGGCACTGGAGCTGGGCCTGGGCATCACCTTGCTCGGGCCCCGCCAGCCGTTTGAGCGGACCTCCCTGCGCGGTCTGTGGCTACATCCCCTCGGAAACGAAGATACAGCCACCCAAGTGGCGTCCACTGATGCGGCCCGTGCTGCGGCCGGTGCTGGGTCACACTCGGCTCGGGCAGGTGAAGGCGGTGTTGAAGACCCGGATCGCGAAGTCGGTAAAGACAGCGCAGGCCCTGGCCGGCTGGCCGCCTTCGCCGGCTGGCGCTTGCAACTGCGCGCCGAAGCCGGCGCGGTGTTCGCGCCGGCCCAAGCGCGGGTGCCCGCGACTGTCCTCTTTCGCACCGGTGGCGACACCACGGTGCGCGGCTACAGCCTGCGGGAGATCGGCGTGCGCCAGGACGACGGCAGCGTCGCCGCTGGCCACATCCTGGCGGTAGCCAGCGTGGAGTGGCTGCGACCGCTGCGGTCCGCGGGCCGCTCCCGCCTGTGGGAGCAGGCCTTCTTCATCGACACCGGCGCAGTGGCCGACCGCGCCGCCAAGCTGCGCCTGTCCACCGGAGTGGGTACCGGGCTGCGCTATGCGAGTCCGGTGGGTCCCCTGCGGGCCGACCTGGCCTGGGCAGTGCAGCCGCGGCGGCTGCGCCTGCACCTGAGCGTGGGGGTGGTGTTTTGACCGCCCGCCGCCTGCTCATGGGCTTGCTGCTGCTGGTGGCGGGGGCCGTTCTCACCCTGGCTGCGCTCTGGATCTGGGCGGGCAGCGGGCAGTCGCTGCAATGGACCTGGAACCAGCTTGCGCCGGCGCATGGCCTGCAGGCCCAGGCGCTGCAGGGCTCGCTACGCGAGGGCCTGCGGGCGCAGCGCCTGCGCTGGGTCTTGGAGGACTGGGAGGTGGAGGCCGAGGACGTCGCCATCGCGTGGCGGCCGCAAGACCTGCCGACGCTACGCGATCGGGGCCTGCTGCATGTGCCGCTGGCGCGCATTGGCACGCTGCGACTGACACCCCGCAAGCGCGGTGGCGCAGCAGCGCCTGGTGCGGGCCCTGCGCCGACAAGGCTGACCCTGCCCCTGAACCTGCAGGTCGACGAGGCCCGCCTCGGTCGCTTCGAAGTGGCTGGCGGCTGGGCACTGCGCGACGTGGTGGCCCATTACACCTACGACGGTCAGCAGCACCAGGTGCACCTGCGCCAGGCCCGGGTGGCCCACGAGTCCCTGGGCACGCTGGACCTGCAGGGCCAGGTCCGCCTCGGCGCGCAGGCGCCCTTGCCACTGGACCTGAAGCTGCAAGGGCGCTGGGTCATGCAGGCAGCGGCCCCACCGCCGTCACCCCAGTCGCTGGGGCTGGACATCCGTGCCAGCGGGCCCCTCGCGCTCCTAGACCTGCACCTGCTGCTGCGCGCGCCGCCCGTCGCAGGTGGGAGCGCCACAGCCACGCCGCCCGGGCCGTCGGGCGCGCCACAGGCCGAGGTGCGAGCACGAGTCGCGCCCTGGTCGCAGCCGCGCTGGCAGTCGATCGACGGACGGCTCTCGGCCCTGGACCTGGCAGCCTGGTGGCCGAAGGCACCGCGCACCCGGCTCAGCGGCCGCTTTTCTCTCGCGCCGCCCGCAGGCGCGCCAGGCCCGGGGCCCGATGCGCCAGCGCCACCGGGCGCAGGCGGCAAGCCTACCTCACTGCAACTGGACCTGGACAATGCGATTCCCGGGCCATGGTCCGAGGGCCGCCTGCCACTGGCCCGGCTCGAGGGTCAGGCCGACCTCGACGCCAACCTGCTGCGTGCGCTGCGCCTGCAGATGGACGTGACCCGCGGCACCCGCTGGCAGTTGCAACTGCAGGCGCCGGTGCGCTGGCGGCGCGAGGCCGACGGCCGCTTGACCCTGGGGCCCGGGGCGCTGCTGTTTGACGAGCTGCCGGTCCGCCTGGCCTGGGACGGCCTGCAGTGGGGTCGGGGTGAATGGGCTGCACAGGCCCACCTGAGCGGCCTGCCGCTGGCCTGGGCGGTGCAGGGTCTGGGCATCCTGCCGGCCGGTTGGCGCCTGCGCGGCAGCCTGGAAGCCGATCTGAGGGTGTCGGGCACCGGTGTTCAGGCACGCTGGGACGGCACGCTGCGCGCCGATGAACTGGCGCTGCGCTCGGTGGTCGACGGCATTGACCTGCACAGCGGAAGCCTGCGCGCGCGGCTGGTGGGGCGAGATCTGTTCATCGACGACTTGCAGCTGCTCGGGCTGGACACGCCCGGCACACCCGGCAGCGGCGGTCGCATGCAGGCCCGCGCGCAGGGGCGGTGGCTGCCGGCAGGTGGCTGGTCACTCGCGATCGACGCCACCTTGGCGCAGCTACGGGCCAGCCTGCGCCCCGACCGGCTCGTCACCGTCTCGGGTCAAGCGCGCGCCGAGCTTGCGAGCCGGGCGCCGCTGCGGCTGCACGCTGACCTGCGGGTCGACGAGGCCCGCATCACCCTGCCCGATCGTGCGTCGCCGCGACTGGGCGTGGATGTGGTCGTCCGCGGGCGTCCTGCGGATGCCCCCGAGGCCACTGTGCCTGTGCAACTGCAGGCGCGGGTCGACCTGGGACCCGACTTCCAGGTCCGGGGCAAAGGCCTGGCGGCTCAGGCCCGGGGCCGACTCAACGCCAGCGGCGGCGTCACCCTCGGCACGCTGCGCCTGGACGGCCAAGTGGACCTCGCCGGCGGCCGCTACCAGGCCTTCGGCCAGCGCCTGCGGCTGGAGCGGGCCTTGCTTCGGTTCACCGGCGCTCCGCTGAACCCGGCGCTCGACCTGCTGGCCCTTCGCCCCACATCGCCAAGCGAGACCCAGCAAGTGGGAGTGCAGGTGGGCGGACAGGCCCTGAGCCCGCGGGTGCGGCTGTGGTCCGACCCTGCACTGCCCGAGGCGCAGGCGCTGTCATGGCTGGCCCTGGGACAGGGCAGCGCCGCGGGCGGTGTCGAGACCGCGCTGCTCGAGGACTTGGCGGTGACCCTGCTCAGTCGCCGCGCGGGACTGGGTGGCGGTACCCTGGCCCAGCGCCTGGGTCTTGACGAACTGGGGGTGCGCCAGGGCAGCGCAGCGGGCATCGGGGGTGGGGCTGGCGGCGGCCAGAGTGGCACGCAGGCGGGAGCCAGCGGCGGGGGCGGTGCGCAGGCCTCCGGCTCCGCGCTCCAGGGCGCGACCCTGGCGGTGGGCAAGCGGTTAGCCCGCGACCTCTACGCCGTCTACGAGCGCGGACTTTCGGGGGTGCTGGGCACGCTGCGGGTGTTCTACGACATCAATCGCCGACTGCAATTGCGCGTGGAGGCAGGCGACCGCACCGGCGCAGACCTCGTCTACACAGTGCGGATCGAGTGAAGCCCGCCTGGGGATCAATGTAACAATCGGGCGCTGTGGAACGCCTCATCGAGCCCCTCACTGGCGCTGCGCGCCAGGACGCCCTGGCCGCCCTCCCCCAAGTGACTCAAGTGCCCCTCGCACCGCCATTTTCACCCCCGCTCGGGCAGCCACCCGGGCCGCTATTTGCGCAGCCCTTCGCGCAACCGTTCGCGCAACCGTTCGCTGTTGCGCCCGGCCACTTCGACGAGTTGCGCGGACTCGCAGCCCAGCCTGGAGGCGCCACGCCGGGCTGGTCGCGTTTTTTCGACAGCCTGGGCCAGACCGGTCCGGGTGACCTGAACCAGCGCAGCCAGTTGCTGGCCCGCCAGGTCCGTGAGAACGGCATCACCTACAACGTCTACGCTGACGCGTCCGGCCCGCAGCGGCCGTGGTCGGTCGACCTGTTTCCGCTTCTCATCGAACCCGAGGGCTGGCGGCGCATCGAGTCCGGCGTGGTGCAACGCATGCGGGTGCTCGAGAGCGTCATGGCCGACATCTACGGCCCCCAGCGCCTGATTGCGGGCAACCTGCTCCCGCCCGCCCTGGTGCATGGCCACCCGGGCTACCTGCGCAGCATCCGCGGGGCCACACCGGCTGGCGGCCGCTTCCTGCACATTGCCGCCTTCGACCTGGCGCGCGACACAGCGGGACACTGGTGGGTCGTTTCGCAGCGTACGCAGGCACCCTCCGGTCTGGGCTATTTGCTGGAAAACCGCAGCCTCGTCTCGCGCCTGTTCCCCGAGGCCTACCGCGCGCTACGGGTCCAGCGCCTCGCCGCGAGCTACCGCACCCTGGTCGCCAGCCTGCGCGCCAGGGCTCCGACCCGCGGCGAGGAGCCCCGCATCGCGCTGCTCACCCCCGGCCCCTACAACGAGACTTACTTCGAGCACGCCTACCTGGCCCGCTACCTGGGCCTCACGCTGGTCGAGGGCGGCGACCTCACCGTGCGCGGCGAGCGCCTCTATCTCAAGACCTTGCGCGGGCTCGAACCGGTGCATGGCCTGCTCAAACGCCTGGACGACGAGTTCCTCGACCCGCTGGAGTTGCGCGCCGACTCGCAGTTGGGCGTGCCCGGGCTGATGCAGGCCGTGCGCGCCGGCAATCTGCTGGTGGCCAACGCGCCCGGGTCGGCGGTGCTCGAGTCACCCGCGCTCCTGGGCTTCCTGCCGGCTCTGTCGGAGCACCTCCTGGGCGAGACTCTGTCGCTTCCCTCCCTGCCCACCTGGTGGTGCGGCGAGCGTGCCGCGCTCGAGGCGGTGCTGCCCGAACTGGCGCGCAGCGTGATCAAGCCCACCTATGGCGCGCCCGGATCGACCACCGTCCTGGGCCAGGCGCTCACCCGCCGGGGCCTTGACGAGTGGGCGGGCCGGCTGACGCGCGAGCCCGACGACTACACCGTGCAGGCGTATCTGCCGCTTTCGCAGATGCCCACCTGGGACGGCCGCCGTCTGGCACCGCGCTCGCTGCTGCTGCGGGTGTTCGCCATGACCGACGGCGCAGGCGGCTGGCAGGTGCTGCCCGGTGGTCTCACCCGCCTGGCCGGCGCCAGCGAGCAGATTGCCTCGATGCAGCGCGGGGGCAGCAGCGTGGACACCTGGGTGCTGGGTGAAGACTTCAGCGAAGACCCCGGCGCGGAAAGCGACCCGAACACCGAAGATGAAGTCACCCCGGTGGCCCGTGGCCATGAGGAGATCGAAGCTCAGTCACCGACGCCAGGGCCGGCCCCGGTCACGAGCAGCCGAGCCGCTGAAAACCTCTTCTGGCTGGGACGCTACCTCGAGCGGCTCGCCCATCGCCTGCGTCAGGCCCGGACGACCGGCACCGCGGTGGACGAAGACGCCCAGCGACACGACCTGGCGGCGATGCGGCAGGCCGCCTCCGCGGTTCGCGATCGGCTATCCCCTGTTCAATGGCAACGCATTCAAAAAGGAGAGGATCTCCATTCACTGGAGGATTTGATCCGCGACCTGGCTGGCCACCAAGACGAGGACGAGGGCTGGCGCCTGCTGGCCACCGGACAGGCCATCGAGCGTATGGCCTCGCAGCCAGACATGGCCCATCTGGCCTGGCGGCTCTCCGACGACCTAAGCACGCGCCTGTTCACCCATTCCGACGACGCCCGCTACCGGGTCGGCGCCTGAGGCAGGGCCTTCTCATGCGACTGCATGTCGTCCACGAAACGCACTATTCGTATGCGCCGTCGGTGAAGACCGCCCAGCACCAAACCCACCTGGTGCCTGCCGCCCTGCCATGCCAGCGGCTGTTGTCGCACCGGCTCACGATCGACCCGGAGCCCGCCCAGCGCCGCGTGTTCACCGATGGCTGGGGCAATGGCGGTTGCTTTTTCAGCCTCCAGGCTTCGCACGACCACTTGCGTGTGGTGGCCGAGAGTCTGGTCGAGACACTGCCGCGCCTGCCGCCGACCAGCACCATCACCTGGGAGGCCGCGCGCGAGCGAATGCGCTATCACCGCGCGGCGCACTGGGACCCGGCCACGGAGTTTCTCTTTGCCTCGCCCTACGTGCCACGGCATGAGGACTTCATCGCCTATGGCCGGCCGAGTTTCACTCCGGGCCGGCCGCTGCTCGAGGCCGCGCAGGATCTGATGCAGCGCATTCACACAGAGTTCACCTACCGGCCCCAGGCCACCGACGCCAGCACCCCGGCGCGGCAGGCCCTGGCGATGCGTCAGGGCGTATGCCAGGACTTCGCGCAGGTCATGGTGGGCTGCCTGCGCAGCCTGGGCATTCCGGCGCGCTATGTCAGCGGCTACCTGCTCACCGAGCCCCTGCCGGGCCAGCCGCGCCTGGTGGGAGCCGACGCCTCTCACGCCTGGGCCTCGGTCTACTTGCCCGGCGAAGCAGCCGAGGCAGGAGAGGGCGGAGCGGGTGGCACCTGGGCCGACCTGGACCCCACCAACAACCGCGCGCCGGGAGAAGACTATGTCACCCTCGCCATTGGACGCGACTACGGCGACATCGCCCCGGTGCGCGGGGTGATCCACGGGGGCGACCACACACTGCGCGTGGCGGTCACGGTCACGCCGCTGCCGTAATCCTAAAATCTCACGAACATCCCCATCGACAGAGAGAGCAAAAAATGTCTGCCATCGCCGCCAAGCTCCAGGAACTGAACATCACCCTGCCCCCGGTCTCGGTGCCGGCCGCGGCCTATGTGCCCTTTGTGCGCACCGGCAACCTCGTCTTCCTCTCGGGCCACATCGCCAAGAAGGACGGCCAGGTCTGGGTCGGACAATTGGGCAAGACCATGGCCACCGAAGAAGGCAAGGCCGCGGCGCGCGCGGTGGCCATCGACCTCCTGGGCACGCTGCAGGTGGCTGCCGGCGGCCTGGACAAGGTCATACGCATCGTCAAGGTGATGAGCCTGGTCAATTCAGCGCCTGATTTCACAGAACACCACTTGGTTACCAACGGCTGCAGCGAGCTCTTGGGTCAAGTCTTTGGCGATAAGGGCGCACATGCGCGCAGCGCCTTTGGCGTGGCGCAGATCCCGATGGGGGCTTGCGTGGAGATTGAGTTGATCGCCGAAATAGGCTGAGCCGGCCGATCTAACGCAGCGGCCGCTGCGCCAGCAATAGCCACAGCAACACGGGCAACAACCCTCAGCGCCTGGCCTGTAGCGGCGGCAGCGTTCAGGCGGAAATCACTCCACCCGCAGCACGCTCGACGGCTTGAAGCCTAAATCCGCCGCCTTGCCCTTGCGCCCCCGCGCCGCCCGGGCGTTATTGAGCGAGCGGATCTCGAGTTGCTCCTCACGCTCTTTACCGCCACGGCCGATGCCGCTGATGCGAACGCTGCGGGTGTAGGCCGCCGCACCTGCAAGGGTGTCTTTGGCCTCAAGGTCGATCAGCATCAGGCCGCGCCCGCCCTTGGGCTGGACCTTGAGCTCGCTGATCTCGAAGGTGAGGATACGGCCACCGACGGAGGCGCAGGCCACGTGGGTGGCTGGCAGATGGAGGGGCTGGGGCGCAGCCCCGGCAGGCACGGCCCCCGCAGGCAATGCGGCGTTGGCCAGGGACGGCCGGCAGACCGTCTCGCCCTCGCCGCAGCTAATGAAGCTCTTGCCCGCGCGCTGGCGCGAGCTCATGTCTTCGACCGTGGCCAGGAAGCCGTAGCCGCCGCTGTTGGACAGCAGCAGGAAGGTCCCGCCATGGCCGGCGAAGTAGTGCAGGACCTGGGTGCCAGCCTCGAGTTCGATGAAGCTCGTGACCGGCTGGCCGTCTCCGCGCGCACCAGGCAGCAAGGCAACCGGCACCGAGTAGATGCGGCCGTTGCTGCCGAAGGCGAGCAAGGTGTCGACTGTGCGGCACTCGAAGGTGGCGTACAGGCCATCACCTGCCTTGAAGGCAAACCCGGCAGCGTCGTGGCCGTGGCCCTGGCGGGCACGCACCCAGCCTTTTTCGGACACGACCACCGTCACCGGCTCGTCGATCACCTTGATCTCGGCCACGGCCTTCTTCTCGGCCTGGATCAGGGTGCGACGCGCGTCGGCGAACTGCCGGGCGTCGGCCTCGATCTCCTTGACCATGAGGCGGCGCAGGGCGGCGGGGCTGCCCAGGATTTCTTCCAGGCGGGACTGCTCCTCGCGCAGGGCTTTGAGCTCCTGCTCAATCTTGATGGCTTCGAGTCGCGCCAGTTGGCGCAACCGGATTTCGAGGATGTCTTCGGCCTGGCGCTCACTCAGACGGAAGCGCGCGATCAGGGCTGCCTTGGGCTCGTCGCTCGCCCGGATGATGGCGATGACCTCGTCGATATTGAGCAGGACGATCTGCCGGCCTTCGAGAATGTGGATACGGTCCAGCACCTTGTCCAGGCGGTGCCGTGAGCGGCGCTCGATGGTGCGCTGGCGGAAGGTGATCCACTCCTCGAGCATCTGCCGCAGGGACTTTTGCACCGGCCGGCCGTCGAGGCCGACCAGGGTCATGTTGATCGGTGCGGAATTTTCCAGGCTGGTGTGGGCCAGCAGCGTGGTGATGAGCTCCTGCTGCTCGATGCGGCTCGTCTTGGGCTCGAAGACAAGGCGCACCGCCGCGTCCTTGCTGGACTCGTCGCGCACCGCGTCGAGCACTGACAGCACGGTCTGCTTGAGTTGCTGCTGGTCTTGGCTCAGGGCCTTTTTGCCCGCCTTGACCTTGGGGTTGGTGAGCTCCTCGATCTCTTCAAGCACTTTTTGCGAACTCACGCCCGGTGGCAGCTCGTGCACCACCAACTGCCACTGGCCGCGGGCCAGGTCTTCGATGGTCCAGCGTGCACGCACCTTGAGCGAGCCGCGTCCGCTGCGGTAGGCGTCGGC
>JAURKV010000028.1 GCA_030831585.1 Ramlibacter sp. | reverse complement strand
GGCTCGCGGAAGAAGAATCGTATCCGAACAACCGCAGCTCCTATGAACCTCTCTGAATACTCCATCCCGGGCAGCGCCATGCTCGAACGCATCAAGGCGATCGGCGTCGACCACCTGGTCACCGTCCCCGACTGGGTGCAACTTGCCTTCCATACCCAGATGGAGGCCGGTGGCCACGGCATTCAACAGATTAACGCCTGCAGCGAAAACCAATGCGTCACGCTAGCGGCAGGACTGACCCTGGGCGGTAAGAAGCCCTTGGTATCCATGCAGAACCAGGGCCTTTACAACTGCGTGAACACCCTGCGCGCGGTCTGCCTGGACGCGCACATTCCCTTGGTGTTCTTGGTCGGCCAGTTCGGACGCGAGTACGCCAACCTCGGGCAGGACTCCCGGCAGTCCCGGCGCACCATGGTCCGCGTGATGGAACCGCTGCTCGACGCCCTGGACATTCCCTACTTCCGCCTCGACCGCCCGTCCGACCTCGGGCTGCTCGACCAAGCCTATGAGGTGGCCCAGAAGCGGTCCACCGCCGCTGTCGCCCTGGTGGGCGCGCCGATGTCTTGGAGCTGATCATGATGAATATGTTGCAGGCCTGCGCCCCCGTCGCCAAATCCCGGCCCGACGACTCTATGCTCGTGGCCACCATGGGTGCCATGTTCACTTTCGACATGATCGAAGGCCCCCAGGGCAACGCCAAGGGCATCCCCACCCTGGGCGGCACCGCGGGGTTACTGATTGGCTTTGCCGCTGCGAAGCTGGTCAAGGCGGTGAGCGCCGACGACGGGCAGGCCGACAAGGTGCGCAGCCGCATCAGCTCGGTGCCCCTCATGGGCGGCGCCGCCTGCCTGGGCTTGGGTCTGGCGCTGGCGCAACCCGACCGGGCGGTGGTGGTGGTCGACGGCGACGCCAGCCTGATGCTGGAGCTGGGCGGGCTGGTCACCGTGGCCCGTGCCAAGCCCCGCAAGTTTTTGCATGCGGTCATTCACAACGGCACCCAGTTCACCGGCTTGGGTAACCTCACTGCACCTGCGGCGGGCTTTGACTTTGCCGGCGCGGCTCGGGTGGCGGGCTATGTCCATGCCGAGCGCATCGACGACGCCCAGGTGTGGGAGCAGCGCCTGCCCGCGTTGCTGGCGATGGAAGGCCCCGTCTTCGTCGAACTCGGGGTCGACCCGGTGCCTGCCCGCACCAAGCCGGGCTTTGTGCAGGACGAAATGCCAGACCGGCAGTTCGAGCGCATGGGCCAGGAGGCGCTTCGCCTGCAGCACTGGCTGCGTGGGGAGAGTGCGTGAGCGCAGCGCCGAGCGTGGGGGCCCTATGAACGCAGCGCAGACTCAAGCCGAGACGTTTGACTATGTGGTGATCGGCGCCGGGTCGTCGGGCGCCACGGTGGCGCGACGCCTGGCCGATGCCGGCAAGCAGGTGCTGCTGCTGGAGGCAGGCGCACCGCGCCAAAACGATTTCTGGGTCCGCACCCCGCTGGGCATCGGCCGTCTGCTGCTCAACCCCGACTATGTCTGGCCCTTCAACACCCAGGAGCAGACCGCTCTGCACGGCCAAAAAATTTATTGGCCGCGCGGACGCCTGCCAGGTGGCTCAAGCTCGGTCAACGGCATGATTTATGTGCGGGGTGACCCGGCCGAGTTCGACCATTGGCGCGATCTGGGCAACCCGGGCTGGGGCTACCAAGACCTGCTGCCCTATTTCAAGCGCATGGAAAACTTCCCCGAGGGCGACCCCCAGTGGCGCGGTCGCGGCGGGCCGATCCATGTGACCAGCCTGCGCCACGACCCGCAGGTGTTGGGCGACGCATTCGTCGAGGCTTGCCAGCAGGCGGGTATCCCGCAGACACCCGATTACAACGGCGAGCGCTACGAGGGCGTGTCCTATCTGCAGCTCAATACCCGGGGTGGCGAGCGCTGCGGCACGGCGCGCGGTTACCTTTCAGGTGACCTGCCCGCCACGCTCACTCTGCGCACCGAGTGCGTGGCCACGCGCATTCTCTGGGAGGGGCGACGTGCGGTGGGCGTGGCCTACCAGCGCCAAGGCGTCAACGCCGTGGCCCATGCGCGCGCGGAGGTCATCTTGTCGGCCGGTCCGATCAAGTCGCCGCAACTGCTCGAGGTCTCGGGGGTCGGCCAGCCGGACTTGCTGGCGTCTATCGGTGTCCCGGTCGTGCACGCTTTGAAAGGCGTGGGTGAGAACCTGCTGGACCATCTGCAGACACGCATCACCTTCCGGGCCCGGCGCCGGGTCACGCTCAACGAGATCATGTCCAGCCGGTGGCGGCCCTTCCTCATGGGCGCTGGCTATTTGCTCACGCGCAAGGGGATGATGGCCACGCCCTCGGCCACTGTGCATGCGCTGGTGCGCACCGACGAGAGCCAGGCTCAGCCCACGGTGAAGATCCAGATGCACCACCTGAGCGCGGCCAGCCGGTATTCCCGTACCCGAGGCGCCGGCCTCGACCCGTTCCCCGGTTTTTCGATCGGCCTGTTCCAGTTGCGTCCGCAGTCGCGTGGCTCCTTGCACGCCACCGGGCCGGACGCCCTCACCGACCCGGTGATGGACCCGCGCTACCTCACCCACGAGGAAGACAAGCGCACCATCCTGCAGGCCTTCCGCCTTGCGCGTCGGGTCGCGGCGCAGCCGGCCCTGACCGAGCTGATCACCGAGGAAACACGGCCTGGCCCGGGTGCTGTCTCTGACGAGGAACTGCTGCATTACATCCGCGAGAGCGGGCAAACCTCCTGGCACCCCATCGGAACCTGCAAGATGGGTGTCGATGAGGCCGCGGTGGTCGACCCGCAGCTGCGGGTGCACGGGCTCGATGCCATTCGTGTGGTGGACTCCTCCATCATGCCCACCATGCCCTCGTCCAACACCAACGCCGCCTCCATCGCTATCGGCGAGAAGGCCGCCGACCTCCTCTTGGGATCACGATCATGAGTCAGACAGGACCTCTGAAGTCCGGCGACCCGGCCCATGGCCACCAGGCCAAGATTGGCCGCACCCACAAGGAGAGCCAGCCCTGGTGGCCACCGGCGCCAGAGCGGCGGGGCCCGAACATTGTGTTCGTGCTGCTTGATGACCTGGGCTTTTCTGATTTCGGCTGCTACGGCGGTGAGATCCGCACGCCCCATATCGACGCCCTGGCCAGCGCGGGCTTGCGCTACACGCAATACACCACGGTGCCGATGTGCACGCCGGCACGCGCGGCCCTGATGACGGGCAAGAACCCGCATTCGGTCGGCTGCGGCTGGCTCACCCACGCCTTGCCGGGCTACCCCGGTTACCAGGCCGGTGCCATCAGCCCAGACGCGCCCACCCTGGCCGAGATGCTACGGTCAGCCGGCTATGGCACCTATGGGGTCGGCAAGTGGCACAACACGCCCGACTATCAGGCCACCTCCGGCGCCGACAAATCTTCCTGGCCGCTGCAAAAGGGCTTTGACCGGTTCTACGGATTTCTGGGTGCCGAGACCAACTTCTTCTCGCCAGGGCACCTGATCAACGGCAATGAGTTCGTCGATGCCGACACCTACCCGGCGGATTACTACAGCACCGACGACTGGACGGCCCGCTCTCTGCGCTATCTGCGCGGGCATGTGAGCAACGACGCCGAGCGGCCCTTCTTCCTGTACGTCGCGCACAACGCGCCGCATGTGCCTTTGCAGGCGCGGCCCGAGGAGGTCGCTCGCTACGACGGTGTGTACGACGCTGGTTGGGACGCGGTCCGCGAGGCCCGCTTCGAGCGCCAAAAGCGCGCCGGCCTGGTGCCGGACGATTGGCGCCTGGGCGACCGCTCACCGGGCATTCCGGCCTGGGACGAGGTACCGCCCGAGCAGCGTCCCTTGATGGCGCGCTACATGCAGATCTATGCGGCCATGGTCGAGGGCATCGACCACAGCATTGGCGAGATCAGCGCCGAGCTCAAGCGCCTCGGCGTCTGGGAAAACACCCTCTTCGTTCTGACCTCCGACAACGGCGCGTCTTCGATTGGCGGCCCAGGCGGATCAGCCAACATCTTCGAAAAGCGCGTCACCCAGAAGGAGAACCCGGCTCTCGCGCGCGAGATGCTCGAGTCGGGCACGCTGGGCGGAATGAACTCCTACCCCGCCTACCCGGTGGCCTGGGCGCAGACCAGCAATACGCCTTTTCGCTTTTACAAGCGTACGCCGATGAACGGCGGCATTCGGGTTCCCTTCATCGTGCACTGGCCGGCCGCCATCGCCGACGGCGGCAGCCTGCGCCAGCAATGGGTGCACGCCACCGACTTGCTGCCGACGGTGCTCGATTTGCTCAAGATGGACTACCCGCCGCAGCACCAAGGCTTCAAGACCCGCGGGCTCGACGGCGTGAGCTTTGCGGCTTCGCTCACCCAGGGCGATCATCCCAGTCAGCGGGATCGCCAGTACTATGAGCTCGAGGGGCATCGCGGCTACCGGCTGGGGTCCTGGAAGGCGGTCTCGCTGCAGCCGCCCGCACAGCCCATCGACCTAGACCGGTGGATGTTGTTCAACCTCGACGAAGACCCGACCGAGTGCAAGGACCTGGCCGCCGCCCGACCCGACAAGCTCGCCGAGTTGCTGGCGGCCTTCGAGGCGGACGCCGCCCGCTTCAACGTCTACCCGCTGGACAACCGCGACAACCGGCGCGTGCTGGCGGTGCCCGACCCAATGCGTCGCCTGGCCAACTCGCCCCGCGACTTCTGGCCCGGGACGGAAACTTATTCGCCCATGCTCGTCTCGCCCCTGGTGGGCGACCGCGACTACCGGCTCTCGTGCGAGTTCGATTGGCAGCCCGGTCAGTCAGGGGTGCTGTTCGCCATTGGCGACAGCTTCAACGGCCTTTCGGCCCGGGTGAGCGACGGGCAGCTGCAGGTGGTCTACCGCGCCTCACCCACGCACACGCATGCCGCGCAAGCGGCCCTGCAGCCCGGGCCTCAGACGCTAGAGCTCTTGCACAAGGCTTTGGGTAACCGCGAAGGGCGGGCCAAGGTCTTGGTCGGTGGCGCCGAGGTGGGTGAGCTCGACACCACGCCCACCTTCCTGCGCATCGCGGGGGAGGGGATGGATGTGGGGCGCGACCGCAAGCGCAAAGTGATCCCAGGCCTGAGCCCCGGCGATCCCCACGCCTACCCTGGGCAGATCCGCCGCGTGCGGATCGAGCCCGGGCCCCAGGCGCCTGGAAGCATCGTGAACCGGCTCGAGTCCGAAGTCCAGTTGGACTGAGGGCGCAACGTGTAACCCGTCCATCAATAGGAGATGCAATCATGAATGAATCGATCCGTCGTCGTGGCGCCCTTCAATGGTTGGCGGCAGCCGGTCTGGCTACCCAGGTTCCTGCCATGGCCCAGCCCGCCAACTGGCCGAGCAAGCCGCTGCGCTGGATCGTGCCCTACCCGGCTGGCGGGACGCCCGACAGCACCTCGCGCTCGGTCGGCGAGCAGGTGGCTCGCATCCTCGGCACCTCCGTCGTGGTCGAAAACCGGCCCGGTGGCTCCGGCCTCATTGGCGTTCGTGCGATGACCGCTCAGCCAGCGGACAACCACACCCTGGTGTACCTGTCTTCCGGCCATGTGACCTTGGCGGCCATGCCTGCGCCATTCGACCTGCTGCGCGAGGTGCGGCTGGTCACGCGCATCAGCAATTCGCCTTTCGTTCTGGCGGTCAACGCGGAGTCGCCCTACCAGACGGCAGGAGACCTGGTCAAGGCGATCCAGGCCCGGCCTGGCACCCTGACCTTCGGCACGGCCGGCCAGGGCTCCCCCGCGCACATGGCGGTCGAGTACATGACCGAGGCTCTGCCTGGCCTGAGCGCCACCCACATTCCCTATAAGGGTGCGGTGGAGTCGGCCAACGCCCTCCTCGGCAAGCAGATCGACTTCACCATCAGTGTGCTGGGCGCGCTTTTGCCCAACATCCAGGGCGGCAAGCTCCGGGCCCTGGCGGTGACAACTCCCGCCAGACTGGCGGCGCTTCCCAGCGTGCCGACCCTGGCGGAGGCAGGCGTCCCGGGCTACCAGTACTCCGCCTGGGGCGGTATGGCCATGCACAAGGACACGCCGGACGCCATCGTGCAGCGGATGCATCAGGTGCTGGCCGAGGCCTGTGCTACCGACGCGGTACGCGCGCATGTCCAGCGCAATGCGGCCATCATGGACGTCACCGACAGCCCGCGCGCCTTCGTCGCCGCCGTCGAGAAGGAGATCGTCAACGAGCGACGCGTTGTCAAGCGCTTGGGCCTGACCGGTTGAAATTGATCGGGTCCCCACGGGCACGGATCCACTCGGCTCGTATCCACGCAGTCCGGGCTCGCATATGCAGGGCTCGTCGAGGCACGCTGCCTAGAATTGTCTCGACATGATGAAGCAACAGTCCCCTCACGCCCCTATGCACACGCCCGCAGAGACCCCCTTTCCCGATTGGTCCGCCGATTTCTGCCGCGTCCCCGATTGGCTCACCCCCTGGGCGCGGCTGCGGCCGGATGCGATCGCCCTGTCGGACGATCAGCAGACGCTCACCTGGCGATCGCTCGTTGACCGAGTGCAGGGCATGGCCGCGGCCCTCCAGGCGCAGGGCCTTCGGCCCCACGAGCCCGTGGCGATGCTGGGGCGCAGCAATGTGGCGCAGTTGCTGGCTTATCTCGCGGTGGTGGTGGCTGGTGGCGTGGCGGTGCCGCTGCCGCAGCTGGCCACGCCCGCCCAATGGGCCAGCATGCTGGCCAACTGCGGTGCGCGCTGGCTCTTTGCCGATGGCGACCTGGACTTTGGCCGTCACGGCCTGGGCCTGTCACTGATCGAGATCAGCACCGAGGGTCATTACCGGAGCGAGGGCCGACCCTGGGGCGATCAGCCGGGGGTGCCGACACCGGCGAACGTGACGCCCGGCGACCCGTTCAACATCATCTATTCCTCCGGCACCACCGGTGAGCCCAAGGGTATCGTCCAGCCCCACCTGATGCGCTGGATGCATGTTCGGCGCGCAGAGCGCTACCAAATGACGACGGACTCGGTGACGCTGATTGCCACGCCGCTGTACTCCAACACCACTCTGGTGGCGGTCTTGCCCGGCCTGGCCGCCGGCGGCCGGGTGCACCTAGTCCCCAAGTTCAGCGTGGCGGGCTACCTCGAGCTGGCCTCTTCCCTTCGCGCTACCCACACCATGCTGGTCCCAGTGCAGTACCAGCGCCTGATGGCCGACTCCAGCTTCGATGACTACGACCTGAGCGCCTTTGTCATGAAGCTCAGTACAAGCGCGCCCTTTCGCGCTGACCTCAAGGCCGACATCGTGCGTCGCTGGCCGGGCGGCATGCTGGAAATTTACGGAATGACCGAGGGCGGCGGCACGTTCCTGCTCGATTGCCAGGCGCATCCAGACAAGCTGCACACCGTGGGCCAGCCGACACCGGGCCACAGGATCCGACTGCTCGATGAAGCGGGGCAGGCCTTCGCGCCCGAGCCAGGGCGGGTCGGTGAAGTGGTCGGGCATTCCTTCTCGATGATGACGGCTTACTTTGGCGATCCGGCGCGCACCGCCGAGGCCCAATGGTTCGACGAGGAAGGCCGGCGCTACATCCGCACCGGCGACCTGGGTTGTTTCGACGAAGACGGCTTTCTCATGCTGCGCGGTCGTCGCAAGGACATGATCATCTCCGGCGGCTTCAACATCTACCCGAGTGACCTCGAAGTCGTGATGCGCGGCCACCCCTCGGTCGGCGAATGCGGCGTTGTGGGTGTGCCCTCCGAGCAATGGGGAGAGACGCCAGTGGCCTATGTGGTCTTGCGCCCCGGTGCCCAGGCCGAGCCCAAGGCGTTGATGGACTGGTTGGCCGAACGCGTGGGCCGCACCCAGCGCTTGTCGGATCTGGTCTTCATCGACGAGCTTCCCCGCAACGCGATTGGCAAGGTCGACAAGATTCGTTTGCGGGCGCTGTACGCCCAAGCGTAGGCGACGGTCCGGACACCTACCCACGGACCCGGGTACCCGCCCGCCAGTGCGCGTTCGGCACTCGCCTGCGTGCTACAGCTTGCCTTTCGCGACGGCTTCTCGCAGCAGCGCATTGACGCGGGTTTGCCATCCTTTGCCGGTGCCTCGCAGGTAGGCCAGAACGTCGGGGTCGGTCCGCATGCTCAGCATCGGCCGCTTGACCGTGACCGCCGGGCGGCCACGTTTGCGCGATTCGCTGCGGGCAGCCGCCAGTTCGGAAGTTGTTGCCGGCCGGTCGTCTTCCGATTGGCCATCCCAAACATAGTGGCCGTCCTTGGGTTGCTGCTTCAGTGCAGCCAAGATGGCTGATCGCTCACTCGACATCGTCTTGGAGCCAGTCACGATAGGCCTCCGATTCCTGTGCGCTTGCGCGCCTAAAACTGATCACGCGAACTGCGTCTCCCCTGGGGGTGTGGACCACCGTCAGCACGGCCAAGTGCCCCAGCACATACGACAAGGACTGCATCCTTTGCTCACCCCCACGTATCACTTGCACATCGAGCCGGTACCTGGACTCGAGAACCAGCCAGGCATCTTCAAATCGCAGGCCGTGCTTGGCCAGATTGGCGGCTGCCTTGACCGGATCGAACTCGAGTCGCATCAATTATTGTATTGACATTAAAAAACATCGCAAGCGGTATTTGGCTGTCAGCAGATCCGGGCGCGTGGCCGCCTCCGGCCAGGTTAGCGGTCCTTATGGAAAACGTAGTATGTCCTGAACGCAATATCCAGCACACGTTGTGCCGTGGCTTGCGATTCGTCTTTCGACATCAGAAATTGCGCTCTGTAGTAGCCCGCGAGTGATTTTTCTGCGCGCTTGTATTGAGCCAGTATCTCCGCATGCTCGGCTCGATTCGCAGCGCCGTTCTGCGCCCACATCGCCAAGCCCGCATCCACTTCTTCGCGCGAGTTGTAGGGGTTGCCCGTGGCCCAGGGACGCAGTGCTGCATTGGCCCAGGCCTGACTGGCCTCAATTTTTTGTCGGGCGATCGGGTTGTAAGTCTGGAAGCTGGCTTCGTCCCGCCCGATGGAGCGATCGAGGAGCATGGCCAGCCGCTGAACCGGGCGCGGAAGCAACGATGAGGCCTGCTTCACCTCCTTACGAAATTGAATCTTGCAGGTCTCCTGCAACTGGCCGCTCACGGTGACGTAGACGGTCCAGGTCGGCAAGAATTCATAGGGCTCGCCCTCATCGATGAGGCCTAACTTGCCAGGGATCTCGCTCTGGAGCACCCGCGGGCTGTGATAGCTGCCGCCCCCCGGCATCGCGGTCACATGGGCCCCTGAATAAGATCGCGGCATCTGCAGGTCTGCCTGAACCAAGCCCGCTTGGTAGACCGTGTCGCCCCGCGCTTCACCTGACCGAATCACCAGGCGATGACCTTGGTAAGGCTGCGTTTGCCAGGAGAGCGTGGCCCTTGAATCGTTTGGGTCCGGCTCCTCGGTGAAGAGCGCGTCGCCCGAGCTTTCGCTGAAGGAATCACCCAACTCACCGAGATTGACGTCGGTCGATTTGAACCTCGCTTGGGCTAGTTGCAGCGCCTGTTGGCACACCGGCTCATGGGCGCCTCCGACCAGCTGGGGCCAGTCCATTGCGCCTGCGTGGGCGATGCTGTGGCCAAGCATGGAGGCAATCGTTGCCAATACCCAAGCTGGCCGAAACCAGTCTTTCATGTTTTTCCCCCCTGTGCGCGTGCCTCCCATCGCGCCACGGGTCAACCTGGCGGGCTTCCTGCGTGCCGCGGTCGGGCGTTGTGATGGATACGCATGGGCAGCTTCCGCTGGCCACCGCCCACCGTCAAGGTCGTGGGTGGACGCCGTCAGGAAGCGGGTAATGCACAGGGCGCGGCCGCACGCCCGATCAGACCGATCAGACCGATCAGACCGACTCCAGCTTGATCTGCTGCGCCGCGGCGACCTTTTGCCAGCCCGCGTAGTCTTGCGCGATGAAGGCCGCCTGTGCTTGCGGGCCCAGGCGAGACGGCTCGAGCGCGTCGGTCCTGAAGCGGGCCTGCACGTCGCTCTGGGCCAGGATGCGGGGCAGGGCCTCGTTGATCCGCTCGACCACGGCGGCCGGCGTGCCACGCGGCGCCACCAGGCCGAAGTAGTTGGTGACTTCAGTGCCTGCCAGGCCTGATTCAGTGAGGCCATGCACCTCGGGCAGCACGGGGTTGCGGCGGGCCGCAGTGACCGCCAGCGGCTTGACCCGGCCATCGCGGATGAAGGGCAGTAGGGCCGGGATGGTGCCCGTGAGCAGCTGGATCTGCCCGGCCACCAGGTCCAGGGTGGCAGGTGCGATGCCGCGATACGGGACATGCGTGATGGCGACTCCGGTGCGGGCTTTCAGGCTCTCGAGCGCCAGGTGGTTGATGCCGCCGGCGCCAGCCGAGCCGTAATTGAGCTGGCCCGGACGGGTCCGCGCGTACTCGACCAGCTCCCTCAGGTTGGCGACCGGGAGGTCCTTGTTGCACACCCACAGCAGCGGACCTTCGGCCACCATGCTGATGGGCGTGAAACCCTGCACGGGGTCGTAGCCGGCCTGGGGCAATACGGCAGGCACGGTGGTGAAGGGCGCAGCCACCAACAGCAGGGTGTGGCCGTCGGGCGCACTTTGCGCCACATGCTGGCTGCCAATGGCTCCCGAGGCGCCGGCACGGTTTTCCACCACGAAGGTGGCTCCGAGCAACTCGCCAAGTTTTTGCGCCAGCAGACGTCCCATGGCGTCGGTGCCAGCGCCAGCGGCGAAGGGCACGACGATGCGCACAGCGCGCTCAGGCCAGCTGGCGGCGCGGGCGCCGGTTCCTGCGCCGGAGAGCAGCGTGGCGGCCGAGAGGAGCAGCGCTTGCCGGCGCGAGACGGCCAGACCGCTGGGACTGCTGGGACTGCTGTGTGGGGTGATGAGGGACTCGGTGCCTGCGAGGGGACGGTGGGACTTCATGCGCTTCTCCGTAGGTGTCCAGATTTTCTTCCAGGATTGTGACAATCCGGAAACACTGCCCTGCAGCCGCCTACTTGGACAGCATGCGCATCGCATCCTCCAGGCCCTTGAGGGTCAGGGGGAACATGCGCTGGCTCACAAGCTGCTGGATGATGGAGATGCTCTGGCGGTACTGCCACACGCCCTGCGGCTCGGGGTTGATCCAGGCGAACTTCGGGAAGGCATGGGTCAGTCGCTGCATCCACTCGGCGCCAGGTTCCTCGTTGTTGTACTCGACACTGCCACCCGGCTGGAGAATCTCGTACGGACTCATGGTCGCATCGCCGATGAACAGCAGCTTGTAGTCCTTGTTGTACTTGCGGATGATGTCCCATGTGGGGAACTTCTCCGAGAAGCGGCGCTTGTTGTTCTTCCACATGAAGTCGTAGACGCAGTTGTGGAAGTAATAGAACTCGAGGTGCTTGAACTCGGCCTTCGCCGCCGAGAACATTTCCTCGACCCGGGCGATGTGTTCGTCCATGGTGCCGCCCACGTCCATGAGCAGTAGCACCTTCACGTTGTTGTGACGCTCGGGCACCATCTTGATGTCCAGGTAGCCGGCGTTGGCTGCAGTGGCGCGGATGGT
>JAURKV010000027.1 GCA_030831585.1 Ramlibacter sp. | reverse complement strand
TGCGCAGGCCAAAGGCGACGCAGACGCGGTCAAAGCTGGCGTCGGGAAAAGGCAGCTTCTCGGCGTCGCACACCAGGGTAGGCAGCACCAGACCAGCGTCGACCAAACGGTCACGCCCGGTGCGCAGCATGGCCTCGTTGATGTCGGTGTGCACCACCCGACCTGTGGGTCCGACCTTGCGCGCGAAGGCCTCGGCCATGTCACCGGTGCCGCCGGCGATGTCCAGCACCTGATGGCCCGGGCGCAGGTCAGCCACCATGACGGTATAGACCTTCCAGGCGCGATGCAGGCCCATCGACATGAGGTCGTTCATCATGTCGTAGCGCGAGGCCACGGAATCGAACACACCGCGCACGCGGCGGGCCTTATCCTGCTCGTCGACCTGCTGAAAGCCGAAATGGGTGGAACTCATGAAGCCGATTGTAGGAGGCGTGGCCCCCGTGGACGGGCGAAAACCCCGGCCCGGCCGGGGCATGACAGACCGCAGGCACAAAGGCCGCATGCGAAAAGGCCGCATTCGCAAAGGCGGCAAAGCGGCCACCCAAAGCGGCGCTCGCTCCTCAGTGACTACAGGAGCCGCCGGCTGCTACCGGCATCGGCTCGTCCCGCCCTCGGCCGGCCTCAGCCAAGCGGCGCTCGTAGTCGGCCCACAGCCGGTCCTGCTCGGCCCCAAGCCGGTAGAGATACGCCCAGGAAAAGAGCCCGCTCGAATGCCCGTCGGAAAAGTGCGGCTGCACCGCGTAGTTGCCCACCGGCTCGAGCGCTTCGAGCGTGACATCGCGCTTGCCAGTCTGCAGCACCTCTTGACCGGGGCCATGCCCCTGGACCTCGGCCGAGGGCGAGTACACGCGCATCAGTTCAAACGGAATGCGAAAGTGGGCACCGTCGGAAAAGGCCACCTCCAGCACACGGGACTGGCCGTGGGCGGTGACGGAGGTGGGGACGGGCGTATCGGCTTGAAGACCAGCCATGAATGAAATGCTCGCAGTCAGAAACGGAAGGAAAGGGCCAGGTACAGCCGCTCGTTGCCCCGCTGCGGCGCGCTGGGCCGCACCGCCAGCGGAACGCGGCTGCCTGTGATGATACGGCCCCAATCCATCACCAACGCGAGCCTGGGCTCGCTCCAACGCAGGCCCAGCCCGGCGCTGACGAGCCGGTCAGGTGCCGGCTCACTGTCCTGCGCGGGTTTGCTCACGATGCCGCCGGCGTCCACGAAGCCGACGACCCGCCAGCCATCCCGGGGCGGGGCAGCGAGTTCCACCGAGCCCTGCCAGCCGCTGTCACCGGACAAGGGTCGCTCGTCCCGGGTGCCGCGCACCGAGTTCAGACCGCCGAGGCCGAACTGCTCGCCAGCGATCAAGGCAGTGCTGGCCAGTTGACCCTGCACCCGCCAGAGCAGGCGCCAGGCGGACAAGTCCCGGCCATTGGCGATTGACAGCCGCAGGGCCTGCCATCGCACCCGGTGCACACGCGGGTCTTCCGACTGATAGGCGGCCAGGTCATTGCCGGCACCAGACCCAGTATTCGCCAGCCACTCGGCGGCCCACTGCCATTGCCCGGTCTCGGGCCGTACGGCCGCCATCGGGCCAGCCTCTGGGGTCGCCCCGGGCTGGACCTCCAGCCGACCCGCGTAGCGCAAGCCCCAGGGGCGGCTGCGCCGGTCCACCTGGCCGGGCAGCAACTGGTCGTCAATACGGGTCGTTTCGAACAGGCGGTCCTGCAGGCTCAGCGCCACACGGTGGCGGGTCTGTCCGCCGGTGGCCAGGTAGGTCGCCAGTTCAAGCCCCGAGACCGAACCCGCGCCGGTGCTGCGGAAGTCGCCAAAGTCGCCGACGATGTCTGAGCGGGTGATGAAGCCGGACAGCTGCGCGCCCACCGAGTAAAGCGGCACCCGCAGGGAGAGCCCTGCCTGACGAACATCCTGGGGCCGCTCGAGTGAGGTGGTGTAGCTCGCCTGCAGGTCGATGTCACGACCCGCCAGGTCGGCGTGGCGGCCACTGACCGTGAATCGGTCCCGCCCGGTGGCGGCGCTGCCATGGTTGGACAAGGTTGCGGTCACCGATGCGGGCCGCTGCTCGCGCACCAAAATCCTGGCGTCGACCCGGCCCGCCTCCATGCGCTCCCCGTCGGCAGCGTCGCCCTCCCCCCGACCTGGGACTGACAGTTCGGCGCGCCCGTCACGCAACACCACCTGCACCTGGCGGACCGGGCTGTCGTTGGCCAGTGAGGCCTCAGCCGCGAGGCGGTGCAGGTCGGGCGTGCTACCGGTGATCAGCGCTGGCAGGCTGCGGCGGACCTGAGCCTCGCTGGAAAGGCTGTTCCCTTGCACCTCGATCCGGTCAAGTCGTCGCGGCTCGAGGGCCAGCACCACCCGGCCCTCCAGGGCCTGCGGCGGCAGCGTCACGCGGTACAAGCCCAGGCCCTTTGCCCGCAGCGCCGCCTCCAGCGCCGCCACCGCTTCACGCAGCCGCGCCAGGCTGGCGCCGGAGCCGACGAAAGGCGCGAGCACCTCGTCGGCGTGACCGGGCGGCAAGGGGTCAGGGCCACGCAGGTCGAAGCCGGTGATGTCAAAGCGGGGCCCGTCGGCCCCAGCCTCCGCCATCGTCAAGCCTGGAGCCACCAGCGCCAGCGCCAGCGTGCCTGCGCCAGCGGCGCGGAGAACCCATAAACACATCCAAGTTGCCTTCATCCCTGCACTCCTTGATCTGGTTCTAGCGCCGACATATCGCGCTCAGGCCACTGGTGCCAAGCAGGGAGCCCAGCCCGGTCTGCCACTGCTCACGCGCCCAGCTGATATCGGCCAGGCGCTCCACCCGACTGGCGTCGGCCAGGCCGGCCTCGCCGTTGCCCAGGTCACGCTCCCCCGCGGCGCCCGACAGGCGCACACTGCCCACCTCCACGTAGACCATCAGGCCATCGAGGGTCGCCGGCAGGGGCATGCGGGAAAACAGCGAGGCAGGCACCGTGACCGAATCGGGACGCGGCCCCTCCAGCACCAGGGGGGTGGTCAGGGGCTGGACCCCGGCCGCCGCGAGCGCCGCGCAGCGGTCCTCCACCACTGGCTCAGACACCGCCTCGTCCGGCGGGCGCAGGTCGACCGCGCCGCGCCAGGTGCAGACCCTGAGCCAGTCCTCCTCGGCCGGCGCGCGCCGGCCCTCGGCGCAGGCGCCCAGGCAGGCCAGGTCAAAGCCGGTGCCCCGGATGCCCAGGGTCGCAGTCGGGGTGGTGACGGTGACATGGCGCGGGTCGGCCCGGGCGATCAGGCCAGTGAGCGCGCGCAAGGTGCCGCGCACCACCGACAGCAGCATCCGGCCCTCCTGCGGCGCCTCCTCGTCGTAGCGGTAGTCGTCGATACGCAACTCGGAGGCGGCGCCCAGGGTCAGGCGCGCGTCGTCGCGAAAGGCCATCACCAGGTGGCTGGCCGGTGCGGTGACGATGCGGTCTCCGGGGTAGAGGCTGGCACCGGGCAGCAGTCGCCTGCGCCGCTCGAGCGGGTCGATCGCCTCGGCACGGCCCTCGAGCGACACCACACGGGCGCTGGTGGGTGGGGCTGCGCTCCCCGCGGCACGGCGTGCCGCCGCACTCCCATCGGGGGCCGCACCGGTGCCAGACCGGGGCGGCAGGCAGTCCGCCTCGCCCCGGCACAAGCGGGCGTACAGGTCGGTGCCGCGAATGCCGATGGCGGCCACCGGCGTCTCAATGCGCGCGGCGTCTGGTCCGCTGCGGGTGACGAGCCCGGCCACTGCCCGCAGGCCGCCGCGTAGCAAGTCGACCACCAAGCGGTTGTCGGGGGCAGGCTCCTCGCCCGGCGCCTGGGGCTGGTAGCGCCAGGTGCGCAGCACCAAGCGGGTGTCGGGGCGCAGGGTCAGGCGACTGCCGTCGTCGAGCCGCAGGACCGCGCTGCTCGAGGGCGCAGACTGAAGCTGATCTCCCTCGCGCAGGGTGTCACCCCGGGCCAGGCTGCGGGGCGGATCGCCCGGGGCCTGGGCCACCACCACGCCGCGCAGGGATTCGACCTCACCGGCCCGCGATTGAACCGGCGATTGAACCGGCGATTGACCTGGCGATAGAACTGGCGATAGAACTGGCGATAGAACTGGCGGTTGGGCTCGGGATGGAGCTTGGAATTGAAATGGCGAACGCGGCTGCACTCGGACCTGCGTTTGGACCTGCGTTTGGACCTGCGTTTGGACCTGCGCCTGCGCCTGCCCCCCCACAAGAAGCCCTGCCAGCACCGCCGCCAGCGCCCGAACCCACAACTGCCGCATGTACACCCCCTGGCCCCAGGATGGGGCTCAGCTCATCAATACGTGCTTTTATACACGCATGGGGTGTTTTTTAGCTATTAATATTTAATTTAATGGGTGATCAGACCAGCACGCGTTCGATGCCGCCCTGGTTGGCGGCCTGCACGTATTGGGGCATCCAGTCGGGACCCAGCAGGCGCTGCGCCATCTCGACCACGATGTAGTCGGCCTCAAGCAGGCCATTTTGCAGGTCATTGCCGTAGCGGGAGAGGCCCTGCAGGCAGCTGGGGCAGCTGGTGAGGATCTTCACCGGGCCCTCGGCCGCCACCGAGCCAGTCGCGCGCAGCGCGGACTCCTCCTTGCGCAGTTGCTCCTCTTTGCGGAAGCGCACCTGGGTGGAGATGTCCGGGCGGGACACACCGAGGGTGCCCGACTCGCCGCAGCAGCGGTCGGACTTGAGCACCTGGTCACCGACCAAGGCCTTGACCGTCTTCATCGGGTCCTGGAGCTTCATGGGGGTGTGGCAGGGGTCGTGGTACAGGTAACCTTGGCCACCCTCCAGCTTGTAGCCCTTCTCCATCAGGAACTCGTGGATGTCGATGATGCGGCAGCCCGGGAAGATCTTGTCGAACTCGTAGCCCTGGAGCTGGTCGTAGCAGGTGCCGCAGGAGACCACCACCGTCTTGATGTCCAGGTAGTTGAGCGTGTTGGCGACGCGGTGGAACAGCACCCGGTTGTCGGTGATGATTTTCTCGGCCTTGTCGAACTGGCCCGCACCGCGCTGGGGGTAGCCGCAGCACAGGTAGCCCGGAGGTAGCACGGTTTGTACGCCGGCGTCCCAGAGCATGGCCTGGGTGGCCAGGCCCACCTGCGAGAACAGGCGCTCGGAGCCGCAACCTGGGAAGTAGAAAACCGCCTCCGAATCGCTGGTGGTGGCCTTCGGGTTGCGGATGATCGGAACGTAGTCCTTGTCCTCGATGTCCAGCAAGGCGCGGGCGGTGCGCTTGGGCAAACCACCGGGCAACTTCTTGTTGATGAAATGGATCACCTGCTCCTTGATCGGAGCGGTGCCATGGGTCGAGGGTGGCAGAGCGGTCTGCTTGCGGGCAAAACCGCGCAGGAGGTCGCTGGCCAGGCGCTGAGCCTTGAAGCCCACCCCCACCATCGCGCTGCGCGCGAGCTTGATGGTCTCGGGGTTGGTGGCGTTGAGCATGAACATGGCCGCGGCCTGGCCGGGGCGGAAGGTCTTCTGCCCCATCTTGCGCAAAAGGTTGCGCATGTTCATGGACACGTCGCCGAAGTCGATCTTCACCGGACAGGGCGATTCGCACTTGTGGCAGACCGTGCAATGGTCAGCCACGTCCTCGAACTCCTCCCAGTGTTTGATCGAGACGCCGCGCCGGGTTTGCTCCTCGTAGAGGAAGGCTTCGACCAGCAGCGAAGTCGCCAGGATCTTGTTGCGCGGGCTGTACAGGAGGTTGGCGCGCGGCACGTGGGTGGCGCACACCGGCTTGCACTTGCCGCAGCGCAGGCAGTCCTTGACGCTGTCGGCAATGGCGCCGATGTCGGACTGCTGCATGATCAGCGACTCATGGCCCATGAGCCCGAAGCTGGGCGTGTAGGCATGGGCCAGGTCGGCGCGCAGCTCGATGCCGTTGTCGTTGCGGATGCCCGTTTCACGCAGCAACTTGCCGCGGTTGAAGTGGCCCTCGGGGTCGACACGGCGCTTGTAGTCGGAAAAGGGCGCCAGCTCCTCGTCGGTGAGGAACTCCAGCTTGGTGATGCCAATGCCATGCTCGCCGGAGATCACGCCGCCGAGCGAACGCGCCAACCCCATGATGCGCGCCACCGCCTGGTGGGCGGCCTGCAGCATGGCGTAGTCGTCGCTGTTGACGGGAATGTTGGTATGCACATTGCCGTCGCCAGCGTGCATGTGCAGCGCCACCCAGACACGGCCTTTGAGTACGCGCTTGTGGATGGCGTTCACCTCGGCCAGCAAGGGGCCAAAGGCCTGGCCAGAGAAGATCTGCTGCAAGGGACCGCGGATCTGCGTCTTCCAGCTGGCGCGCAGGGAGTGGTCTTGCAGTTGCGGGAACAATTCGTCCACCCGGGTGAGCCAGTCTTGCCAGAGCGCACCCACCTCGCGCAGCAGGGCCAGGGCCTGGGCCACCCGGTCTTCCAACAATTCGGCGGACGGAATCTCGCTGGCATCGTCGTGCTTGCCCAGGGGCAGTTGACCGCGTGCGAAGAAGGCCTCCAGCTCGCTCACCAGCTTGAGCTTGTTGCGCAGGCTCAACTCGATGTTGATCCGCTCGATGCCGTCGGTGTAGTCGGCCATGCGGTCCAGCGGAATCACCACGTCTTCGTTGATCTTGAAGGCGTTGGTGTGTCGGCTGATGGCGGCAGTGCGCTTGCGGTCCAGCCAGAACTTCTTGCGCGCTTCCGGGCTGATGGCGGTGAAGCCCTCGCCGCTGCGCGAATTGGCCAGGCGCACCACCTCAGAGGCGGCGCGGGCTACCGCGTCGGC
>JAURKV010000026.1 GCA_030831585.1 Ramlibacter sp. | reverse complement strand
GCTTAGGAATTGCCCCCACGCTCGCCCACTGCGTGTGGCTCACTGCCCCCCGAGGGGGCCCTCGCGCCTTGGGGCGGCCCGGCGGCGCTTAGGAATTGCCCCCACGCTCGCCCACTGCGTGTGGCTCACTGCCCCCCGAGGGGGCCCTCGCGCCTTGGGGCGGCCCGGCGGCGCTCAAGGTCTCGCGCTACAAGGTTCCGGCGCGGAGCCGGCGTTCTTATTCGTTGTTCCCGGCAGCGATGGCCTGCAGGGCCGGCAAATCGAGCACCTCGATGCTGCCGTAGCCGATGCGGACGATGCCCTTGTCCTGCATCTCGTGCAGGGCCCGGTTGGCAATCTGGCGGGACACGCCGGAGAGCCGCCCGATTTCTTCTTGCGAGATCGCCAGTTGGGAGCGGCTGCCCGGGTACAGGTCTTGGTTGAACAGGCTGGCCAGGCAATAGGCCACCTGCGCGTTGGTGTCGTTCAGGCGCAGGCTTTGCACCATCGCAATGAAGTGCCCCAGGCGCGCATTGAGCTGGTCGATCAGCCAGCGCGAGAAATGGTGGTTCTCCTGCATCAGCCACAGAAAAGTGGCGCGTGGCATGTAGGCCACGATGCTGTCGCGGATGGCAACGATGTCATAGGGACGCAACTCGCCCTTGATGACGGACCCCTCCCCCACCCAAGCCCCGGAGGGCACGCCGATGAAGCTGGCGCTCTTGCCGCCGGCGGTCACCGTCTCCACTTTGAGCATGCCCTCGACCACCCCGATCCAGTGGGCCGAGGGTGCGCCGCGGGCGCACACCATGGCCCCCGTGTCGAAGCTGCGGGCCAGCGTATCGCGTTGCACACGCTCGGCCTGTTCGGGCGTGAGCGACTGCATCCAGGCCGAGGCCTCGAGGAAGCGGCGGAGTTTGTCGGCAGGTGTCACGCCGATTATTGTGCAGCAGCGCCTTTCTTGGAACTTTCGCATCCAGCGGGTTAACCCGGGGCAGCGGCCCGCTTCAAATGGTGGGGCCGCGACAGTATGTCCAGTGGCAGCGCTTTAGATTGCGCTGCATGAATAAGCACAGCTTTGACGACCTTGAACGGCGCGACCCTCGCGCCCGCGAAGCCGCCCTGATGGCGGCACTCTCCGCCCAAGTGGCTCATGCCAAGGCGTCCAGCCCCGCACAGGCCGAGCGCCTGCGCCAAGTTGACCCGGCATCGGTCACCTCGCGTCAGGCCCTGGCCGCACTGCCGGTGCTGCGCAAGGGTGAATTGCTGCAGGCCCAGATGGCCGCACGCGAGGCGGGGGGGGGCGATCCCTTCGCCGGCTTTTCTGCCAGCGGCTGGAACGGCCTGCGTTACCCGCGGCCGGCCAAGCGCGTTTTTCAGTCGCCGGGCCCCTTGTACGAGCCGCAGGGCCACCACCCCGACACCTGGCGCATGGGCCGCGCGCTCTTCGCAGCTGGCTTTCGCCAGGGCGACCTGATTCACAACAGCTTCAGCTACCACCTCACGCCGGCCGGCGCGATGATGGAAGAGGGCGCCTTCGCCCTGGGCTGCGCGGTCTTTCCCGGCGGCATCGGCAACACCGAGCTGCAGATGCAGGCCATGGTGGACCTGCGGCCCCAGGGCTATGCGGGCACGCCGAGCTTTCTCAAGATCATGCTTGAAGCGGCGCAGGCCAAGGGCGTGAAGATTCCCTCGCTCACCAAGGCCGCTTTCAGCGGCGAGGCGTTTCCGCCATCGCTGCGTGACTGGTTTGCCGCGCAGGGTGTCACCGGTTACCAGTGCTATGCCACCGCCGACGTGGGCCTGATTGGCTACGAGACCGAGGCGCGCCAGGGCCTGGTGCTTGATGAGGAGGTGATCGTCGAGATCGTCACCCCCGGCACCGGCGACCCCGTCCCAGAGGGCGAGGTGGGCGAGGTGGTGGTCACCGTGCTCGACCCCGACTATCCACTCATTCGCTTTGGCACCGGCGACCTGAGCGCGGTGCTGCCGGGCCACTGCCCCACCGGTCGCACCGCGCCCCGCATCAAGGGCTGGATGGGACGCGCCGACCAGACCACCAAGATCCGCGGCATGTTCGTGCACCCGGCCCAGGTGGCCGAGATCGTGCGCCGTCACCCCGGCGTGCAGCGCGCGCGCCTGGTGGTGGAAGGCACGATCGCCGACGAGCGCATGGTGCTGCATGCGGAGGCGGCCGAGGGCGGCGACGCGCTGGCCCAGGCCCTGGTGGCCACGGTGCGTGAAGTCACCAAGCTGCGCGGCGAAGTGCAGCTGGCTGCGCCCGGCAGCCTGCCGGCGGATGGCAAGGTGATCGAGGACAAGCGGCGATACGACTGAGGGCCTGGCGGGCCTGGCCTCCTGCGCGCTTGAATCCCTGCAGGACAAGCCCCGCGACGCTCAAGCCCTCAGATGAAGCTGAGCCGCTTCAGCGACTGGGCGCGCCGGAGCGGGGCTTCAAGGCGTCTTGCTTTGACCGTCCCAATGGATTACATTTTGGCGGATGATCACCGTCGCCGAGCTGGCT
>JAURKV010000295.1 GCA_030831585.1 Ramlibacter sp. | reverse complement strand
CAGCACCATGCCGCGTAGCCGCGCCGGGTGGCGGACGGCAAACCCGAGTGCCAGAGCGGCACCCAGTGCGGCACCGGCCAAAATCACCCGCTCGTTCACGCCGGTCGCGTCCAGCAACTCAGCGAGGTCGTCGACCAGCGATTCCATCGTGATGGACTGGCCTTTTTCCGACATGCCAAAACCACGCTGGTCAAAGCGCAGGAATTGCGCCTCACCCCGCAAAGCCCAGACGACGTCGTCCCAACTCTCGATCGCACCGCCCATCTCGTGCAGCAGCACCACAACTGGTCCGCTGGAGCCCTCGCGCGCGAAGCGCAGGCTGACCCCGTTGACCTCAACCCACTCAGCGCTCATACAGCCGCCGTGGGTTGGCAACAAACACCTTCTGGCGCAGTGCCGCGTCTGGCGTCCAGATATCGAACAGATCGATTTGGGTCCCCAAATCGGGCAGGTCTTTGTCCATCGCAATGTAAGGCCAATCGCTGCCCCACACCATTTGATTGGGCGCGGCCTGCAGCAAGGCATCGTGGAAAGGCCGCACGTCGTCGCAGGCGTTCCAGCGTTGCTTGCTCACACGAGACGGCGTGAGTTTGACCCAGGCATCGCTGCCACGAACAAGGTCAACGAAGGAGCTGAAGCAGCCGTCCTGGCTACCCCGGGTCACGTCGAAGTAACCCATGTGGTCGAACACCAACGGGACCCCGCATCGCTGCAGCATCGCCCGCTTTTCCATGACGTGGCGGCAGTGGGCCCACAGGTTGGCGTGCAGTCCGAAGTCCCGCAAGCGCGGGGCCATGCGCTCCAGGGCGTCCAGGCCTAATGTTCCCGTGGGCTTGGGCGCACCCATCGTCTCGCCGGTCTCCGTGAAGCGAATGCCACGGACGCCGGCCTTCACCGCCGCAGCGAGCTGGGCATCGCTCGTATCTTCGGGTAGCACAGCGATGGCGGCCAGCCGCTGGGGATGCGCAGCGATCGCATCGAGCACGCCGCGGTTGTCGAAGCCGTTGGCCGATGCATGCACCAACACACCGTGGGCAAAGCCGGCGGTGTCAAGCGCTGCGATGTGGCTCGCGGCAATCGCCAGCGGTGGCTGATAGCGACAGTCCGCCGCCAGGGGGTAGCGCTCGAACGGACCGAACACGTGGGCATGGGTGTCCCACGCGCCAGTTGGGAGGGGCTGACGGGGCGAGGAGGCGCCGCGCGTTGTGCGCGTTGCATCGGCTTCATGCAGAGACATGAACAGACTCCAGAAATTCGGTCAACAAAGCGCAGAAGGCCTGAGGCTCCTGGAGCGCAGCGAAGTGACCCGCGTCCAGTTCGGCGTACCGGCCCTGAGGGATCTGGCCGGCAGCGCTGGCGCACTCGCCTGGCGGCTTCACCGCGTCGTAGCGGCAGCCCACCACCATGGCAGGGCAATGGATGCGGGGAAGCAGGTGCCCCATCTCGATGTCAAGGAAGGCGCGGGTGAGCGCAGCGAAGCCGATCGGGTCGTTGGTCAGATAGCGATTGCGATATTGCGTGAAGGCATCGGCCTGCTTCCGCAGTTCAACTGGCCAGGAGCGCAGCAAGCTCACGTCCGTCACCGCTCGCATCCCTTCGGCTTTCACGGTCGCGGCGCGCCTGTTCAGACTCTCGTGCGCGGACACGGGCAGACCGCCGGTCACCGGGCTGGTGGCAAACACGCTGCACACCCGATCCGGGTAAAGCGCCGCTGCCGCCAGTGCGATGCTGCCGCCGATCGCAGTGCCGACCAGGTGCACCGGCTCTTGGAGACCCAGGGCATCGAGCAGGGCGATCAGGTCGATCACCATGCGCGGGAGTGACAGCTCGCGCGCGGTCTCCGACATGCCGAAGCCGCGCTGGTCATAGCGCAAGATGCGATAGCCGGAATGCAAGTTGGCGATCACCGCCTCCCAGCTTTCCAGCGAGCCCCCAGCCTCGTGAATGAGCACCACGACCGGTCCGGCGCCGCTTCCCTGCAGGTTCCAGCGCAACATGACGCCGTTAGCTTCGACCCATTTCATACTGCGTCCTCCTGCGTGACCGAGTGCATAGGAATCAGCGGGAGGAGCAGGTGCGAGGGATGTGTCGCGTCGCGGTACACCTTGTGCAGCGTTGTTTTACTGCTGCCTACGTGGTAGGGGATGTATTCGACGTTGGTGTTGCCCCCCACACCGGTGGGCAGGTCCAGACTGCTGATCTCAACGCAAATGCGGTGACCGCGCCGAAAGAGGTTGGCGGTCGACATCAGTTCAATTGCGTATTCCTCGACAGCGCCGGGAACGACCTTCTGCTGCGCCTCTCGCGTCAGCTTGTGCCAGGGCTTCCAGGGCTGCGAGCGCTCAGGGACCAATGCGCGGTGAGACGCCTTGAGCCAGCCACGGCTCACCTCACGTTCTGGAAGCGTCGGTAGCGGCCCCGTGTCGCGGGCGGTCTGGAGAGATTCATCGGGACCCACGTCCTTGAGCACCACCATCCAGTTGGTGTCATCCTGGTCGATCGCCGCGTGCAGGTGCAAGGCAGCGGGCCCGGCGACCAGGGTGTCTTGTGCCAGCGGTGGCGTCAGGTAGCGCAGCTTCTGAATGCTCCGCGTCTGGGTGGGTGGCATCTGCACGAACGAATCCGGGGCGGTACAGCCGTCGCGACTCTGCTCGGCGAAAGGCTCAGTCCGTAGGCGTTCCCAGCTGTCCAGGTAAAACTTCGTCCACTGTGTTTGCGGCAGCGGCCAGCTGTCCGCCTGCAACCATTGGTTGGCGCCCATCACGTACACCTGCACGGCTGGTTCGTCCATCACGCCCGTGTCGATGCCCTTGAGCCAGTGGTCATACCAGCGAAGGATCTCGTTGTGGAAAGCGCGGAACGGTCGCTCCAGTTGGGCCGGGCCGGTGATCATGAGCTTGCGGGGCGACTTCAGCCCGGCGTACCAGTGCTGCGCGCCCTGGAAGTGCGACTTGTAGGTCTGGGCATACCAGCCGGTGCCGAGGTAGGCCGGAATCTGGATCCGCTCGAACATCTCTTCGGCCTTGCGCACCAAGTCCGGCGTGTCATAGGGCCGCACCAGGGTGTGAAAGAAGATCGGGGCCTTCTGCCCCTTCATGCTCAAGATGTTGTACAGGCTGTGGTACATCACCAAGTCCGGGTTGGACATGGCTTCGCGCCACAGCGCCTCGGTCTCGTCGGAGAGTTTTCCCGGCGCTCCCGTGCTGCCGTGTGACACAGCGCCGGCATCGATGGTGAGCGGGAAGGTGTGCAGCACGCCACCGGGGTTACGGTCGCGAAACTCGCGGTAGGCGGGGCCCGGGTCGTAAGGGAAGATCGCCTTGAGGTGCGGCGGCTGCAAGGCGGCGGCCTGCAGCTGCGCGGCCCCGTAGGCCGAGATGCCAATCATGCCGACATTGCCGTCGCACCAGGGCTGCACTGCGATCCATTCGATCAGGTCGAAATAGTCCCAGGCGGGATTGCCGCCGCTTCCCGATTTGCCGGCACCGCGTGTCGTGCCGACCACGTGGATGTATCCGCGCGACACCAAAAAATCGGTGTCGCCGGCTTCGACTGCGCCAGCCCAGAGCGAGGACCAGGCGGGCTGCGGCGGAACCGCCGCGGCGTACTCGCGCGACAGCAGTTCCTTGTTGTAGGGCGCGATCGCCAGCAGTGCGGGCAATTTGTCCGCTGTGTCTGGGCGGTAGATATCCACACACAGAGACACCCCGTCGCGCATCGGCACCATCACGTCGCGGTGCTCCACGCACCCGCTGTAGCGCAGGGCAGGACGGTAGTTGCCAGGTGGCTCCGCTGGCAACCCCGGCCTGAGGGTCGCCTGATTCATTCGGACAACTTGATGTTGAGGGCCTTCACCATCGCGGCGTTGTCGCGCGACTCTTCCTGAAGTTCGGCGCGCAAAGCAGTGCCGTCGGCGGGCTGCAGCTCGAAACCCGCGGCCTCCAACCTCTTGCGGACTTCGGGATCCTTGGCAGCGGCAGTGAACTGCTGGTAGATGCGGTCTGCCAGCGCCTTGGGCATACCGGCAGGTGCTACCAGCGAGTAGGAGGTGCCTTCGGAAAGCTTCAGGTCCGTGAAACCGGCTTCGCGCAGCGTGGGAACATCCGGCATCGTGGCGAGTCGGCTCTTGGCGGTGGTGGCCAGCACTCGCAACTTACCGGCCTTGGCTTGCTCGGCGAACAGCGGCGCGTTGAACAGGGTCATATCGACCTGGCCGCCAAGCAGCGCGGTCACGATGGGCGCGCCGCCCGGGTACGGCACCATCAGAAAGTCTGCCCCCGTCTCCTTTTTGAAGCGCTCAATATCCAGGTGGTGCGGCACACCCGCCATCATTCCGTAGTTCAATTTCGAGCCCGGCTTGCCCAGCGCCACCAGTTCCTTGAGGGTCTTGGCCGGACTGGCCGCGGGAACCACGAAGACGTTAGGCGTATACACCAGCTGGCCAACATAAGAAAAGTCGTCCAGCTTGTTGTTGGGCATGGTGCGAACAAGCGGAATCAGCGAGAACGATGCGTTGGCGGTAATCAGCAGCGTGTAGCCATCGGCGGGTTGCTTCATCACGTAGCCCAGCGCGATGGCGCCGGACGCACCCGGGCGGCTTTCGACCACCACCGGCTGCTTGACCTGCCGCGAAACTGCCTCACCCAGGACACGCGCGAGGGTGTCGACAGGACCGCCAGGCGGCGTGGTGATCACCAGGCGAACCGGCTTGTCTGGCCAAGCCGGTTGCGCCGAAGCGCTCTGGAGGCCAAGGGCGGCGACCACGGCTAGTAGCAGGGAAACGCCCTGGCGGCGGGATGTGGCGGTGAACATGCGATGTCTCCTCGATGGGTCGATGAATTCCGAAGTGAGGGGCGGCGCTCCTCTTGGGGGCGATCCTTGGTCTTCCTCAGTTGCGCTCTGGGGCGTCCATTGGCCTCCTGTGCTGCAGCACGAGGTGCCGCAGTACGGAGACTGTAGGCATCGGCGCGGCACGAGACCTGCGCAAGGATGGAAATCAGCCCTGCGACATTTCGCATGTCGATGCGCATCAAGCGGTCTGCCGACTAAGCGGGCCGCATTTCCCTGAGCGCCTGGGCCAAGGCATCCACCCAGCCGGAAGCCGCCGCCATGTTTGGCGTGACACAGACTCGCATCTCCGACTTGGTACGTGGAAAGATCAACCTCTTTTCACTGGACACCTTGGTTGACATGGCGGCCACGGCAGGCATGTCACCTACTGTGAAGTTGAGCAAACCCGCCAGGAGCCCCGTCACGGCGAAGTGAATTCGCCTGGCGGTCCAAGGCATTACCGCTTTGTGTGTTCAAGGCGAGGGGAGGCACCGTCCCCCAACCACCTCTCCAACACCCCCACCTCCCGCTCCGTCACCCCTTTGGCGCCGTCGCAGCGAATCAACTCTTCGCAACCCGGCGGGAACTCAAAGGCGCTGTCATCGAGCGCGCGCCAGTCGTGAATGCGGTGACGCAAGCAGTAGTTGTTGATCTCATGCCAACGCGCATAGCGCCCCACATGCGCATCGCCCGTCATGCCCTGCACCTGCCGCGCTATCTGCGGCGGCAGGCCGGCCAGAATTTCTGCGTGGGTGAAGTGAAAGCGCCAGCTTGACGAGATCACGATGCGCGGCTGCCAACGCTCGACGGGGGCCACCAGCAAGGTCGCCAGGGCCAGCCTGTTTCGCTCCACCGGGAACGTTGGGTGGAGCACGCCGTCAAAGTCTAGGAACAGCGTTTTGATCAGCGTGGTCATCAGGATAGGCAGCTTTGCCTGCACCTACATCTTGACTGATTGGCTCATCTTGGCCTTGTAGATCCGGATCTTTGCCACTCGCTCGGACGTAAACGAAGGTGGCGGCGAAGACAGCGCTTTCACCCGGCCCAGGTCATGCGCGGACAGAACCTCATGCTTTTTGAGCAAGCGAGCGGCCTCCACCAGCTCTGCAGGAAGGCGCCCGCGCGAATTGATGATGGCTGCTTGATGTGGCATGTTGCGGGCAAATTTGGGGGGCTGCAAAAAGCAAGCGATGTTAACGATCGCTGGGCGGAGATTGCAGGTTGCCTAGTGTGCTGGGGCTTCTGTTAAGAGCTTGCAGCGAGGAATTTTCTGCAACCGCTTTCCCAATTCACGACGGGCGACTTGTGTGTCGTGATGAGCCTGTAGCGCCAGCCACCAGCCGTCACTGACACCAAAGTAGCGACACAACAGCAAGTCGGTTTCTGCAGTCACCGCGCGCTTGCCAGAGACGATGTCATAAATGCGCGTCACAGGCACCTCGATGTCTTTGGCGAGGCGATAGGGGGTCAACCCCAAAGGTTTGAGGAACTCCTCCTGCAGCATTTCGCCAGGAGTTACGGGGGCGATTGCAGCCATGACATGACTCCTTCTCAGTGATAGTCGACGATTTCCACCTCGTGGGCGCCGTCGTTGTTCTAAATTATCAAGGCCATGCGCATATCCCGGCGCATGAAGCGGTCTGCCTACTCAGCCGGCCGCATTTCCCTCAACGCCAGGCACATCCTTCGGCCCAGGCTCCGGCCCCGCCCCCGGCTCCGCCCCCTCCCCCTCCGTCATCGGCAACCCCTGCACCAACCTCTCCAACCACACCGGCTTCTGCACCCCCAGGCGCTTCACCCAGTCTTGGGCCTCGCCATCACCCAAGCGCGCAGCCTCACACAGCAGGCGAATGGCCTCCGGCTTGTCTTGTAGCACCCCCTCCCCCTCTAGGTGCAGCAGCCCCAGCTCGCGCATGCCGCCGGCGTCACCGTCTTGGGCTGCGTCGCGGAACCAGCGCGCCGCCAAGCGGGCATTGGCGGCAACGCCGTCGCCAAACTTGAGCATCACGCCCAAATACACCTTGGCCTCATTGCAGCCCAAACGGGCCGCGGCTTTGAGCCAGCGCGCCGCTGAGTGCTTTTGCTGCGGCGTGCCCTTGCCAAACAGGTAGGCCCGCCCCGCCTCGAAGGCGGCCACGGCGTGGTCTTGCCGGGCCGCCGCCACAAAACATTCGAGCGCACGCTCGGGGCTCTGGGGGGTGCCGTCCCCTTCGGCAAACGTCAACCCCAGCAGAAACAAACCCTGCGGGTCATCTTGAAGGGCTGCCAGCTCAAACCAGCTGTGCGCGGCCTCGGCGTTTTGCTCGACACCGGCGCCCTTGATCAAGGCGCAGCCGATCGAGCATTGCGACTGGGCAAACCCGTGCTGCGCCCCCTGCAGAAACCAGCGGGCCGCCTCGGCCAAATCAATCGCCGCACCCCGCCCCTGGCTGTAGGCAATGCCCAGGCCTTGGCAGGCAAACTTGTAGCCTTGGCTCACCGACTTGTGCAGCCAGTACACGCCGCGTGCGCGCTCTTCGTCGCTGGGGCCATGGAACATCAGCTCGTCCCCGAGCAGGCACTGGTTCATGGCGTCGCCCCGCATGGCGGCCCAGGTGTAGACCTGCAGCGCCTCGTCACGACGACCTTCACATTCTTTGAGCAGCATGCGCGCCAGCAGCGTGAGGCATTGGGCGTTGCCTCGGCGCACGCCCAGGCGCAGCCAGGCAATGGCGGCCTCTGGGTCTACCGGCATGCCAGCCTCTCCGGCGCGGTACCAAAAGGCCAGGCTCAGGCAGGCTTGCGAGCTGCCCTTGTCTGCGGCCTGGCGCATCAACACCGCCGCGCGGCGCAGGGTTTCAGGGGAGGCGGCCTCTTGCTTCAGGTGAAAGGCCAGCATGTACAGCCCGGTGGGGTCGCCCTGGCTGGCGCCCAGCTCCAGGTGCTCCCGCTGGCGCTCGGGCTCCACATCCGCCCAGTAACTGTGCGCCTCCCACAAGCCCATCGCCACCGCTTGCGCAAACAGGGGCACGGCTTGCTCGGCGGCGGTAGCGGGGTCGGTGCGGGCCAGATGACGCGCCAGGGTCAAGATGCAGCGCGGCTGCCCCAGCTCGGCGCCGCGCCGCAGCCAGGTAATGGCCTCGGCCTCGTCTTCCTCACGGCCCACGCCCAAGTAGGCCCACCGGGCCATCAGGACCACGGCGCGGCCGTCACCGCCTTGCGCGGCGGCCTCGGTCACACGCAGCACCTCGGGCCAGCACGCCGGGCCCTGCGGCGCATCCCACAGCGCCTGCGCGCGCTCCAGCGCGTCCATCACCGGGGCGTCGTCCACCTCATAGGCGTGGTCTAGAAAAGCGATGTAGTCCTGCGCGTCGCCGCTTTGGCTGACCTGGGACCAGAGCCAGGGCTCGACCGGGGTGTCGGCATCAGGGAATTGCATGGACCGTCTCTTCTT